>CASEAH010000063.1 GCA_949285935.1 uncultured Oscillospiraceae bacterium
AGGTGGACGACGGACTGCGGAACCGCGTGGTACGCTCCCGCTTCCCGCTCTGGGATAAAAACGGGCCCCAGGAGATCCCCGGAGTCACCTGCGATCTGGGCGTGGGCCCGGTGGAGCTGGTGTGCCGCTATGGCCTGCTCCGGAGCCGGAAGGAGCCCTTTCCTCCCTGCCAGGCCCCCACGGAAACCGGCGGTGTGGAGATCCGATGCAACGGACGGATGGTTCAGCAAGTCCCGCTCGGGCAGGTCTGGAATGGCCGGAGCTGTCCCAGGCACAACCGTTTCCTGGTCCAGGTGGATCTCCGGTCTCAGGATTGGAACGCTCTTCCGCCCACCAATTTCAGCAAGACCGGATTCTGGGAAGGCGACTTCCGGCTGGAGGCCCTCTATGCCTGGCTCCGGGCCAATGTGCCCCTGCCCGCCCCGGAGGAGCCGGAGGAGGAGCGGCTGGTGGAGGTGCTGGCCCGCAACAAGGCAGTGGAAGCAGGGGTGATCCGGGTGGCCCGGAAGGAGGACACCTACCGCTCCCTGGACCTGGGGGTCAAGATGGATCTGTTTGTGAGCTATCAGGGCAAATCCGAGGCCTATGAGGCCAAAATGGGCTGCTCCCGGCCGCTGGATGTGTATGAGCTGCGGATGTACTGGGACGGGTGTGCCCTGGACGGGCGGCCACTCACCCAGGGGGTGCTCATCGCCCGGCACCACAGCCGGGAGGCGGCCGCGCTGGTGGAGCAGATGAACTCCATCACCGACCCCACCGGACGGCCCTACCGGTTCTGCCTGACCACTTGGGAGGACGAAGGCATCGACCCCGACGCGGTGTAACACGAAACCTCCCCGGGAGGCCCAGGCCTCCCGGGGAAGGTTAGGAAAAAAAGAAAGAAGGAGCAGGAATATGGGAACTTTTCTGGGTTACTTTGGAGATAAGACGATCCCGGAGGACAAGCGCGAGGAATTCAATCAGCGGGTCCTTACCATTCTGGACCAGGGCGGGATAATGGATCAGGAGATGATCTGCCTGCTCGGCAGAAGGCTCTGGCTGCTGACCCCTCCCCAGGCGATGCCGGGACTGGACACCATCCTGTTTTGTTACAATTACTTCGAGCATGACACCTGGGAAACCGGGGGCTATAACCCCCTCCTTTGCAGCTTCAGCACCAACAAAGTGGGCTGGCGTCAGTTCAACCGGGTCTGTTCCGCGGTGTATGTGCTCTATGAGTTTTATACGCAGACCTTCGGGATTGCCAATGAGGATGCCCATGTCTTTGACGCCCGGGAAATCATCGGCTGGCTGAATCATCTGTTCGGGAGCGGGTATGACAACAGTCGGATCAGCAACCCCTGGCGCATCTACCAGCTGCTGCCCGACTACCGGCAGGACGACAATCTTCTGACCCTTCCCAACGAAGGCGTGACCATGGACCCCCTGGGGGTGCTGACGTATCTCACCGTCACCCGCCACATCAACGCCGCGGGGTGGCAGTGGGTGATGGAGCTCTCTTCGGACGCGCCCCATACCATTCCGGATTGCATCAGGCGGGCGGAGCAGGCTCTGGCAAAGCTGAGCGCAGAGGATAAGGTGCCGGACCTGAACAAGCTGGAGCAGCTGATGAATTCCCTCAAAACCAGGGATTTGGACCTCCTCACGGACGATGCCCAGACATGCTTTGCGGTCATGGCTGTCATGCTCCCTGTGGAAATCGCGGCCAAGCTCCTTGCCGACGCCTTCTCTCAGGATTTTGAGTCCCTGCTGGAGGAACTGCGCCCCTTTGACTGGGACGGGGCTTCCGCCTGGAACTTTGAAGGCCTTCCGCCGTCTAAGCCGGTTGCCCCCGTAGATACCAATGACTTCCTGGGCTGTTCGGACGATGACCGGATCCCGTGGTGGACGCCGGATGGGGACATCCATTTCTCCGACGAGATGAATACCTGGCTGGCCCAGTGCCGGTCTGAGCTGGAGGCCATGGCCCGGGACGGGGCCACGCTGAATCGATCGGAGCTCCCCGCCCTGCTTGTACGGACGCTGGACGACCTTGAAAAGCGAACCCCGGCCGAGTATGCCTTCCGGGAAATGTTTTATGACTTTATGGCCCATGCTGAGTCTCCCATGGTGCAGGCCGCGGTCCGGTTCCTGCACCGGATGTCCGAACAGGGGCAGGAAATCAACGTGCCCCTCCGGCGATATCTGGCGGTCCTGGGCAACCTGCCCCTGCGGGAGAAGGCATTTGGATTCTGATGGCCTAGGTCAGGGGCTGATCTGACCCGGCTTCAATTTTGAGCCGTTGGACGCGGGTGTCTTTTGGAGCTGCTTGCGTGCTCCCTGCGTCTTTCAGAACACCGGAAGCCCTTAATTTTTCAAGGGTTTCATAAGGATGTTTTTTAGATTTTGGATTATGCGGTATGGCATTGTAGGTGCTATACCGCATTTCCTTTCCAAAGAGTGACCTTTGAACGGTCAAATTCTCCGATATGGTTATAGATGATTTCGATTTCCTGTAACCGCCTGCCGCTGCTCTTATCGGGGGCATGAACAATAATCTTATCAATAAACTCCCGGAGGATTTCAGGCGTCAGTTCGGTCAAGTCCGTGTACTGCTTTACAATGGCAAGAAAGCGTTTTACATCCACGCTTTTCTTTTCTTCCTGTTGGAGCCCACTCTGGATTTCATCTGCTTCGGTCTGCAAGGTATGCTGTTCGTCCTCGTAGCCCTTCGACATTTTCATAAACCGCTCGTCAGAAAGTTTGCCAATGATATTGTCCTCATAGATACGTTGGAAAATGGTATCCAGTTCCCCGATCCGCTTCTGTATCTCCGCCAGCCGCTTTTTCTTCTGCGACAGCTCACGGTTTCGCTGCCGCATATCCTTTTTCCTGATGAAGCGTATGGATCGCCTCATAGACCTTCCTGCGGCGTGTGAGCCTGCTTACCGCCTCCCCTCGAGTTCGTTCAATTTTTTTAAGAAATCGTTCTCCATTTGAAGCCTTCTGTTTTCCGCCTCCAGCTTCCGCAGCTTTGCCGCGGCTTTTTCCTCCTCGCTGTATTCGGAAGGAGGGCGGCGTTTCCCCCGGCAGTCAAGCAACCCGGCTTCTCCCTTCCCTTGATATTTTTTGACCCAGCTATAGATCTGCTGGTAGGTGATTTTGTACTGCTCGCTGGTTCGCCGGTAGTCCAGTTGATGTTCTAAGCAGTATAGTACTGCCTGCAGCTTTTGCTCCTGCGATAATTTTTCTTTCTCGGCCATATCTGTTTCCTCCCGCGCTCTGCGTGTCTTGAACTCTCTATGGCCTTGATTATACAACGTAATCCATTGCTGCAAAACCGCATGGGAGGATATCCCGTATTTGCGGCACATGGCGTCCAGCGACCCTTCTCCGCTTAAATAGTCCTCCACGGCCGCCAGCTTGAGCGACGACGGGTAACTGGTAAAACCCTTTTTCGGATGCAGACCCGCAGGCCCCTCCGTCTGATATTTCCGCAGCCATGCCTGGAAAGTGCTCAATCGTATGCCTAACTCTTCCCGGATCTGTGTGGAACCCTTACGGATCGCTAGGTAGTCCTCCACAGCCTGAATCTTTACCTCCGGCGGTATTTTGCCTTTTAAACTCATGATAATTGCTCCCTCCGCTTCGACAGTTTTGTTTTTCCGCTGTCTACTTTAAAGGGAGCATATCATCTCTCAAAACCGCCGATGGGTATAAATGCAAAATGAGCGCACAAAACTACCTGCCCCAGCAACGGTTTTTTCTTTCCCCGTCAGGCGGGGCAGGATGGTTTCAAATATTCAGTTTAATCTTGCTCCTGTGTGGCTGCCTCTTTCAGCCGTGAAAAGCTCTCATCGCTGATGATGTGTTCAATCCGGCAGGCGTCGGCCTCCGCAGTCTTGGGGTCAACGCCTGCGGCGATAAGCTGCTCGGTAAAAAAGCAATGGCGCTCGTAGATTTTTTCGGCAACCTCGCGGCCCACATCAGTCAGATGAAGAAAGTGATCTTCGTCCATTGTAAGAAAGCCGCCGTCCCGCAAGGTAGCCACCGCATGGCACACGCTTGGCTTTGACACCTCCATGTGCCGGGCCACATCTACGGAGCGTACCATACCGAGTTTCTTTTGGAGAACAAGGATGGTTTCCAGGTAGTCCTCTCCGGACGCATGAAGTATCATAAACTCCTCCTGAATTCATAATTAGATTCTAAAAAAGTTCAAAACTTTCTTCGCTCCGTTAACATCCAAAGGGTAGTTCTCTTTAATTTGACCTTTTTCCATGTGAATCACATACGAACAACTTGCCATCACCAGCTCCGGATCATGCGTAATAACAAGAAGCGTTTTGCCTTGACCTGCAAGTGACTTCAAACTCTGCGCAACTTCCCGCATATGTTTGAGATCAAGTCCGCTGGTTGGTTCGTCAAACACAATGATCTCCCGGTTACTCACAATGGCAGATGCGATCGCTACTCGCTGCTTCTGCCCGCCGGAAAGAGAAAGCGGGTGCCTGTCTTTATATTCCAGCAGATCAAACTGTTCAAGGATTTGCTCCACAACAGTCTCATCCTCATCGTCCATGCTCAGAAGGATTTCATCTGTCACGCTTTCGGTAAATAGCTGATGGCTGGTATCCTGCATTACCATATAGCAATGTTTGAGCCGGGCTTTCCAATCAAGGGCTTTCCCGTCAACCTGCAAGACGCCACATTTCTTTTCCAACCCGCAAACACAGCGGGCCAGAGTAGATTTTCCAGCGCCATTTAGGCCGATAATGGCAATCGTTTCTCCAATGGGCAGTTCTGCACTCGGAATATGGAGGCTTTCCGGTTCCTGCTTTTTATACGCAAAGCAGAAATTTTGAAATTCCATCTGTTTAGTTGTATGCGCCTGATACTGATTAGCGGGTTTCAGCTTCGAGAGAGAAAATGGCCGCAGACCCATTCCTTTTCGAGTGCTATCCGATAAGCTGTCAAATTCAGCAGGTGTGTATTCCTGTTCGATCTCCCCATCTTTTACATATAGTACACGGTCCACAAGATCGTGAAGGTAGTAAAGGCGGTGTTCGGCAATCAGAATTGTTTTGCCCTGCTTTTTCCAGAGGCTCAGGACCTGCCGCAGGTCATCAATGGCAGCCATATCCAAATTAGAAGATGGTTCGTCAAGAACCATAATTCCCGGCAGCAATACACTTGATGAAGCACAGGCTATTTTTTGCTTTTCCCCACCGGACAGAGCAAACACGCTTCGCCCCATCAGATTTTCAATATGATAATCGGAAACTGTCCGGCCAATCCTTTTCAGGATGTCCTCCTGGGGATAGCCTAAATTTTCACAGGCAAAGGCTAATTCACTATCCGTATCCACATTGAAAAACTGGCTTTTGGGATTTTGAAACACAGATCCCACCATAGCAGCCAAGTCATAAAGTGGCGTATCTGATACACTTTTTCCGTCCAGAAAGACATTGCCCTCTAAATTGCCCTCGTAATAATGAGGCACCAGCCCGTTTACCAAACGAGTAATCGTTGTTTTCCCACAGCCAGATTCCCCTGTGAGTAAAACAAATTCCCCTGTTCTTATGGTGAGATTGATATTTCTAATCCCTCCGCCTCTGGATTCTTCGCCATAAGAAAAAGAAACATTTTGAAAATCTATCATGGCAAAATCCCTCCTGCAAAAATCATCGGGGAAGCAATCGCCCAAAACACTACAAAGCAACAAAACACGATCAGAACCACATCGACAAAATTAAATTTAAGCTGACAAATGTTTGTGCGTTTGACAGGAGCACCGAGACCACGGGTAATTGCCGCCGCTGAAAGTTCCTCACCGATTTTTACGGAGCAGGTAATCATCGGGATCAGCTTATACTCCAATATTTTTGAAGATTTTTTCCCTCCAAGTTTAATCCCTCGCATTTTCATAGCGTCACTAATTGCTTCTGACTCCTGAAAGACAGTTGGAAAGAAGCGGAACATGACCGTTAAGGGAATCGTCACCTCTTTGGGCATATGGATTCTTTCCATGCCGGAAATCAATTCACTGAC
>CASEAH010000064.1 GCA_949285935.1 uncultured Oscillospiraceae bacterium
AGCGTCTGGTGGGCGAAGTCATCCGCCTGGACGCCGATGCCGCCACCATCCAGGTCTATGAGGAGACCGGCGGCCTGCGTCCCGGCGAACCTGTGGAACCCACCGGCGCGCCTCTGTCCGTCACCCTGGGCCCCGGCATCCTGCGCAACATTTACGACGGTATCCAGCGTCCGCTGCCCGCCATCGAAGCCGCCAGCGGCAGCTTCATCGGCCGCGGCGCCCAGGCTCCTGCCCTGGATACCGAACACAAATGGGATGTGACCGTCACCGTCAAACCCGGCGATACCCTGGAACCGGGCCAGGTCTATGCCACCTGCCCCGAGACCCCGGCCATCACCCACCGCTGCATGCTTTCGCCGCTGTACAGCCGCTGCACCGTCACCTGGGCGGCGGAAAACGGCGCTTATACTGTGGAAGAACCCATCGCCAAGGTCAAGGATGAATCCGGCAAGGAGATCACCCTGACCCTGTGCCAGAAATGGCCCATCCGCACGCCCCGCCCCGCCGCGGCGCGCATGACTTCGCCCAAGCCCCTGATCACCGGGCAGCGTGTCATCGACACCATGTTCCCCCTGGCCAAGGGCGGCGCCGCCGCCATCCCCGGCGGTTTCGGCACCGGCAAGACCATGACCCAGCACCAGCTGGCCAAATGGTGCGACGCCGACATCATCATCTACGTGGGCTGCGGCGAACGCGGCAACGAGATGACCCAGGCCCTGCAGGAGTTCAGCGAACTGACCGACCCCCGCACCGGCAACAGCCTGATGGACCGTACCGTGCTCATCGCCAATACCTCCAACATGCCTGTGGCCGCCCGCGAGGCTTCCATCTACACCGGCATCACCCTGGCGGAATACTATCGCGACATGGTATACCATGTGGCCATCATGGCTGACTCCACCTACCGCTGGGCCGAGGCGCTGCGGGAAATCTCCGGGCGCCTGGAGGAAATGCCCGCCGAAGAGGGCTTTCCCGCTTATCTTCCCTCCCGGCTTTCCGAATTCTATGAGCGGGCAGGATATATGAATACCCTTTCGGGCGAAGAGGGCAGCGTTTCCATCATCGGCGCTGTTTCTCCCCAGGGAGCGGATTTTTCCGAGCCTGTGACCCAGAACACCAAGCGGTTCGTCCGCTGCTTCTGGGCGCTGGATAAAGATCTGGCTTACTCCCGGCACTATCCCGCCATCAACTGGATCACCAGTTACAGCGAATATCTGGATGATCTGAATGTCTGGTACCGGGATCATGTCGGACCGGAGTTTGCCCGGGACCGCCAGGCCCTGGTAAACCTCCTCCATGAAGAGGATAAGCTGATGGAGATCGTCAAGCTCATCGGCTCGGACGTTCTCCCCGACGACCAGAAGCTGGTAATCGAAATCAGCCGGGTCATTCGGGTGGGCTTCCTCCAGCAGAACGCCTTCCATCAGGAGGACACCTATGTCACTCTGGAAAAGCAGCTGAAGATGATGGATCTGATCCTTTTCCTCTACGACAAAGCCCGGAATGTGGTGGCCGCCGGGGCGCCCATCAGTTCGGTGCTGGCCACCGGCGTTTTTGACAAAGTGGTCAAAATGAAATATGACATTCCCGGCAACAAGCCGGAACTGTTTGATGCATACAAAGAGGAGATTGCACAGGCGCTGGCAGGGGTTTATACTCCCGGATCTTCCCGGGGCAGCCAGACCTCTGCTCCTCAGCCCCAGCAGAAAGGAGCCCAGCCATGAGCGTTCAGTTTGTAGGACTTAAAGAGATCAACGGTCCTCTGGTGGTCCTGGACCATGTGGGGGATGTGGGCTACGAGGAAATGGTGGAGCTGGCGCTGGAGGATGGAACTGTCCGCACCGGGCGGGTGGTCCTTCTGGAGGGCGACCGGGCAGTGATCCAGGTTTTTGAGGGAACCCGGGGACTCTCCCTTACCAATACCCGAACCCGGCTGTTGGGCCATCCCATGGAAATGCCCCTTTCCCCCGAGGTACTGGGGCGGGTCTTCAGCGGCAGCGGCCGCCCCATCGACGGCCTGGGTGAAATTTTTGCCCAAAAAACTGCCGACGTCAACGGACGGCCCATCAACCCGGTTTCCCGGGTCTACCCCCGGAACTATATCCGCACCGGAATTTCTTCCATCGACTGCCTCACCACCCTCATCCGGGGGCAGAAGCTTCCCATCTTCTCCGGCTCCGGCATGAGCCACAATAAGCTGGCGGTGCAGATCGTCCGTCAGGCCCGGATCACCCAGGAGGGCTCTGAGGATGCCGCTTCCAACTTCTGCGTGGTGTTTGCGGCCATGGGAGTCAAAAACGATGTGGCCGACTACTTCCGGGCTTCCTTTGAGGAAAGCGGAGCCGCCCGCAATGTGGTCATGTTCCTCAATCTTTCCAACGACCCCATCATCGAGCGGATCCTGACCCCCCGCTGCGCCCTGACGGTAGCGGAATATCTGGCCTTTGAACACAACATGCATGTGCTGGTCATTCTCACCGACATGACCTCCTATGCCGAGGCCCTGCGGGAATTTTCCTCCTCCAAGGGAGAGATCCCCGGCCGGAAGGGCTTCCCCGGCTACCTTTACTCTGACCTGGCCTCCATTTATGAGCGGGCGGGCATCATCAAAGGCTCTCAGGGATCTGTAACCCAGATTCCCATCCTCACCATGCCCAACGACGACATTACCCACCCGGTGCCCGATCTCACCGGCTACATGACCGAGGGACAGATCGTGCTGGACCGGGGGTTGGACCTCATGGGCACCTATCCGCCGGTTTCGGTGCTGCCCTCCCTTTCCCGTCTGATGAAGGACGGCATCGGAAAAGGGTACACCCGGGCAGATCATTCCGCTCTGGCCAACCAGCTGTTTGCCTGCTATGCCCGCACTCAGGACGCCCGCAGCCTGGCTTCGGTCATCGGCGAGGAAGAGCTGAGCCCCTCCGATAAGCTGTACCTGGAATTCGGACGCTGCTTTGAAAAATACTTTGTGGGCCAGGGCTTCGGGGAGGATCGGACCATCCAGCAAACTCTGGATCTGGGCTGGAAGCTGCTGGCGCTGCTCCCCCGGGAGGAACTGGACCGGGTGGACAGTCAGCTGCTGGATCAGTATTACCATCCGGAAAATGCTCAAATGTTCCGGGAGCAGTAAATCACAAAAGGGAGTGAAGGGATGCGTACCGACAATATAGTGCCCACCAAAGGCAACCTGATGAACGTCAAACGGTCCCTCCAGCTGGCCCGGATGGGATTTGATCTGCTGGACCGCAAACGGAATATTCTCATCCGGGAACTGATGACCATGGTGGACTCGGCCAAGGCGCTGCGGGGACAGATCAGCTCCACCTACGACCGCGCCTATGGGGCGCTGGCCCAGGCCAATATCACGCTGGGACTCATCGAGGATGTGGCGGACAGCATTCCTGTGGAGGAAGGGCTGGATATCCAGTACCGCAGCGTCATGGGAGTGGAATTGCCCACTGTCCTTCTGGATACCCGTCCGGAACCGGATTTCTGCTACGGGTTTACCGGTACCAATTCTCAGCTGGACAACGCCTACCTGTGTTTCCATCAGGTCAAGCGGATGACTGCCCAGCTGGCGGAGGTGGAAAACAGCATTTACCGTCTGGCCAACGCCATCAAAAAGACCCAGAGCCGCGCCAACGCCCTGAAGAATATTATTATTCCGGGGCTGGAGGCCTCCTCCAAGGCCATTACCGATGCCCTGGAAGAAAAGGACCGGGAAGAATTTTCCCGGCTCAAGGTGATCAAAGAGCAAAAGCTCCGCCGTCAGCAAACGGATTCCGCTCCCGCTGTCCCTCCTGTGCCGGAGGCTGGTAAGCCGGCATCCCCGGATCCGCTCCCGGATACAGATTCCCGGGCAGAGTGAGCCCTCCGCATCCACAGGCATGGTTTCCCCAGGCTGCGGCCTGTATCTTGGATAAAAAAAGCAGGGTTTACCCTAAACAAAAAATTCCCATCTTTTCTGATGTGGATGGCATTTCCATTCCTTCATGCTTTTACCACTCAGGCGCTGCTGCTTCCCTTGCTTCCGGGAGCGGCAGCGCCTTTTTTGCTGCAAAAATTTTCCTGACTTGTAGCGCATAGCTGTTGTCTGACTGCAAACAATAAAGACAAATCCAAACAAGATGGGAGTGAAAATCATGTTGGATAAGATCTCGCTGGTCCTGGTAATCCTGGGCGCCCTGAACTGGGGATGCGTGGGGTTGTTCCAGTTGGACCTGGTTGCATATCTGTTCGGCGGCCAGGGGGCCATCCTCAGCCGCATCGTATATACCCTCATTGCCCTGGCGGGCGTATGGGCCATCACCCTGCTGTTCCGGGATGACAGTACCACTCACTGAGCAGCACCTTTTTGAATTTGGGTTTTGGATGCAGTCTTCTTTCTATAACGGAAGAGGGCTGCATTTTTATTGTGCAAATTAAATATTTTAATATCCAAAAAATTAATTATACTGACAAATTTTCCATATCCTCTTGTTTTTCAGTCAGCATCTGTTGTACTGGTATACAACAGTATACTACTTAAGATCACCCATCGCCTGTCATTTCACACCCACAAAACAAAGGAGGAAAAATGATGAAAAAGTCTCTGTCCCGTCTCTTCGCTCTGGTATTATGTGTCGGCTTGATCTTTACCATGTCCGCCTGTAATTCCGCTACGACTCCTCAGTCATCGGACGCCTCTTCCCCCGCTTCAGGCACTTCTGAATCCAGCGAAACCCCCAAAGTAGAATATCCCACCAAGCCCATCCAGATTTTCAATTCCTCTTCGGCCGGTTCCCCCGCCGACGTCATGTCCCGCGAAATCGCCATGGCTTTGGAGCAGATCACCGGGCAGACCGTTACCGTTGTCAATAAAACCGGCGGCAGCGGCGGTGTCATGTTCGCCGCCGTATTGGCCGAAGAAAGCGACGGCTACACCATCGGCACCATCACCGCCTCTCAGATCGCCGCTCTTCAGGCAGGCCTCAACGAGGAATTCCCCATCGAAAGCTTTGAGTTTGTCGCCAACACCCAGATAGGTCCCTACTGCATCGCTGTAACTGCCGATTCTCCCTTCCAGACTTTGGAGGATTTGATCCAATATGGTATCGACAATCCCGGAAAATTGCAGCTTGGCGGTCAGGGTACCGGTTCCGCGCTTCATCTTACCGCTCTCCAGCTGGGACGTGACGCAGGCTTCGCCTTCACCTGGCTGCCCTATGAAGGCGGCTCCGACACCGTTAAAAACCTTCTGGGCGGACATTGCCAGGCAGGTATGGCGGCTCCCACCACCGTTAAGCAGTATGTTGACGCCGGTCAGCTGCGGGTCCTGGCCATTACTGGTGATAAACCCGTAGACAGCATGCCTGATGTTCCCACCTTCCAGTCCCTGGGCTATGATCTGATGCTGACCCAGTACCGCGGCTTCTTTGTTAAGGCCGGTATCGATCCCGCCATCAAGCAGGCTATCTCTGATCTCATCGATCAGGCTGCCCACACCGAGAGTTTCCAGGAGTACATGGAAGAAAACGCTCTCCCCGACGGCTATATGGATTGGGAGGAATTTTCCGAGTACGCTCTGGCAGATTATGAAAACGTCGGCAAGCTTACGGAAGAACTTCTGGGATGACCCGAGGCTCTTTTAACAGATCCGGCAAAAATGAAAGGAGTCATTCCATGGCATACAAAATTTCTGTAATCAAAGGGGACGGCATCGGACGGGAAATCGTCCCCGAAGCCCTGCGGGTCCTGGAAGCCACAGGCATCCCGTTTGAATGGGAGTATGTTCTGGCCGGGGAACTGGCGGTGGAACAGTATTCCGACCCCGTTCCCGACAGTACCGCCGAGTCCATCCTGCGCAACAAAATCGCCATTAAGGGCCCCCTGACCAATCTGGTCGCCCGAGGCTGGCCCAGTCCCAATGTGCTGCTTCGCAAAAAACTGGGACTTTTTGCCGCCGTCAAGCGGGCAAGATATTTTGAAGGCGTACCTTCTCCTTTTCCCGGAGCCGATTTCATCGTCGTGCGGGAAGCGCGGGAAGATACCTACGCAGGCGCGGAACAGCAGGTAGGTCCCGATGCCGCAGTGGGGATCAAGTACATCACCAGGGCCAATTCTCAAACGGTAGCCCGGTTTGCCTTTGATCTTGCCCGGCGTATGGGCCGCAAAAAAATTGCCGTGACCCATAAGGCCAATGTTTTGAAGCTTACAGACGGCTTGTTCCTCAAGGCTGCGCAGGAAGTGGCGCCGGAATTCCCCGACATCCCTCTGGAAAGCCTGATGATCGATCACATGGCCTTTAAGCTGGTCAAAGAGCCTCTTGACTGCGACGTCATTCTGGCTCCCAATGTTTACGGCGATATCCTGGCCGATCTCATCGCCGGTATCTGCGGCAGCCTGGGCCTGGGCTTCGGCGGCAATTTCGGCCCGGATGTGGCGCTGTTTGAGCCGGTCCATGGCACCGCCCCCACCATTGCAGGGATGGGCATCGCCAATCCTATCGGAGAAATTTTGTCGGGGGCCATGCTGCTGGACTATATCGGTGAACGAAAAGCAGCCAAGGCCGTGGAGGATGCCGTGGCAGAAGTGCTGCGCAAAGGAGAACATCTCACCGGCGATCTGGGCGGCAAGGCAGGCACCCGCGAGCTGACCGATGCGATCATCGCGGAGCTGACCCGGTAATCACAGATAAATTTACCATTTATACATATTGGAGGAATTACCCATGAGACTGGCAATGTATCAGTTCGGCGAAAGAGGATACCGTTTGGGACTTTTCCGCCCTGACGAAACCATTGTGGACATCAACTATGGCTACGAAAAGCTTCTGGCGGACAAGAAAGTCCCCGATCCAGCCCGCCTGGCCTCGGTAGTGGCACCCAGCGACAGCCTCACCTTCCTGGACGGCGGCGACCGCTGCTGGGAAGCCGCCCGGGAGGTGGATGCCGCCGACTACGGCCTGGAAGCGGTGAGCACCTGCGGGAAACGGATGGTTTTTAAGCGCAGTGAGGTAAAGTTGGGGGCCCCTGTGATGAATTCCCGCCGGATCATCTGCCTGAGTCACAACTACTACGATTTTTGCGAAGAGACCGGCAACCCCATTCCCCCCGAGCCCCGCATTTTTTCCAAATACTTTAACGCCATCTGCGGTCCCGACGATCCCATCCTCTATCCCAAAATGACCAAATGCCTTGGGTACGAAGTGGAGCTGGCCATCGTGATCGGAAAAAAAGGCCGCTATGTTCCTTTGGAAAAAGCTTATGAGTACGTCGCTGGCTATACCATGCTCAACGATGTTTCTGCCAGCGATCTCACCGGTAGGGACAAGCAGGTGACCCGCGGCAAGACTTTTGACAACTTTGCTCCCTGCGGACCCACTCTGGTAACCAAGGACGAAGTGCCGGATCCTCACTGCCTCGACGTTAAGCTCTATGTCAACGGCAGGGAACTGCAGAGCTCCAATACCAGCAAACTGATTTATAATGTACCCAAGCTGGTTTCCTTCCTCTCCGAGGTATTCACCCTGATGCCCGGGGATATCATCGCCACCGGTACTCCCGGCGGTCTGGCCAAGGACCGTCGGCCCACCACTTATATGAACGTGGGCGATGTCTGCACTCTCAAGGTAGATATTCTGGGAGAACTGTCCAACGTTATCGCTGCGGAAAGCGACGCTTCTTTCTAAACATCAAACCATCTGAGGGAGGAAACAAAACATGGCGCGTTATGTAAGATTCAAAAGCAAGGATGGCGTCTGCTACGGGCGTGTGGAAAACGAAGTAATTTATGCTCTGGATGGATGCCTTTTCGGCGAGCATAAGGACAACGGCAAAACCTATTCCCTGGAGGATGTCAAGCTTTTGACCCCACCGTCCCTACCAAAATGGTGGCTGTGGGCTTTAACTACCGGGATCATGCCATTGAATTCCACAAGCCTATCCCCACCGAACCCAACATTTTCATCAAGCCCAACAGCTGCATGGCGGCTGACGGCGATGACGTGATCTACCCCAAAGAACTGACCACTCAGGTGGAATATGAAGCGGAACTGGTCATCGTCATCGGCAAGACCGCCCGATATGTCTCTGAAGAAGAAGCTATGAACTATGTTTTCGGCTTCACCATCGGTAATGACGTTACCGCCCGGGACCTTCAGCATCCTGATAACCAGTGGGGCGTCTGCAAAGGCTTTGACACCTTTGGTCCCTTCGGTCCCTGGATTGAAACAGGCATCGACGGCAGCTGCCAGGACATTTGCAGCCTGGTCAACGGAGAAATCAAGCAGCACTCCAATACCAAAAATCTTATCTTTACTGTTCCGTATCTGGTCAACTACCTGTCCAAGGCAATGACCCTCCACCCCGGCGATATTATCTTTACCGGCACACCTGCCGGCGTCGGTCCTGTAAAACCCGGAGATGTGATGGAGATGCGCATCGAAGGTATCGGAACCCTGACCAACAAGGTGGCGGAGTAATCCTCCACCCGGCTGTACACCCGAACCGCCGGGAGAGCTCTTTGCCGCTTCTCCCGGCGGTTTTATCAAGCAAGAGAGTCTCAGGTACTGCCGGCGTAGGCTCCCGGAAAAATCTGTGTTCCAGAGGACCAACGCCGCCGGCTGTCCCGCCTCACCAACAATAAAATATCGCTGTCACAGGGCCATCCCTTTATAGATTTTGAAATAAGTGATGCAGGTAAAAAGCATCTTGATGCCCCAGCCGGCAGCAGGTCCTTCAGGGCCTGTACATGCCGGGGGTTATGACTCCAGAAAGGGGGATTTATATGTTTGTATGGACCGGAGAGGTCGTCATCTCCGTTATCCTGGCTGCTGTCGCTGTGATCTTTTACATAATCAGCGGAAGTTTTACAGCGCCCATCAATCCCGTTGATATCGGCCCTGCCGCTTTTCCCCGGCTGATGGCCATTGCCACCATCCTGCTTGCCGCGGGCCAGGTCTTCCTTTCCGTCAGGAAGAACAAAGCGCCGGATGCTGAAAAAGCCAGTTTCGGATGCTGGCAGGGCTGCCTTGCAGGGTTGGCGCTGATGTGTGTTTATGCCTTTCTGATGCCCCGCCTTGGCTATTATGTCGTAACGCCCTTTTTTATCTTTGCAGTCATGTTCCTCATGGGCAACCGTAAATGGATACAGATGATTCTGGTGACCCTGGGATTTACGCTTTTTGCCTTCCTGGTCTTTACCAAGCTTTTGGGTGTCCTGCTGCCATAGAAAGGAGAATCCACTCATGCTCACTAATCTGGTTATGGGCTTCCAGCAAATCCTGCACCCGGGAACACTGCTGGCCCTTCTGGTCGGTTCCATTGCCGGCTACTTTATCGGTGCCATGCCCGGCCTTACTCCCACCATCGGCATCGCTTTGCTGATTCCCTTTACTTACGGCATGTCCCCCGTCCCCAGCATCGTCATGCTGGTAAGCCTGTACATGGCCGCTGAATATGGCGGAGGCATTACCGCCATACTGGTCAACACTCCCGGCACACCCGCTGCGGCTGCTACCGCCCTGGACGGCTACCCGTTGGCCAAGCAGGGCAAAGCCACCAAAGCTCTGGGAATGTCCATTATGGCGTCGGGCATTGGCACCTTCATCAGCACCATTCTGATGATCCTTTTTGCGCTTCCCCTGGCCAGCGTGGCCCTCAAATTCGGCGCTCCTGAGTATTTTGCTCTTTCCATCTTTGGCCTGAGCGTGGTGGCGGGCCTGTCCTCCGACAACATCATCAAGGGTCTGTTGGTAGTCGCCTTTGGTCTTCTGCTGACCACCATCGGCATTGATCCCATCGCCGGTACCTTCCGCTATACCTTTACCTGCAACCTCATGGAAGGCATTCCCTTTACGCAGGCGATGATCGGCCTCTTTGCCATCTCCGAAGTTTTCAATATGATCGCCAATAAGGACTCCACCTACAACGAAATTGAGAAACTGGAAGGCAAGCTTCCCACCTTCGGCGAAGTAAGCCGGTCCCTTTTTACCATTGTTCGCGGTTCCGTCATCGGCTTTATCATTGGTATGCTTCCCGCAGCCGGCGCCAATGTGGCCTGCTGGGTTTCCTATAATGAGGCAAAGCGCACCTCCAAAAACAAGGAAAATTTCGGCAAGGGCGAGTTGGAAGGGATCGCTGCCGCTGAGTCGGCCAACAATTCCGCCGTCTGCGGCGCTATGGTGCCGCTGCTGACTTTGGGCATTCCCGGTTCTTCCAGCACCGCCGTGCTCATCGGCGCCCTGATGCTCCATGGTATGCAGCCCGGCCCTCTGCTTTTTGACCAGAATCCCGAAATTCCCTTTTCCATTTTTGCCTCACTGCTGATCGCCGTGCCTCTTATGCTGGCCATCGGCCTGTGCGGCACCCGGATCTTCTCTCTGGTGACCCTGATCCCCACCAACATCCTGGCGGCTATGGTGCTGGGCACCTGCATTCTGGGCGCCTATGCCCTGAGCAATTCCATGTTTGGCATCTGGATCGCCATTATTTTCGGCGTGATTGGATTCTTCCTGCGGATGTTCAAATTCCCCATTGCACCCATGGTACTGGCGCTGGTGCTGGGCAACATGGCCGAAAGCAACTACCGGGTGGCCATGCTGATGGGCGAAGGAAACCCCATGGTTTTCCTGACCCGTCCCCTCTCGGTTGCCATTCTTATCCTTACCTTGATCCTTTTCTGTGCCCCCATCATTCAAAGCAAAATCCTGAGCAAAAGAAGGGGCTGACCGGAAAATATCCACTTGCTCTACAAGGCGGCGCTGGAGGTGCTTCCCCGCGCTGCCTTGTTTTTAAAATCCCGTGCTGGTGGTATTCCTGCTTCATGCGGCTGCTCCGGGCAGTGAAAGCAACCGCGGGCTGCCATATCTATGAACGTGTTGCTGAAAGGCAAGGCATGCCGCACACCGGGATATGTTCACCCAACGTTTTGCCGTTTTGTTGCTGATCCAGCAGTTTTTTCCATATTACAGCACAATAAAAAATAAGGAAAATTTTCTCTTTCTTGACAGGAATTACCTTTTCAATTATCATCAAATAAAGCAGATTTCATTATTAAAACATAAAACAGAACGGATGGTGGGTATCGTGTTCAATATTGATAAGGAGAGCAAAATACCACTGTTTATGCAAATCAGCGAACAGCTGCGCCATCTGATCCTCTCGGGACGGTATGAGCCGGGCACCAAGCTTCCCAGCTCCCGGGAGCTTTCTCAGCTGCTGCAGGTAAACCGCAATACCATCAGCAACGCTCTGGAGGTATTGAGAAATGAAGGGCTGGTGGAGATCCGTCATGGAGTGGGAATTTTTGTAAAAAGGAGTTCCTCTCCCCCTGCCCAGGAGATCAGCGAAACCCTGAAGGTGATTGCCCGGAGAGCCCTTAAGGACGCCCGGGGAATCGGCTACAATGAAAATGATCTGGCAGAGGCCATTCAGATGGTTGCCCATCATCCGGCGACACTGCCTGTCTCTCCCGGAAGCGATAAAAAGTACATCGTCTTTGTAGAATGCAACAAGCCCATTCTGGAAACGTACAAATGGGATATTGAAGCTTTTGTAGGCGTTAAAGTAGTTCCTTTCCTGCTGGATGATCTTCGGGAATTCGACCCCGCCACCCAAGCGGTCCTGGAGGGATGTGAATGCGTGGCCACCACCTACAGTCACCTGTATGAAACCAAAAGCATTTTAAAAAATGTTGACAAGCCTATCCTTGGTATTACAGCAGCTCCCTATGTTGATTTACGGGTCCGGGTTTCTCACTGGCCGCGCAGCAGCAGGGTCCTGGTCATTATGATGCGGAAATACGGTGCTGAAAGCATAGCTCATTCCATACAGGGAGGTAAAACCGCTTTCGCCAGCATTACCCCTTCCGGGCTGGATGTTGCCGAACTTCCCCAACAGATTGCGGCATCCACCCATCTTATTATCACCCGGCAGGCTTTGGATGCTGTGCAGCCTATGCTGACTCCGGACAAGGAATACACGATCTACGAAAACCGGTTGGACAGCGCTGGTTTGGAACTGTTGAAAAAATTTCTCACTCAAGGCGCTTCCGGGGGACTTGTCTTATAAAAGAAACGTCATAATTTCTGAAATACATCTTCCGGTCGGCTTTTGTTTTTCCAAACGTGGCCTCGCCTCATAAAAAATTCTTCATAAAAAGCACCACCTTCCCAGCCCCTTCGGGACGCGGAAAGCGGTGCTTTTCTGTTATGAATGAAGGCGGTATAAAATTGGGAGGAGCTGAAGTTTCCCAGCGGCCATACCTTCCGGCAAGCCATCGGAAAACTTCTCTTACGGCTCCGGGCGCAAAGGTCCTTTGGAAAAAGTCATCAGCCGCCGGTAAGAATGATGTCCAGATTAAAGGTGCTGTCCCTTCCCATGCTGTCCCGCCGGAAGATGGTGATTTCTACCGTGTCGCCGGGGGCGTAGGCATTAAGAGCCGCGGCGCTGGCGTCAAAAGAGTAAATGGGAGTGCCGTTGATGTGGGTGAGGATATCTCCCGCTTTCACGCCTTTGGCGGCGATATCGCTGCCCGGCTGCACCTCCACGATCTGCAGGCCCAGGGGGATGCCGTACTGCTCGGCATAGGTGGCTGTAACAGCCTGAGCGGTAATTCCCAGCATAGCCCGTCCGGTGACCCGCCCGTTGGCGATGAGGTCCTGGGCAATGGGGAGCGCCGTGTTAATGGGGATGGCAAAGCCCATTCCCTCAAAATCCGGGTCGTTGTATTTGGCGGAATTGATGCCTACCACCTGACCGAACCCATTGATCAGGGGGCCGCCGGAGTTTCCGGGATTAATGGCGGCGTCGGTCTGGATGGTTTCCATGGAATAGCCCGCGTCTCCCGCCAGAATGGTGCGGTTGAGGGCGGATACATAGCCCACCGTCAGGGAACTGGCAAAACGCAGACCGCCGGGATTACCGATGGCAATCACCCGTTCTCCCACCTCCAGCTGGTCGGAGTTGCCGAACTCCGCATAGGACAGGCCGGTAAGGTTCGTTTTCAGCACCGCAATATCGGTCTGGGTATCCATTCCCACAATCACCGCAGGGTAATTTTCCCCATTGGTGAGGACCACCTCCACATTGGTGATCCCGGGGTCGGAAACCACATGCGCATTGGTGAGAATGTAACCATCCTCACTCATGACAATTCCCGAGCCTTCGCTGACCTGGGCATTGAGGAAACCGGAGGAACCCATGTAGCCCACAACGCCCACCACGGTGGGGGAGCATTTCTTAAAGATCTCCTGGTTGGTCAGGGTCCCGTCAGGATTGCTCCCGCCGGTGACATAGGGCTTATCCGACACGGTAATATCCGGCAGGGAGTTGGGGGAAGACGGAGCGGGCATCATGCTTCCGCCGTCGGATCCCGGGGACTGAAGAATCTCTCCCGTGGCGGCCACATACATACCGTAGCCGGCGAATACCGCTACAAACACCACCGCTACCGCACAAAGGATAGCCAGAAAGACCCGCAGGCCCTTGCGCTTTTTCCCGGGTCCCTTTCCCGCAGACGCCGCGCCGTGCATCTGGTCAAAATTCCACTCATAGGGCTGGCGGCCCGCCGGACGGTAGCCATCGGTACGCCACTGGCCGGGATACTGATAGTTCTGTTGGCCGCTGTAATAATTGGGACCGTATCCGGCCCGGTTCCGGTCCCAGCCGGGCGCATAATAAGAGCCCTGCCCCGGCGGCGGAGTTCTGCCGTAAGGGGGCTGTTCCGGCGGAGTCGTCTCTTCCTGCCGGGATTGGCCGGCATTTTCCTCCCGGTGCTCCGGAGAATCCTCCGCCTGGCCGCTGCCGCCGGCGCCCGCCTCTTCCCGGGAGGCAGCCTCCGGCTCCGAAGGCGCAGCGCCGGAAGTTTCCTGCTCCTCAGGCTGCTCCTGTCCCTGATTCTTGTATTCGTCGGTCATATGCAACTCCCTCCCACTTCCGCGGGGGGAAGCACCGGCATTTCCATGGCGGCCTTCTCCCCATTGGTTACTCTTTTATCATAGCGCAAAAATGTAAACAGGTCGTAAACAATTCGACCTTTTTCCTGTTTTTTCTCCCCTTATCAGGTAATGGCTGCCGTCTGGCCGGATTTATTCCGGAATTTCCCCTGTTTTTTATGGGCCGAGGTGGGCACGCTGAAAACAAACTCTGTATAGCTGCCCTGCTCGCTGCGGACAAAAATCTCGCCGCCATGGAGATTGACAATGGTCCGGACAATATACAGTCCCAGCCCCACGCCGTTTTTGTCCAAACTGCGTGACTTGTCAGTTTTGTAGAAGCGGTCAAACAGCCGGGGAATGTCCTCCTGGGCAATCCCTTCGCCGGAGTTGCGCACGCTGACAAAGGTCATCTTCCCCTCTTCCTGGTAAGAAAACTCCAGGTATCCGCCGGGGTTGACAAATTTAACGGCGTTGTCGATGAGGTTATACACCACCTGGTGGATCAGGTCGGCATCCGCCTCCACCATATGCTTCTGCGCATCCAGGCCCCGGACCTCAATGTTCTTTTCATCCAGCTTCTTCTCAAATACAAAGACAGTGCGGGTAACGATGTCGGTGATCTCCACCGGCGCGGGAGAAATTTTCATCTCTCCTGCCTCAATGCGGGAGATGCTGAGCATGCTGCGCACCAAACGGCTCAGGCGCTGCACCTCCGAGGAGACGATGCGCAGATAATAATTCTGCCGCTCCGGCGGAATGGTCCCGTCCAGGATCCCGTCAATAAAGCCGCCGATGGTGGTCATGGGGGTTTTAAGTTCGTGGGACACATTGGCGGTAAAGGAACGCCGGGTCTGTTCCAGAGTGGCCATGGAGGAAGCCATGGAGTTGAAGGCGGCGGCCAGCATGGCCACTTCGTCATCTCCCTCCACCGAAACCCGGACGGAAAAGTCCCCCTTGGAGAAGCTTTGGGTAGCCGCCAGCATTTCCTGCAGGGGGCGCACCAGGTTGCTGGTGACAAAATAGATAATGATAAAACTGAACAGCATCACCAGCGCCGCGCTGATGACGAACATCTGAAAGATGTCGATGAGGAAAGCAGTAAGCCCCGCAGCGGAAGAGGAGGCAAAAACCACCGCCACTACCTCGCCGCTGCCGTTTGTTACCGGCTTACCCACAGTGTAGCAGGACCCCTGATAGATCCCGCCCATCTTGCCCGTCTCCCGGTAAATGCCGCTCCGGGCGGCATGGGTGAGAATATTCTGGGGCACCAGGTAGACCCCATGGTTGCAGCCGGGGTCCCCGTAATCGGAGCAGAGCAGCGTCCGGCCGCTCATATCTACCAGGAAAATGTCCGCGTCGATGGCATTTCCCAGTACGCTGTAAACTGGCTCCAGAAGGATGGAATTAAGGACCTGATAATCATTCTGGCGGTAGTTGCTGTTGGTCAGCGCCACCGCCTGGCCCACGTTTTTTTCCAGGATGGCGTATTTGTCCTCTTTAAAATAGTTGGAGGCAAACACCAGCAGCACCACCCCCAGGAAGGTGATACTGATCAGGATCACGGAACTGCAAATATAAAAATATTTGGAAAAAAGAGTTTTCTGTCTGGGGGAATGCTGCTTCACGGGCATGCGCCTCTATTCTTTCACTTCAAATTTGTATCCCACGCCCCACACGGTTTTGAGGCACCACTGGTCGGAAACTCCTTCCAGCTTTTCCCTGAGCCGTTTGATATGGACGTCCACCGTGCGGCTGTCTCCATAATATTCAAAGCCCCACACTTCGTCCAGCAACTGGTCCCGGGTATAGACCCGGTTGGGATTGCTGGCCAGATGAAAAAGGAGTTCCAGCTCCTTGGGCGGGGTATCCACCACCTTACCGTCTACCTTCAGCTCATACCGGGTCATGTTGACCACCAGCTTGTCATAGGAAACCTCCTTGACCTCGGCTGCGGAGGAACTGCTGGCGGCAGTGCGGCGGAGCACCGCCTTGATGCGGGCCACGATCTCCTTGGTGTCAAAGGGCTTGACCACATAGTCATCCGCCCCCAGTTCCAGGCCCAGCACCTTGTCAAAGGTCTCACCTTTGGCGGTGATCATAATCATGGGAACATTGGATTTTTTCCGGATTTCCCGGCATACCTGCCACCCATCCAGCTTGGGCATCATAATATCCAGCAGAACCAGATCGGGGGTGTCGTCAAAAAATTTGGCTACCGCGTCCTCGCCGTCGTGGGCCAGTGTCACGGTGTAGCCCTCCTTTTCCAGGTACAGGCGGATCAATTCGCAGATATTCTTGTCGTCGTCAGCTACCAGGATCTTTCCCATGGACATGTCATTTCCTCCCTTGTCGCCGGAACGGTCCAGCCGCTCCGGATCTTCTCACAATCATCCATTTTTATTATAGCAAAAGGCGTCCCAAACAAATGAAAAAACTGAAAACAAAGGATAAAGAGTTTTATTCGGGCGGTTCTTGCATAATTGTGGCAAATGGGCTATAATCAAACCGAGGCACAAAATAAGTGCAAGCAGGAGCAGAGTGTTGGCGCACCCTGCCCCCTGTATACGGAGAGGCACCTCCATACACAACGGCAAAATGCCGCACATTGCAGTACTCATTATACCCTTTTGGCGCTTGAATTACAAGCGCGGAGGGCTTTTGGGCGTTGCACTTGTCCGTGCGCCGGTGTATGGGATTTTTCCGTACCCGGCGCTTTTTTGCTGCCTTTGCGGGCTGCGGGGGTGGATTTCCGGAACGCCCCCCTGCCCCTGCAAAATGACGCAAAAATCCCCCCCAAGGAGGTGACCCTTTGCGCTGTTCCAAAGGCTGCTGTATTGCGGTTTTGCTGGTGCTTTTTTGTCTTTTGTCCGGCGGCGACGCTCCGAAAAAGGTTCTGGCCCCCTCCAGGAACCCTCCCTGCCGGGAGGAGTTGGAAATCACTCCAGGTAAGGGCGGTATGCCGGGGGATCGGGCTCTGGTGCGGGTGGAACAGGATGGCTCCCGTGTTGTGCTGTGGCGGCATCATCCCGCGCCCTCGATGAGGGCAAACACTCCCTGAGCGTCCCTGTCTGCCGCGGCCTTTAAAAAAACGGGGGCCGCATGCCATTTCTCCTGCCGCGGGCGAAGGATCCCTGCGGGGGCGCGGCTCTTCGGATTTTTTCCATTGTGATTCTTCTTTTCGTCCCGGTCCAGCCTCCTGATTTTTCTTGGATGAACCATACTGTGGCCTGTATGGCTCAAAAGCGTTTCGGCTGCACCCAGGAGTATAATCAGATCTTTGGCTGTGGGCGGCTCATCCTTTGTGCGGTGAAACAGTCCCCAATGGCATGTAAGAGTTCGTCCAGAGGAAACAAATCAGATGCCGGCCCGACTTTTAAAGGAGCGATTGACTTCCAGCCTTGCATTTTCCGCCGTTTTCTCCTTCAAAATCAGCACCTGTGTTGCTATTGCCCATCCAAATTGCTATAATGTTTGTGTATGACTATTTTCCATGAAAGGACGCAGTGCTGTATGAAGCTTGGTATCGTGGGCCTGCCCAACGTGGGTAAGAGCACCCTGTTCAACGCCATCGTAGGGGGAGGCGCCCAGTCTGCCAATTATCCCTTCTGTACCATAGAGCCCAACGTGGGGGTGGTGGCCGTCCCTGACGAGCGGCTGGACAAGCTGGCAGAAATGTATCACCCGGATAAGGTAACTCCTGCCATTATTGAATTTGTGGATATTGCCGGTCTGGTCAAAGGGGCCTCCAAAGGCGAAGGGCTGGGCAACAAATTCCTGTCCCACATCCGGGAGGTGGACGCCATTGTCCATGTGGTGCGGTGCTTTGAGGATGGGGATATCGTCCATGTGGATGGGGAGATTGGTCCCGCCCGGGATATCCAGACCATTGAACTGGAGCTGATCCTCTCCGATCTGGATCTGGTGGAGCGGCGCATCGACCGCTGCATCAAGGCCTCCAAGGGCGGAGATAAAAAGCCTCTGGAGGAAGCCCGTCTCTTTGAGAGACTCAAGGCGCATCTGGAAGAGGGCCGTACCGCCCGCAGCTATCCCTGCTCGGATGAAGAGCGGGAGATCATCGCCACGGTTCCGCTGCTGTCCGGGAAGCCGGTCATCTACGCCGCCAACATGAGCGAAACCGACCTTGCGGCGGGGGACCTTTCCCAGAACCCCCGCTACCAGGAGGTAGAGGAAATCGCCCGGGCTGAAGGCGCTCAGGTTATCCCCATCTGCGGCCGGATGGAAGAAGAAATTGCCCAGATGTCCCGGGAAGACAAAATGATGTTCCTGGAGGACCTGGGTCTGGATTCTTCTGGTTTGGATCGTCTGATCAAAGCCAGCTATACCCTTCTGGGGCTGATTTCTTACCTCACTGCGGGCAAACCGGAAGTTCGCGCCTGGACTATCCGCAGAGGCACCAAGGCTCCTCAGGCTGCAGGCAAAATCCACAGCGATTTTGAACGGGGCTTCATCCGGGCCGAAGTGGTGGCCTATGAGGATCTGATGGCCTGCGGCTCTATGGCCGCCGCCAAGGAAAAGGGGCTTGTACGCAGCGAAGGCAAGGAATATGTAATGAAGGACGGGGATATTGTCCTCTTCCGCTTCAATGTCTAAAAAATCTTATAACATCAAAACGGAGATCCTGTGGATCTCCGTTTTGTTTTGCCTGTTTTATCCCCCGCCTGGTCTGGGAAGTATAAAAAACTTTGGGCCCCTGTGCAGCGCCAGCACAAACCCATCGGCTGTTTTGAAGGCACAAGCTTTCAGTCCCCCATGGAATGATACAAGGGATGCAGACATAAGCTTTTCCCTATCTCTTGAGGGGGATTGCCCACAGGAAGCCCTGACCACGGCTTCTTCCTATTCCCCGGATTGATCGGGCTTGCGTTGTTTCGTCCCTGTCTGGCA
This sequence comes from uncultured Oscillospiraceae bacterium, assembly GCA_949285935.1. GTDB lineage: Bacteria > Bacillota > Clostridia > Oscillospirales > Ruminococcaceae > Angelakisella. The sequence goes on from CASEAH010000064.1 coordinate 18,827, forward strand.
AGGAGAATCGATCTGCATGGAACAAGACAAGGGATGCGGGCATAAGATTTTCCATATCTCTTGAGAAGGCTCCCCACAGGAAGCCCTGATCAAGGCTTCTTCCCATTCCCCGGATTGGCTGGACTTGCATTGCTTTGCCCCTGTCTGGCAAGGAGAAAATCGAAATTGCTCGCAGGGTGTCCCGCTAAAGCCGTCAGGCGGGAGCCATTGGGAGGGAACACAGCCGCCATCCGCCGGAATGACTGCTGCCTGGTTCAGTGGGTTGGTTCAGGATGGAAGGAGTTCAGCGCTCAGCTCTTCCGCGGAATACCGCATCACAACCTCCGTGGCCACAAAGCCTTCCGCTGGCATCCCTATCCCGGGAGGCTGATCCATCCGGCTTGCCGGCCATCCTGTCAAATCCCTGTTTCTTCCGGTTATTTGACTTGCTTCGCTTCTGTCTCACAAGTGCAGCAAAGGAGCCCTCGCTATCCCTGTGCAGAACAGGAATGGCAGGAGGCTCCAGGAAGAAAAGGGCTTTCCGCCGGAGGGGAAAGGCGCACCCTGTGGGGCAGGACTCGCCATTCTCTCCCCTTTGCGGAATGCTGATGTTTGTCAATAGCCTACAATGATTCCGGAACGCTCGGCGTAATAGCTGGTCAGGCCACCGGTGGGCATGATGGTGACCTGCACCTTTTGGAATGTGGCTTCAAGCAGCTTCTGAAGCGCCTCGGCAGCAGCCAGGTTGTCACAGTGAGAGATGATCACCGGCTTGCCGGTCAGATCCTTGTGGGCAGCCATCTCTTCTACCATGACAGCCAGCGCACGCGCCTGCCCCCGGGCCTTGTGGATCAGTTCGATGGTGCCTTTGGCAGAGGCCTGACCGATGGCCCGGATATTCAGGGCGGAAGCCAAAGTACCTACCAGCTTGTTCATCCGTCCGTTGCGGATGAGGTTGTCAAAACTGGAAAGGCAGAAGAGCACCCGTACTTCCTTGCGGTATTCTTCCGCCCGGTCCCGGACCTCTTCAAAGTTCAGGCCCTGGGCAATCAACTCATTTACCTTCCGGGCCAGCAGCACCATGGCGCCGCCGGTGGCAAGGCTGTCGATAATGTGGATCTTTTTACCCGGATCCTCCTCCAGGACCATCTCACGGGCCACCATGGCGCTGTTATAGCTGCCGCTGAGTGCGCTGGTAATGGTGATGCCAATGCTGCAGTCCGCCTGGCGGAACTGCTCAGCCCATTCGTCCGGGCTGGGGCAGGCGGAAGAAGTGGCTTCCGGAGATTGCTGCATCTCCGCCATCATGGCAAGGGGATCCAGCCCCGCAACATCCACAAATTCCTTTTCGCCCAGGCGCAGCTTGAGAGGGACCGTGTCGAAGGCAACGCCCGGGGCACAGGGCATTCCGCCGGTAAGATCGCTGGAGCTGTCAGCAACGATTTTCCAATCCATGATGTAAACCCCCGTTTGAAGCAAACTTTGTCACAAGGTATCCAAAACCATATTCTGCAGATATTATATGGCAAAACTCCCTAAGCGTCAACCCCGGCAGTCCCCGCTCCCACAGGCCGCGCCACGGCCGGCCGCAAGAAATTCCCTCAGCCGGGGCCATGCCTCTTCCGCGGTACGGAACCCTTCTTCGTAGAGCGCCAACAGCTTTTCCCTGTTCCGCTCAATCCGCTTCAGTTCCACTGGCCGGGACGGCTGCAGCACAAAAACATCCCCCGCCGCCTCCCGGGCTTTCACCAGTTCCAGCGTCTGGTTATAGCGGAGGTGGCGGTCTGCCATCCCTGCCACCAGGGCGGGATACCTGCGGTATCGGGCCCGTATCAGCGGCATCATGGCATTGGGCTTTTTCCGGTATCCGGGATGCTGGGTCAGAACCACCACGCTGCGGGTACAGCCGTCCGCCATGGCATGGGCCAGAGGGATGGAATCAGCTACTCCCCCGTCCAGATACTTCCGCCCCTGGATCTCCACCATCCGGGACAAAAGCGGCAGGGAACTGGAAGCCCGCACCGCTTCTATATCCCGGTGCAGGTCGGTAACGGGGTAGTAAACAGCTTTTCCCGTAACGCAATCGGTAAGCACGGCATAAAACTCGCAGGGGTTCCGGTCAAACGCCTCATAATCGTAAGGATTCAGCCGCTCGGGGATGTCATGGTAAGCAAACTTTGCTCCAAAAATGTCTCCGGTAAGCAGCAGGCTGCGGAAGCTGCAGTAGTGCCAATCCTGAAGATAATCCACATTTACCGCCAGGGCGCGCCCCCTTTGACCGGAAAGGAAGCTGCAGGCGTGGCAGGCCCCTGCCGAAACGCCGTAGCAGCTGTCAAAGGATATTCCCCGGTCCAGAAAAAAATCCAGCACGCCCGCGGTAAAAACGCCTCGCATGCCGCCGCCTTCCAGTACCAGACCTGCTTTTTCTTTTTGCATTTTTATTCGCCTTCTTTGCAGTAAATCACAGAAAACCATTTTTCCCGGAATCTTTGGGCTCAGAATTTTTCATGCCGGAGCAGCACCCGGGAAGGGAAAAATGCTTCACAAATCGGTGGACAGGGCCTCCAACCGGGCCACCCGGCCATAAAGGCCGTCCGCCAGTTCCGGAATCGTACAGGACCGCATGGCACTGCCGTCCTGTCAGCGAAGCCGGGTTTCCCGAGCCAGGGGCAGTGTGTAATCCAGGCCGCAGGGCAGCACCTGGGGGGTAATGGTATGATACAGATCGGTGGAAAGGGCCTCCAGCCGGGCCACCCGGCCGCAAAGGCCGCCTTTTCGCTCCAGCTCCGCCAGGGAATGGGATAAAGGCAGGCGCCGGCTCTTCCGGGCCAAAGCCAAAATTTGGGCTCCCCGGTCGTTCATCCCCAGGATCCGCAGATACGGAGGCGCTCCCCGGCCAAGGTCCGCCGTCAGGCCCAGCCAGGCCGCCATCAGGATCCTACGCAGCCGGGCACGGGTATACCGCTTGGTTTTGATCCGGTCCAGCAGTTCCTCCACCGTGGCGGCATTTTTCACCGCCGCAAAAATCCGATGCTCCAGACCCTCGGAAATATCGGGCAGCATCGCCAGTTCCTCTGGGGACATGGCCCTCAGGCGGGCCAGCAGCGGCCGCTCCAACAGTTCCTTATGGGCGCATTCCCCCGCTTCCAAAGCCTCACGCAGCATCTCCAGTGATTGGGAAGGCATATAGGCCGCCGCCTCTGTTACCCGGCCTGCTTCCACCCGCTCCCGAAGCCAGGAGGCGGAAGCGATCCCACCTCCGGGGGTGGCGCTGTCATGTCCCGTCCCGCTTCTGCGGATGGCCAGGGGCCGGATCCCGCTTTTCAGCCCGGACAGGGCCCGGATATACTCCACCCCCAGAATATCATTGGGGTTGGAAAGAAGAGCCGCTGTCTGCTCATCCCATACCTCCGCCACCGCCTGCTGACGGGCGGCCGCATAGGTGCAGCCCCGCTCCAGGAGGCGGAGAAGCCGTCCTTCCACCCGGGGGTCCTCCACCGCTGCGGCAGCAGGCTTCAAGGCCTCAAGGTCTCCCGTCTCGCTGCCGAAGGAAAGCAGATCCACTCCTCCCAGCGCGTCCAGCAGCGCCACCGCGCCTGCGGCGAACCGCTCTGCCCCTGCGCAGGCCCAGGGAAGGGGCAGCTCGATGACCAGGTCCACCCCCTCCCGGAGTGCCGCACGGGCCCGCCAGTGTTTTTCCGCCAAGGCGGGAGCCCCCCGCTGCAGGAAGTTCCCTCCCATTACCGCCACCACATGGGTGGCGCCCCGGCGCCGGGTCTCCTCCAGCTGGAACCGGTGTCCGTTATGGAAGGGATTGTATTCGGCCACGATCCCCGCTACCACAGGCTTTTCCATGGCGCTCCTCCTTATATTTTACCGTTTTCTCAAGGAAAAAACAGTTGAAATTTTCTTATCAATGTAATAATATAAAAAGGTGTGGAATCATGTCAATAGAAAAGGAGTTTTAGGATTCATGAAAGTACTGGTTATCAATGCCGGCAGCTCTTCTCTGAAGTATCAGCTCATTGAGATGTCCGACGAGTCCGTAGTGGCCAAGGGCAACTGCGAGCGCATCGGCGTGGACGGCAAAATCGGCCACAAGACCTTTGACGGCCGTGTGGTGGAGAAGAACTGCGATTTCCCCACCCATAAGGAAGCCTTCATGGAAGTGGTCAACGTCCTTACCTCCGGCGAGGGCAAGGTCATTGACGACGTTAAGGAAATTTCTGCTATCGGCCACCGCGTCCTCCATGGCGCCGAGCTGTACAAGGTCTCTTCCCTCATCGATGACAAACTCATCGACGACGTTCTCAGTCTCTCCGAGCTGGGCCCTCTCCACAATCCCCCTCAGGCAGTAGCGATGCGGGCCTGCCGTGAGGTCTTCGGCAAGGACGTGCCCATGGTGGCGGTGTTTGACACCTCCTTCCATCAGACCATGCCCGAGAAGGCTTACATCTTCGGCATTCCCTATGAGTATTATGAGAAATACCACATCCGCCGTTATGGCTTCCACGGCACCAGCCACCGGTATGTCAGCGGCCGGTATACCGAGCTGACCGGCAAGGCGCCCCGCCTGATCACCTGCCATTTGGGCAACGGCAGCTCCATTTCCGCCATTGTGGACGGCAAGGTCCAGGACACCTCCATGGGCTTCACCCCTCTGGACGGCTTTATCATGGGCACCCGCTGTGGCGGCATTGACCCCTCTGTGGTCACCTTCATTGCCAACAAGGAAGGCCTGACCCCCGACCAGATGTCCGACCTGATGAACAAGAAATCCGGCTTCCTGGGCATTTCCGGTGTTTCCAGCGACTGCCGCGACCTGAACACCGCCGCTGACGCCGGCAACAAGCGGGCCCGCCTGGCTCTGGATATGGTCATCTATCAGATCAAGAAGTTTGTGGGCGGTTATGCAGCTGCCATGGGCGGCGTGGATGCCATCGTCTTTACCGGCGGCATCGGCGAGAACGACAAGGACCTGCGCAAGGCTGTTCTGGACGGCATGGAATACATGGGCGTCAAAGTGGACGATGCCCGCAACGATACCCGGAAAGAAGCCCGTATTTCCGCTGATGATTCCAAAGTGGACGTCTGGGTCATTCCCACCAACGAGGAACTGCTGATCGCCCGGGATACCGTGGAGATCGCCAAACTGAAGTAATCCATTTCCTTTTCTCTGTGACATAGAGCCCTCACCCATATTCATGTATGGGTGAGGGCTTTTGAGTTGTTTGCTTGCGTATCTCCTGGCTGAGCCAAAGGAAGATAAAAATTCCCTTGACCCGTGCCATGTTTCGGGGGTGCTGTCCTGCGGCCTGAATCATAAGCCGTCTCCGGTGTGTGCGACCCGCCGCGACGGGTGGACACGCCATTGGGGGCTGTCCTGTACCGATTCCAAACCGGGGGGCACCCTTTTCCGCCGGGCTGCTGCACCCCCATACAAAATACCTCCTCCGGGAAATCCACGGAGGAGGTATTTTTCTGAACACTTTGTGGGGCCAGTATTGTTGGCCAGGCGCCTTTGGACGCCGCCGGAACAACGGCATCCAAAGGGCCGCTGCACGCTCCATGCCGGCAGTGGCGGACGGGGTTTTACCTGTTGATACCTGCAGCGGCTGTTTTCCCCGGGGATAGCCCACAGCTGTTGCGGTTTCTGCAGCAGTTGTCGTTCAGGCGCCTGTTGCCTACCGAAGAGATCCAAGACAACCATCCCGGAATTTTACATGCCGGAGCCTTCTTCTACATAATATACGCGATTTTCCCGGCGGGGAAGTTCCCCGGGGTATTCCCCCTGCGCATATCCCAAAAGGCAGAAGCCGATTCCTTCGCACTCTCCCGTGATCCCCAGGGTACGCAGCCATTCCTGCCACTCCGGAAGCTGAAAAGTCTCCCGGGCCCGATGGATCCAGCAGCTGCCCAGCCCCAGATCATGGGCGGCCAGCATCAGGTTCCCCATGACCAGACTGCCGTCATACACATAGGTGGGCCAGAATTTTTCTGCCAGAACCACCAATACCGCCGGCGCTCCATAAAAGGGGTCGTTTTCCGTTCCCAGGATCCTGCTGTTGGTCTGGGACAGGCGGTGGATCACCTGAGGATCCGTCACCGCAATGATAAGGGGGGTCTGCCGGTTTTTTCCACTGGGCGCACAGAGTCCCGCCCGGATTACGGCGTCCAGTGTGTCCCGTGGAATGGGTTCGGGACGAAATTTTCGGATGCTTCTTCTGGTGCGGATGATCTCCAAGGTTTCTCCCATAATGGCTCCTCCTTCCAAGATAGGTGGCTGGAAAGTTCTCCGGGAACCGCCGCTTGCAGGCGGTTCCCTCCCCTGCATATGATTCTCATCCGTTTGCCGCAATTTGGGGAGTTCTGCGGCTTTCCTGCATGCCTTTACCGGTCATATTCCATGGGCATCCCGCATTTGGGGCAGCGGATGCTGCTTCCTTTGGTCCATTTGGGAATGCCGCCCCACCATCCGCAGCGGGGGCAGCGGAACACGGCGGCCTTGATGGCATACGAGGCCAACAGGCAGAGAAATCCGCCGGTCATCAGTTCCGGAGAGTCCACAGCCCATCCTCCCACGATCCCCACTACACTTGCCGCGGCACATACAATGCTGATCTGCGCCCAGGTTCTGGATAACTTTTTCATAACCGCTTTCCCCTTCTTTTTGTCTTGCGGGTCTTGTCCGTGTATTTTGAATTTATTGTAGCACACCCCCTCCCTCTTTGCAAATCCGCCTCTTTTTCCTCCTTCCCAGAAAATTCCGGACGCAACATTGACTTTTTCCAGCGGGCGTGATACTATAAAAGCCAAGAACATATGTTCTTTTTCTGGGACCCGTTACCCCGGAAAGTCTTTAAAAACACGGATAACGGAGGGTTCTATATGGCAGATTTGCGACAATTGGCGGAGGAATACAGCCTCTCCGCCGATCTTTTGGAGGACAGGATGCTCCAGCTGCAGCGGCAGCTGGCACAGGCCCGGGGGCAGGAGGCTCTGGACCTTCAGAACCGGCTGGATGTGATGAACCAGGAGCTTTTTCACACTCGCAGGATGCGTGCATATCTCAACGAATATTACTGCTGAGGTCGTGGACCAGATCAGTTTTGGGGAACTGATTAACCGGCACCCAGAGTGGCCCCTTGTGGCATTCCGATAAGGCAAAAGAGGAGGGAAAGAATCGGACTCCGTTTTGGGCAGTACAGGAGGCGGCAGTTTCTTCTCCTCCCCGGCTTGGAGAGAGCAGGGGCAGGCAGTCTGTGCATCCCAAAGCGTCCACATTCCCTTCCCTTGTCTTCCGGTCCTCCCGCCCGGCCAGGTGGGGATTTTTCTCACCCTGCAGCGGCGCTTGGGAAAATGGGTTTTTCCGGGGCCATTCTCAGGCACGGCGCAGAAACTACGTTTGAAAATGTGCCGGATCTTATCATTCTGAAGGCTGAATCTTTGGCAAGATTGGCTTGTTCCACGCACCAGCCCCGCCCGGGTCCTGCCTGATACGCAGGGCCCGGGCGGGGCTTTTCTTGTTCCAATATTTATCCTTCGGGGGCGTGGTAGGGCAGTCGTACCGTAAACGTGCTTCCCTGGCCCAGCGTGCTTTCCACCGAGATGCTGCCTCCCAGCTGTTCCGCAATATGCTTGGCAATAGACAGGCCCAGCCCGGTCCCCCCTGTCTGCTTGCTTCGGCTCTTATCTACCCGATAGAACCGCTCAAACACACGATCCAGGCTTTCAGCCGGGATGCCGATGCCCGTATCGGTCACTGTCAGCAGGACGGCGTCCCGTTCCCGGGAGACGGTAACGTCCACCCGTCCCCCTTCCCGGTTGTACTTAACGGCATTGTCCATCAGGTTGGCCGCCAGCTCCCGCAGCAGGGGCGGAACAGTCATCAGCGGCATGCTGCCTCCATGGATCTCCAGGGTCACCTTTCGCTCCTGGGCTACAGGCGCCAGTCCCTCGGCGATATTCCGGCACATCTCCCACAAATCCGCGCGATCCCTGGGCAGTTCCTGCTGCTCATCCAGGCTGGAAAGGCGGATGATATCATCGATGAGTCCCAACAGGCGGGCCGCCTCCCGGGTGATTCTTCCGGCAAAGTCCCGCACATCCGCAGGGGTATGGGCCATTCCTGCCTGAATCACTTCCGCATAGCCGGAAATGGCGGTAAGGGGGGTTTTCAGCTCATGGGAAACATTGGCGGAAAACTCCCGGCGCATCCGCTCACTCTTCTGCTGCTGGGTGACGTCCATAATCAAAACGATGGCGCCCGCCAGATCTTCTTTCCGAACAACGGGGCTTATCAGCAGGCGGCAGTCCCGGATACCACACCGGATCAGGCCGTCGCTCTCCTGGCCGGTAAGGGCTTTGTCCACCCCTTCCTTGAGCAGGGGATCCCGGCTCAGGCAGAGGATATTGTTCCCCACATAATTCCAGTTCCCCGCCCCCAGCATCTCCAGCGCTGCGGGATTGACCGACAGAATGTTCCGATCCCGGTCGATGAGCACCAGGCCTTCCCGCATATTGCCGGTAATATCGGCAATGGTGTCCCGCTCCTGGCGAAGGCGTTCCATCTGCTGCCGCAGCTCCCGCTTCTGCCGGCGAATGGTGGAAAGGAAAGGCGCCAGCTCTTCATAATAATCCTCCGGCAGTTCCTCCTCATCCCTCTCCAGACTGCGTCCGATTTTTTCCACCGGGCGCAGCATTCCCCGGGTAAACCGGGAGGCGGTCCACAGGCAGATGGCCATGATCGCCGCCAATACAAAACACAGCGGCAGCAGCACTGCCGTCAGCATGGTTCCCACGCCGCTGGTATCCACCGAAACCCGCAGGACCCGGCCGTCCTCCAGCCGCTGGGCGCAATAGTAGGTGATTTCTCCCAGGGTAGAGGAAAACCGCATGGTTTCTCCCCGGCCGTTTTCCAAAGCAGCGGCGATTTCCTCCCTTTCCAGGTGATTCTCCATCTGGGAAGGATCGCTGCGGGTATCCAGCAGCACAGTACCATCGGTATCCACCAGAGTCACACGGGTCTGGGCCGCCAGCACCCGCAGAGAATCCAGATAGGCCTCCGGATCCCGGGCCTGTTGGGCAGCCCGGGCAATGATCCCGCACTGGGCCCGCAGGTCGCTTTGGGCCTGGCGGGCAAGCAGGCCGTAAAAGGTCCATACACACAGCAGCACCGCCGCTACCACCGCTCCCGCCGAAATAAGGCAGAAGCTACGGAACATTTTTTTCTTCATCCCGTCAGCTCCCTATGATTTTGTAGCCCACGCCCCGCACCGTCTGGATAGCCTCGCCGTATTCCCCCAGCTTCTGGCGCAGGGATTTGATGTGCATATCCACTGTACGGCTCTCGCCTTCAAAGTCAAACCCCCATACCGATTCCATCAGCTTATCCCTGCTCAGGGCCAGCCCCTGATTGCGCATGAGAAAAACCAGCAGTTCAAATTCCTTATAGGTAAGAGTGACTTCCTTTTTCCCCGCCGTTACGATCCGCCGGGGAATATCCACCGTAATCTCTCCCAGACTCAGGCACTCGCTCTGGGCAGGGCCCCGGGAACGGCGCAGGACCGCCTTGATCCGGGAAAGCAGCTCCATAACGCCAAAGGGTTTGGTTACATAGTCATCCGCACCGCCGTCCAGGCCCCGCACCTTGTCGTATTCCGAGGTTTTGGCAGTGAGCATAATGACCGGCACCCCCGCCATGGCGGGATCCTGACGAATCTTCTTCAAAATTTCCAGGCCGTCCTCTTCCGGAAGCATGATATCCAGCAGCACCAGATGGGGCGCTGCTTTATCCGCCGCCGCAAAAAACTCAGAGCCCTTTTCAAAGCCTTCCGCCTCATATCCGCTGCTGCGCAGGGCATACAAAGTCAGTTCGCGGATGGCTTCATCATCCTCCACGCAATAAATCCGTTCCAAGAGGATCCTCCTTTGTTCAGAATCTAAAGAACTCCATCACAGGGGCCCTGGATGGCGATAACATTTCCCCAGAGCAGGGCCAAAACCCGGGGATTTCCCAAAGACGGGCGAAATTTTGCAGGCCCTGAGGGGATCCCGCAAGACGGCTCCACCCCTGTCCATACCGGCAAAGGGCGGGAACTGTCTTTCAGGAAAATCCTTCCGTTTCAGCCTCTGGCCGCGGGGTCCCCAGCTCAAAGGATCCGTGAATCCTTGTGGATGCCGGTAATGGAAAAGACCACCCATTCGGCGATATTGGTGGCATGGTCGCCGATCCGCTCCAGATATTTGGCTACCATCAGCAGATCTACCGCCTCGCTGCCGGCCTGGCTGTTTTCCCGGATAAAATCCACCAGTTCCTGCCGGATCTGGGAAAACAGCTGATCCACCCGGTCGTCCCGGCCGATCACCTCATTGGCCAGTTCCAGATCCTTGCGCACATAGGCGTTGATGCTGTCCTTGACCATGGAGATGGCGATCCGGGACATTTCCGAAAGGTCCTCCGCCTGGTTCAGTTCTCCGTCGGCCGGGAGCATCAGGGTGATTTCCGAAATGTCCGCCGCCTGATCTCCAATCCGTTCCATATCGGTAATCATCTTCAGGGCAGTGGAGATCATCCGCAGGTCGGCGGCCACCGGCTGCTGCTTCAGAAGGAGGCTCAGGCAGCGGCGTTCAATCTCCTTTTCCTTATCGTCCACATTGGCGTCAAAGGCAATGGCCTGCCGGGCCATCTGGGCATCCCGGCGGGTGAGAGCCTCCACGGCGCTGACAATGGCGTTTTCAATGAGCAGTCCCATCTCCATCAGCTCGCCGTGGAGCAGTTCCAGTTCCTTGTCAAATTTGTTCCTCATGGCACTCCACTCCTTGCGTTGCCGGTCAGCCAAAGCGGCCGGTAATATATTCTTCGGTTCGCTTATCTCCGGGCATGGAGAAAATATCCTCTGTCTTGCCCGACTCGATCATCTCGCCCAACAGGAAAAAGGCGGTGGTGTCGGAAATCCGGGCGGCCTGCTGCATGTTATGGGTGACAATAACAATAGTATAGTCCTGTTTCAGTTCCAGTACAAGGTCCTCGATTTTGGAGGTGGAAATGGGATCCAGCGCCGAAGTGGGCTCGTCCATCAGCAGCACCTCCGGCTCCACCGCCAGCGCCCGGGCAATGCACAGCCGCTGCTGCTGCCCGCCGGACAAGCCCAAGGCCGGACTTTTCAGACGGTCCTTGACCTCGTCCCAGATGGCCGCGCCCCGGAGGCTTTTCTCCACCAGTTCATCCAGGGTGCCCCGGTGACGGATGCCATGGGTTCGGGGTCCAAAGGCAATATTGTCGTAGATGCTCATGGGAAAAGGATTGGGCTTCTGGAAAACCATTCCCACCCGCTTGCGCAGAAGGTTCAGGTCCACATCCCCGTAGATGTCCTCCCCGTCCAGCAGTACTTTTCCCTCCACCCGGCATCCTTCCACCAGGTCGTTCATCCGGTTAAGGGTTTTAAGAAGTGTGGATTTGCCGCAGCCCGAAGGCCCGATAAAGGCAGTGATCCGCTTGGCCTCTATATCCAGGTCCACGCTTTTGAGGGCCTTGAAATTTCCATAGTACAGGTCGAGAGACCGGATCTTGAATTTGTTCACAGTAGGTCTCCTTTCTTACACGCTGGCCAGTCTGCGGGCCAGCATGGCGGAAATGGTGTTGATCCCCAGCACCAGTACCAGCAGCACCACCGCTGTGGCGTAGGCCTGGTCGGTATAAAATCCCTCGCCGGACAGGGCATACATATGAATAGCCAGGGTCCGTCCGGAGGCCATCAGGTTTTCCGGCACCTTGGCTACCGTACCGGCGGTATAGATCAGGGCCGCCGTTTCTCCCACGATCCGGCCAATTGCCAGAATGATGCCCGCCAGAACGCCGGGGACGGCAGAAGGCAAAACGATGCGGAATACGGTGCGCAGCTTGCCGGCCCCCAGGCCGAAGCTGCCTTCGCGGTAGGTATCGGGGACGGCTTTGAGGGCCTCCTCGGTGGTGCGGATAATCAGGGGCAGGATCATAATGGAGAGCGTGAAGGCGCCGGAAAGGATGGAAAGCCCCCACCCCAGGGAGGTGACAAAAAAGATGGAGCCGAACAGACCGTAGACAATGGAAGGAATTCCCGAAAGGGTCTCGGCGGTAAGTCGGATCAGTTCCACCACCTTATTGCCCCGCCGGGCATATTCCACCAGATACACGGCGGTGAGGATTCCAAGAGGCGCGGCGATAAGCAGCGACAGAGCCGTCATCTCCACCGTGGTGATAATGGCGGGAGTCATGGATACGTTTTCGCTGTTGTATTCCCAGGCAAAGAGGGATGGGGTCAAAAAGGGGATCCCCTTGATCAGTATGTAGGCAATCAGGTAGATCAGGGCAAAAAAGGTGATCCCCGCGGCCAGCCACACCAGAATCAGCAGCAGCAGCGATCCGGGCCTGCGCAGATAGCCCCGGAACCGCCCCTGAAAGTTTTTTCTCATTTGTTCATTCTCCTTTTGAGCAAAGCAAAGCAGAGGTTGATGATAAGGATAAAGACAAAGAGGATGACGCCGGTGGCAATCAGCACTTCCCGATGCAGGTCTGCGGCATAGGCCATTTCGGTGACGATGTTGGAGGTCAGGGTCCGGATGCCTTTGAGGATCCCTTTGGGCATCCGGGCCTGATTGCCGGCCACCATAATCACCGCCATGGTCTCGCCGATAGCCCGGCCGATGCCCAGCACCACCGCCGCCAGAATCCCGGAAGAAGCCGCGGGGACCACCACCGCGAAAACGGACCGCTCATGGGTGGCGCCCAGTGCCAGCGCCCCCTCGTAATACTGGGGCGGCACCGCCCGCATGGCGGACTCGCTGATGGTAATGATGGTGGGAAGGATCATCAGCCCCAGCAGCAGGGACGCGGTAAGAATGCTCATGCCGTCCCCGCCCAGGTGCTCCCGCACCAGGGGCACCAGTACCACCAGGCCGAAGAAGCCGTATACCACCGAAGGAATCCCGGCCAGCAGCTCCACAGCGGGCTTAAGCACTTTATAAACGGGTTTGGGGCAGCACCGGGCCATAAAAATGGCGGTAAGGATCCCGATGGGCACCCCCACCAGGATAGCTCCCAGAGTGATATAAACGCTGCCCAGAATCATGGGCAGGATCCCGAAGGAAGGGGGAACATCTGTGGGGGCCCACTTGCGCCCCAAGATGAAGTTGAAAAAGCCCACTTCCCCCATAGCGGGGATGCCGCTGGCAAAAAGGAACACGCAGATCAGCAGTACCGCTGCCACCGAGGCCAGGGCACAGATAAAAAAGATGGTGGCAAAAATCCGCTCCACGATCCGCTGTCTATGGTACTTCAAGGAACTGCACACCTCCCGATTACAGCTTTACCTCCGCCGCACAGGCGGCGGAGGTAAAGCTGCTGATAGTCATAAAAGAGGAGAGAAGAAGAAATCGTTTTCAAAAGAACCTGCCTGATGATCTTAAATCAGCCGATAGCGTCCCAGGTGGTGGTCTTGCCGGTGAAGATGGCGTTGACCTGCTCGCTGGTCATCTCTTCCACGGGGTTGTTGTTGTTGACCACCACAGCGATGCCGTCCTGCGCAATGGCCAGACCGGTCAGCTGTTCTTTCTCGCTGTCCTTCAGCTCACGGGAGGCCATGCCGATGTCCAGTACGCCGTCCGCAACACCGGTCATGCCGGCGGTGGAGTCGCTCATCTGGATTTCGATCTCGGCTCCGGTGTTGATGGCCTTGTAAGCCTCGGCCAGCTTCTCCATAACAGGGGTCACGGAAGAGGAGCCGCCCACCACGATCTTGCCGGCGGGCTTGGTGCCGGCGTAAGGAGCAGCGTCGGCAGCCACAGGCACATAGCCGTCTGCCACGATCTCCTGGCCTTCCTTGCTCATGATGAAGTCGATAAAGTCCTTGGCCAGGCCGGTGGGCTCACCCTTGGTGGCAATATTGAAGGGGCGGGCCACTTTGTAGCTGCCGTCCAGAACACCCTGGGCAGAGGGGGCCACACCGTCGATCTTCAGAGCCTTGACGGTATCATTGAGGGAACCCAGAGAGATGTATCCGATGGCGTAATCATTGCCGGCCACGCTCTGGAGGACCACATCGGTCTTGCTGGCAATAACGGCTTCCTCGTAGGTGGTGTCGGTTTTGGAGCCGTCCTCGCCCTTTACCTCAATGCCGAAAAGCTCGATAAAGGCGCCGCGGGTGCCGGAGCCGGGCTCACGGGAAATAACGGTGATCTCGCTGGTGTTGTCGAAGCTGGCCGCCTCAGAGGCTTCGGAGGACTGGGAGCCCAGAGAGGCGCCGGTGGAAGAGGAGTCGGCAGCTGCGGAGGAGGGCTCAGAAGAGCCGCATCCAACAACAGAGAGGGCCATCAGGCCAGCCAGCAGAATCGATGCGATTTTTTTCATGATTGTGCTTCCTTTCACACGATGTTTCGTTTTGGTTTCTTTTTGTTTCGCTTTTGCGTGTTTCAGTATAAGCAGGCTGTGTAAAATCCGCTCCGCTTCCGCGGTAAAGATTTTGTAAAATAGCGTTTCACTGGTATTTTATGCGCCTTTGGTTGCACTTTTTCCACCCAGGCTTTATAATAGATTTTACTCTCAAGTAAATTTGCGCCCCAGATCTTTGGAGGGGCAGAAAGGATCGGATAACCATGGATCTGAACTTTTTGATGCCGGTGCAGGTCATGGCCGGGCCGGATTCCGTCAGCCGGGGCAGCCATCTGCTGCGGGAAATGGGCCGCCGCTGCCTGATTGTCACCGGCCGCAGCAGCGCCAAAGCCTGCGGTGCCCTGGCGGACGTCACCGCCGCCCTGGACCGGGAAGGCATTGTCTGGGATGTTTTTGACAAGGTTGGGCAGAACCCCCTCCTTTCCACCTGCGTGGAAGGCGGCCGGGCTGCAGCTGCCTTTGGGGCGGATTTTCTGGTGGGGATCGGCGGCGGCTCCCCTCTGGATGCCACCAAAGCCATTGCCGCTTTTGCCACCAACGACATGGAGCCCATGGGCATTTACGAACCCCGCAAGGTGCCCCCTCTCCCCTTTGCTCTGGTGGGCACTACCTCGGGCACCGGCAGCGAAGTGACCCGCTATTCCGTCCTTACTGTGGACGAAACCGGCCGCAAGCGTTCCTGGGGAGACCGGGGCAGCTATGCCCGGGTAGCCTTCGGCGACGCCCGGTACACCCTCTCTCTGAACCGGAGCTTTACCATCAGCACTGCCCTGGACGCTCTGGCGCACGCGGTGGAAGGATATTTCAACAAGACTGCGGATCCCATCTCCGACTCCTTTGCCCTGCTGGCCATGGAGCTGCTTGTTCCCGCCCTCCGGGAGCTGAAGGAATTACCCCAGCAGGATTTCGCTCCCTCCCTGGAATTGCGTGAACGGCTTTATGCCGCCTCCATTTACGGCGGCCTCACCATCAACACCACCGGCACCGCCTTTTGCCATCAGATGGGCTACACGCTGACCGAGGACCACGGGGTGCCCCACGGACAGGCCTGCGCTGTTTTCCTCCCCGATTACATCCGCAACGGTACCCTTACCTGTCCTGAAAAGGCACAGCGGCTTTTCACCCGGCTCAACCTCTTTGCGGGGCCCTTCTGCCAGCTGGTGGAGGACCTGCTGGACGCCCGGTGGCCCGACTACTCCCCCCAGCAGGTGGAAGAACTGCTGGTGCGCTGGCAGGGCTCCAAAAACATGGAAAAGACCCCCGGGACCTTTGATGCCGCCCGGCAGCGGGAAGTGGCTCTGCGGGTCCTGGCCCACCGGTAACCGCAGCAGTGTGTAATCCCCTTTGGGGGAATCAATAAACTGTAAAACAGGAAAGGAAGTCCTTCATGAGTAATATCTGGCATGACATTTCTCCCAAGCGCATCTCTCCCGAAGACTTTATCGCCGTGGTGGAGATCCCCAAGGGCAGCAAAAAGAAATATGAACTGGACAAGGAAACCGGACTCATCATTCTGGACCGGATCCTTCACACTTCCACCCACTATCCCGCCAACTACGGCCTGATCCCCCGCACCTATGGCGATGACCGCGACCCCTTGGATGTGTTGATCCTCTGTGCCGAGCCTCTGGAACCTCTGACCCTGGTTCGGTGCTACCCCATTGGTATGATCTCCATGATGGACGGCGGCCGCCGGGATGAAAAAATCATCGCCATTCCCTTCAGCGATCCTACCTACAACAGCTACACCGATATTTCCCAGCTGCCCGCTCACATCTTTGACGAAATGCGGCACTTCTTCACTGTCTACAAGGCTTTGGAAAACAAGGAGACGGTGGTGGATGAAGTCAGCGGCCGTGAATCCGCTGTAAAGGTGATCCAGGATTCCATCGACTCCTATGTGGAGCATTTTTGCCGCTGACCTCTTGCCGGGCCGGACAATCCGGCGGTGAGAGATTGCTTTGCCTGTTCATTTTGGGGGCCTTTTGTCAGTTGTGTCCCACTTAAAAAGGCTGCCCCAAAATGGTTTCCTGAAAAATAACGTACAAAAAACGGCGTCCCCCCGAGTTGCAATTTCTCGAAGGGACGCCGTTTTTGCAAAAGCGTGCCAGTCCGCCGGTTTTGGCCTGAAGGGCGGTTCCGGCATCTTCACAAAGGAGCCCTGCCAAAGGGTACTCCTCTGTAGCTCTGTCTGAGGAATCACTGGGCACTGCTCTGGCTGCTTTGGGAACTCAGAGGGACGCCTTCATCCAGCTCTCCCTCCAGTGGGGCCATCCGCCGGATCTCCAGCGCGCTGCCCTGAGGCGGGATGCTCATGGTGGCCACCCCGCGGTGGTAGATGTTCAGCTCGTCTCCGGGCTGCAGCTCCTCCACAGACAGACCCAGCCGCCACTGGGTCTGGGGCGCATAGTGAAAGACAAATTGCTCAAGTGCGTCTTCCCCGGGATCACCGGTCTGCGCCGCATCCAAAGCGCGCATCACCAGGGAACCCTCCCCTTCCTTATCGCCGGGACGCACTTCCACCACCACGCCGTTATAGTTGGTGGATTCCTCCGGGAGCAGCTTGGCTGCCGAAATGGCTGCCACATAGGGAACATCTTCTTCCAGGGCGCAGGAAAGGCCGCTGTAATACAGCTCCACCTGATCGCCTACCTGCAGCTGGGCAGGGTCAAAATCCATCCGGGTGTTTTGGTCAAAAGTCACGGTAAGCGCGCCATACCCCGAACCGGGAGCGCCCATAAGCGTATAGGTAGTCACCTGGCCCGCCGTACCGATTTCGGCGATCGTCCCCCGGTGGAAGGCGGCATCCATGACCGGCTCCGCTCCCCCGGTGGGGGCGATCTCCTCTTCTGACCTACCGGGAAGCTGCTGGCTTTGGGAGGAACTGGAAGAGGAGGATTCTTCCGGTTGGGAAGAAGAGGTTTGCGACTGAGGGGTTTCTCCGGTACCGGCGCAGCCTGCCAGAAGGCTGACCAGCAGGACTGCACTCACAAGCCGTCCCAGGAACATATTTCTTTTCATTTATATTTCCGCCTTTCTGTTTGGTTCTGTCCATATAGTGGCGGAAAAAGAAAAATTTTCTGCAAGACATAGAAAATTTTTATATTTTCCCCATCTGTTCTTCCAGCTGAGCTACACGCCCAAATCAACAGTTCCATAAGCGAAACAGAAAAATAAAGCAATATGAAATTATAAATATGGCAGAAAACCGAACTCTTTGCTCTCCCGGCTGATCCACAGCCTCCCTTTATCCCAATGTCCTTTCCCGCGCCGCTTTTGCAGAGACGATCCTGAGTCTGTGCTGCGCCATCCGCCCAGGCTTTAAAGGCTTATCGCCGCAGCCGGGGACATCAGGCGAATCCGGCAATGCCAAAACCATCTATGTCTCTTGTTTGATTTCCGGTAAAGAACGAATACCCTGGCAAAACGGGGGCTTGGGGAAATTGGGGGTTCTCTGCCCGCATTTTCAAAATGTTGGGAGAACCGATAAAATCCGGAAATTCTGAATTTTGCCTCTACCGGCCGCCGCTGGCAGCATGACAGCTCCGATGCTTCCTGCCTGGGTCTGCTACAGGCGTCGGTCTTAAAACATCCGGATTTTTTGTAATCTTTTGTCTCGTACCCGCAAAAGGGCCCCACGCTGAGACAGCGTCCATGAGCCCCAGCCAACCGTCCCATGGCTGCTGAAGACAAAATTTTGCGGAACATCCAGATGGATATCATCAGCATTTTGTGACAGCCAAAGGAAGATGCTGTTCCCCAAATGGAGAAAGCTTTTGGGAAGGGGTTGCTGCAAAATACAATGGAGGTTTACATAAAGGACGAGATGCAAGCAATGAAAACCGGCCCTCAAAGAAAGCGGTTCTGCTTCTTTTTGGGGCCTATTTTTATGCCATTCTTTGTCAGCGGGATTATTTTGCTGCAGCCCCTTTGCTATAAAAGCGCCGGCGCCCATTTACCCGGGTACCGGCGCTTTTATAGATTTTCCAGAGATTTTTTCAAAAACTCACTCTGCCACCGCTGCATTAAGGGCTTCCATCAAACGGGGAACATCAATGCCGTGGGCGCGGGCGCCTTCTCCCACGCTTTCAAAGTGGGCGGCGGCGCATCCGATGCAGCCCATACCCGCTTTCTGCAGGACTTCAATGGTCTGGGGATATTTTTGTACCAGCTCCATGATGCCGATTTCTTCCGTAATTTTCATTTTGTATTCCTTTCCGCCACACGGAGCAGCCTGCACGGAGGACAACTCTGCGGCTCCCAATTTTCAAGTCAAAGTATACCCTTGCCAGACAGCCTTGTCAACAGCAGGACT
Source organism: uncultured Oscillospiraceae bacterium (assembly GCA_949285935.1). Taxonomy (GTDB): domain Bacteria; phylum Bacillota; class Clostridia; order Oscillospirales; family Ruminococcaceae; genus Angelakisella. The sequence goes on from CASEAH010000064.1 coordinate 37,549, forward strand.
CTATTCGTCCGTTTTTGGATAAGGCTCCAGAGGCATTGGTGTTTTAATACAAAATCTCCTCTTTTTTTGCCCTGTATTTCTGTGTTCAAGCCCAATATTTTTTCAAAAAAAGGTTATGCTTTCCCCCTCGCCTGTGCTATAATACAGTATCATAAAAAAATCTTTGCCGGCTACCCCATGGGCGGAGGCCACGCAAAGGCAGTTATGATGGTGGGTCGTCGCCGGGGCACACACCCCGGCGTCTGCATTTGTAATGGGAAAGGACTGAAAAAAGGATGGAAAAAAAGTATGTATTCGTCACAGGCGGCGTGGTATCCGGCCTGGGAAAAGGGATTACCGCCGCTTCTCTGGGCAGGCTGCTGAAGGCCCGGGGTCTTAAAGTCGCAGCCCAAAAGCTGGATCCGTATATCAACGTGGACCCCGGCACCATGAGCCCCTACCAGCACGGAGAGGTGTTTGTCACTGAGGATGGAGCGGAAACCGATCTGGATCTGGGGCATTACGAGCGTTTTATCGACGAAGATCTGAACAAATTTTCCAACCTCACTACCGGTAAGGTTTACTGGAATGTCCTGAACAAAGAGCGGGCGGGAGAATATCTGGGCGAAACCGTCCAGGTCATCCCCCACATCACCAACGAGATCAAATCCTTTATCTATTCCGTCGGCTCCGCCTCGGACGCCGATGTGATCATCACGGAAATCGGAGGCACCGCCGGAGACATTGAAAGCCAGCCGTTTCTGGAGGCGATCCGCCAGGTTTCTCTGGAGGTTGGGCGGAACAACTGTATCTTCCTTCACGTCACCCTGGTGCCCTATCTCAAAAGCTCCGGCGAGCACAAGTCCAAGCCTACCCAGCATTCTGTCAAGGAGCTTCAGTCCATGGGGATCGCTCCCAACATCATTGTACTCCGCTGCGATGAACCTTTGGAAGATTCCATCCGGCAAAAAATCTCCCTTTTCTGCAATGTGCGGCCTGACTGCGTCATTGAAAACCGGACTCTGCCTGTCCTGTACCAGGCGCCCATGATGCTGGAGGAACAGCATCTGGCGGACATTGTGTGCCGGGAGCTTTCCATTGAGGCAGGGCCTGCCGATCTTACCCAGTGGCAGTCCATGCTGGACCGGATCGCCTGCCGCAGCAAGGAGGTCCGGATCGCTCTGGTGGGAAAATATGTCCAACTTCATGACGCCTACCTGTCGGTGGCTGAGGCCCTGCGTCACGGCGGGTACGAAAACGGCGCAGTGGTGGATATCCGGTGGGTGGATTCCCAGCTGCTGACGGAAGAAAACGCAGACGCCATGCTGGCGGGTTGCACCGGTATCCTGGTGCCGGGAGGCTTCGGCGACCGGGGAGTGGAGGGAATGATCGTGGCCGGGAATTATGCCCGCCGTCAAAACATCCCCTACCTGGGCATCTGCCTGGGCATGCAGACGGCGGTCATCGGATTTGCCCGGGATGTTCTGGGGCTTTCCGGGGCCAATTCCCGGGAGTTTGCCCCGGATGGCCCCCATCCGGTCATCGACCTGATGCCGGATCAACAGGGGAACCTCCCCAAAGGCGGAACCATGCGTCTGGGCGCCTATCCCTGCCAGATCTGCCCGGGCAGTCTCATGGACCGTGCCTACGGCGTTTCTCAAATCATGGAGCGGCACCGGCACCGTTATGAGCTGAACAACCTCTACCGGCCGGCTTTGGAAAAGGCCGGCATGAAAATCACCGGTTTTTCCCCTGACCAGCGTCTCGCTGAGGCGGTAGAGGTTCCCTCCTGCCGTTTCTTCGTGGGGGTCCAGTATCATCCGGAATTCAAGAGCCGCCCCAATAAGGCCCACCCGCTTTTCCGGGACTTTGTCAAAGCCGCTTTGTCCGGCTGACCGGGGTACAGGCGGGAAGAATCACCAGCCGCCTTTCATCAGGCGTTTCCCAGCTGCGGCTCCGACAGCTCGATGAGATAGGTGTCTCCAATAAAGGAATCCGCCCAAACCTCCGTATACACCAGACGGAACCGGTCCTTTTCCGAAGGCGCAGCAAAATACAGCCTTCCCGAAACCTCTTCGCCATCCGCCATGGTCCACTGGTCTTCCAGCTGGTCCTCAAAGCTTTTTACAAAGCCCGGATCCCATTCATCCTCGCCGGAGCCCCATTCCAGGGTGAAGTCGGAGGTAAACATCTCAATGTCCTCCCCAAAGGTATTGCGGATGGTAATATCCACCATTACAAAATCCATTCCGGGGATGCCTGTCTCATAGCCGCCGATCTGGGAGGATTTTTCAACGCCGTCCACCCGCACCTCAAAGAAGGCGGTTTTTGCCGTATCGCCCATCCCCAGGATGTAGGAATGGCCGGTAGAACGGCCGTTGGCCTCCGGAGCCACATATTCATAGCCGGAGTCATCGGCGGTAAAATTCATAATATAGGTGTCGCCTACAAAATCGTCATCCCAATACTCCTGGAAGACCAGGGAAAATTCTGTCTGATCCACCGGGCAGTCAAAAACCAACGTGCCTCGGACCGTCTCGCCGTAGGCCATCTCCCATTCGTCCTCCAGCTGGTCGCCGCTGAACTTGGCATAAGGGTTTTCGGGCTGGGAGCATCCCTCCCATTCCAGCTGGAAGTCGGTGGTGGCCATGGGCATCAACTGTTCCGAATCCAGCACATTCTCCACCGACACGTCCACCACCAGAAATGCCCTGTCCACATATTCGGGGTAGTAGCCGTCCAGCGTTCCCACAATGAAAGCGTCATGGACCGTCAGAGCAAAAAAGGAGTTGGTTTGTGTGTCGGGAGCCTGCGCGGTATAGGTATTGCCCGACCCGCGCCCCTGGGATTCCAGCAGATTCCCCAATTGGCTGATCCCGCACCCTGAAAGGTTCACAGCCATAACAACTGCGGTGAAAAGCGCCATTATTCGATGCATCATGCCTCATATTCCCTTTCCGCCCTCAGGGCAGTTACTGTTTCACTGCTATACAGTATAGCTGTTTGCGGTCCTTCCGTCAATTTCTCCCAAGCTGGAGTCCTGGAAAATCTTTTGGGAAGCGGCTGCGCAAAGCATGGGGGGCAGCCGGGAGATTTGGTCCTTTTCCGGATTTTTCTCCCGGGATTGCCGGACATCCCCGGCAGCTTCGATACCGGCGCCCAAGCCCTCTCTCATAGGTATTTTTCGCCTGTTAGCGGCCGTCTGTTTGCAGGGTTTTCTGAGAGGAACCCATCGGGCTTTGGGCTGCCACTTTTCCCGGCAGAGGTCCCTATTTCACAAACCGCTGGAATCAAAAATATGCACCTGATTTTGCTCTCAAATTGGGAGGAAAGATAAAAGGGCGGGAAAAGGGGCAGCTATTTCACACCCGCCCCGGGGTCCGTCCGGAAGCCAGCAAAGGTTTGCCGGGAGCGACTGTCTTTCCCATATGAAAAAGAGAGACGCCCAGTGGGCGTCTCTCTTTTTCGCTTTCTTATTCATCAGGCGCCCAGATAGGCTTTGCGCACCTGGTCGTTGTCCATCAGGTCTTTGGCGCTGCCCTCCATCACCACATTGCCCGTCTCCAGCACATAGGCCCGGTGGGCAATGGAAAGGGCCATCTTGGCGTTCTGCTCTACCAGCAGCACCGTCATGCCCGACTGGTTCAGTTCCTGAATGATTTTGAATATCTCTTTGACCAGCAGGGGCGAAAGGCCCATGGATGGCTCGTCCAGCAGCAAAATCCGGGGGCGGGACATCAGGGCCCGGCCCATAGCCAGCATCTGCTGTTCGCCGCCGGACAGGGTCCCCGCCAGCTGCCTGCGCCGCTCCTTCAGGCGGGGGAAGCGGCGGAACACATCTTCCATATCCTGCTGGATCTGGTCCTTATCCTTCCTGAAATAGGCTCCCATCTCCAGGTTTTCCTCCACCGACATGGAGGCAAAAATCCTCCGGCCCTCGGGAACATGGGCCATTCCCATTGTAACGATCTTGTGGGGCTCCACGGAGGTCAGCTCCGTATCCCCCAGAACGATCTGCCCGGAGGCCGCTTTTTTCAGCCCGGTAATGGTGTGGAGGATGGTGGTTTTGCCCGCGCCGTTGGCGCCGATGAGAGAAACCACTTCTCCCTCCCGCACCTCCAGGCTGACGTCGTGGATGGCGTGGATGGCGCCGTAATAGACATTAAGTCCCGATACTTTCAGCATGCTCCGTCTGCCTCCTATTCCGCACCCAGATAGGCGCCGATGACTTTGGGATCGTTGGCTACCTCAAAGGGGGTTCCGGCGGAAATGATCCTGCCGTAATCAATGACCACGATCCGCTCACAGATGCTCATCACCAGGCTCATATCGTGTTCGATCAGAAGGATGGAAACCTTGAATCGGTCCCGAATGACGGTGATCGCCTCCATCAGTTCGGCAGTTTCGGTGGGGTTCATGCCCGCCGCCGGCTCATCCAGAAGCAGCAGCCGTGCTCCCGTCGCCACCGCCCGGGCAATCTCCAGTTTCCGCTGGCGGCCATAGGGCAGGTTGGCGGCCAGATCCTGTGCCATATCCTCCATATGGAATACCGACAGGATTTCCCGGGCTTTGCGGTCGATCTCCGCTTCTTCCCGCCAGTAGGAACCCAGCCGCAAAATCGCCGCGGGCACCGAATATTTCATATGCTGGTTGCAGGCTACCTTAACATTGTCAATGACCGAAAGATCCTTGAAAAGCCGGATGTTCTGGAAGGTACGGGCGATTCCTTCCCGGGCCATCTCATGGGGTTTTTTGCCCAGCATGGCCTTTTCTCCCAGATAGATCATTCCTTCCGTGGGCCGGTATACGCCGGTAAGAAGGTTGAAAATGGTCGTTTTGCCCGCACCGTTGGGGCCGATCAGCCCTACCAGCTCTCCGTCATACATCTCCAGGTTAAAGCCTTCCACTGCCTTAAGGCCGCCGAAGGTGATCCCCAGGTTTTCCGCCCGGAGGATGGGTTTGCGCTCCGCCATCACCTGCCACCTTCTTTCTGAGATTTGTGGGCCGGCCGGCCCGGGACAGCGGCCTTGCGGGGCATTTTCCTGCCGGTGACCAGTGCCGCAGCCCTTTCCAGCAGCCGGTTCAGGGAGAATTCATACCGTCCCAGCAGCCCGGAGGGCTTAAAGATCATCATGGCAATGAGAGCCAGGGAGTAAATGATCATCCGGTAATCGGAGAAGACCCGAAGCAGCTCAGGCAGGGCGGTGAGGCCCACAGCGGCCACGATGGAACCGGTCAGGGAGCCCATTCCGCCCAGCACCACCATTACCAGGATGTCGATGGATTTGTTGAAGTTAAAGGTGGAGGCGCCCAGGACGGTGTAGTACTGGGCGTAGATCCCGCCGGCCACCCCGGCAAAAAACGCCGCCATAACAAAAGCCATCACTTTATAATAGGTATTGTTGATGCCGGAGGCTTCGGAAGCGATGTCATCCTCCCGGATGGCCATAATGGCCCGGCCGTGGCGGGAGCGGACAAAGGTAAACATCACCGTTACCGAGCATACCATGACCACAAACACCACATTGAGGGTGGCCAGCTTGGGGATTCCCTTCAGGCCCTGGGCGCCGCCGGTAATGCTGAGGTTCTCGATGATGGAGCGGATAATCTCGCCAAAGCCCAGGGTGATGATAGCCAGATAGTCTCCCTTGAGGCGCAGGGCAGGTACGCCCACCAGCAAGCCGAAAAAGGCTGCCAGCAGGCCCCCTACCACCAGGGAAATGAGGAACCGGGGGCCATCGGGGATCTGGGGCAGGTTCATGGAAAAAAGCGCGGCGGTATAGGCGCCGATGGACATAAACCCGGCATGTCCCAATGCGATCTGCCCCAGGACTCCGGTAGTCAGGTTCAGGGAGGTGGCCAGAATAATATTGATGAAAATGAGCATCAGGATACCCTGCTGTGTGCGTCCCAGCACCCGCTGGGCCACCATCTCATTGAGAAGCAAAAACAGGAGGATCAGTGCCGCCAGATTGATGAGGTATGCCTTGAGGGTCTGGGGGATTTTCCAGATTATTTTCATCTTTCTCACACCTTCTCTCCCACATTTTTACCCAGGATGCCGGTGGGCTTCACCAGCAGCACCAGGATGAGGATGCCAAAAACTACCGCGTCAGACAGCTGGGAGGAAATATATCCTTTGGTAAGGCTTTCCACCACGCCGATGACGATACCGCCCAGCATGGCACCGGGAATGCTGCCGATGCCGCCCAGCACCGCCGCGATAAAGGCGCGCAGGCCCAGCATGGAACCCATATAGGGCTGTACCTGGGAGTATTTGGCACAGTACATCATGGCAGCCACCGCCGCCAGTCCGGAACCGATGGCAAAGGTGAGGCTGATGGTCCGGTTGGTGTTGATGCCCATGAGGATGGCGGCGTTTTTGTCCTCGGAAACCGCCCGCATGGCTTTGCCCATCCGGGTGTTTTTGACAAAGAGCTGCAGCCCTACCATGACACACACCGAAATGGCAATGGTGATAATGGAAACGCTGTCCACCTGCACCGCTCCCAGCTGGATGGTGGAAGCTTCAAAAATGGTGCTGACCGGCCGGGGAGAGGACCCCAGCAGCAGCAGGGCGGTATTCTGGAGCAGCAGGCTCACCGCAATGGCGGTGATGAGGGCGGAAAGGCTGTTGGCGCCCCGCAGGGGTTTGTAGGCTACTTTTTCGGTGGTGACGCCGATGGCCACGCACACCACAATGCCGGCCACCACACACAACCAGCCGGGCATTCCCATCCCCAGCAGCCACGGCACGGCGAAAACCGCCACATAACCGCCCACCATAATAAAATCGCCGTGGGCAAAGTTGATCAGCCGGATAATGCCGTATACCATGGTGTAGCCCAGAGCTACCAGGGCATAAATGCCCCCCACCTGAAAGCCGTTGATAAGCTGCTTGATAAACAAGACCAGGGAATTCGTCATTGCGCGCGCCTCGCCTTTCTGTCCCCCGGAAGTTCCGGGAAACGATTCGATATTTATCTATTATAGAAGGAAGCTGTCAATTTAGCAAGTTGAATGGATAAATTTCCGGAAAAAGACCAAAAATTATCGTCTCCTGCCGCATCGCCTTGGAACGGTCCTGCAGGAGGCCGTTTCCGGCAATCTCCTCCAAATTACATTTTACCTGGTTTAGCTGCCTGCCGTCTGCAAGCGGGCTGCTGCTGCTTTGTCAGCAGCCTTTGGTCATCAAAGATCCGCCGCCAGCCGCTTTGCCGGGTCCCTTCCATAAATCGGGAAGGAAGCCGCCACCGGTACGGATGGTGGCTTCCTGAATCAATAAGGGCGGGCCGGGGCAGAAGCCCCGGCCCGCCCGGTTGCATGCGCTGTTGGCTCAGGGAGTAATCTTGGTGGCCAGCTCGGCCTTTCCGTCCACAAACTTGGTGATGGCAACACTCTTGATGGGGTCGCCGTTGGCGTCAAAGGTGATATGGCCGGTAACGCCGTCATGCTCGGTAGCGGCCAGGGCATCAATGATGGCCTGGGAATCGGTGGAACCTGCCTTTTCGATGGCAGCCGCCATGATGTAGGCGGAGTCATAGCCCAAAGCGGCAAAGGCATTGGGATCCTCGCCGAAAAGGCTCTTGTAGTTGGCCAGGAAGTTCACCACCACTTCGGCGGTATCGCTGGTGGTGTAGTGGTTGGAGAAGTAGCCGTTGTTGGCGTCGGCAAGCTTGTCCTGGGGCATGGCGCCCAGAACACCGTCCCAGCCGTCGCCGCCCAGGATGGCGCCGGTGTAACCAGCAGCCCGGGCCTGGGAGATGGCCAGGGAAACATCGCCGTAATAGTCGGGAATAAAGAGGGCGTCGGGAGCGGCGCTGACGATTTTGTTGAGGATGGTGGTAAAGTCGGTGTCAGCGGTGGCGTAGGCCTCATAGGCCACCAGTTCCAGATTTTTCTCGGCAGCCTGAGCCTTGAAGGACTCAGCCAGACCCATGGAGTAGTCGGAACCGCTGTCATACATGACGGCCACTTTCTTGGCGCCCAGCTCGTCGGCGGCAAAGGTGGCCATCACCTTGCCCTGGAAGGGGTCCATAAAGCAGGTGCGGAACACATTGGAACCGATGGTGGTGATCTCAGCGGCGGTGCCGGTGGCGGTAAGCATGGGCATGTTGTCGGCAGCGGCTACCTCAGCTACTGCTACACAGGGCTTGGAGGTAACATCGCCCAGCAGCGCCACGATTCCCTGGTCGTACAGGTTGTTGTAGGCGTTGACCGCTTCGGAGGGATCGCCCCGTTCATCCAGGACGATGTACTCGATCTGACGTCCCATGACGCCGCCCGCGGCATTGATCTCATCCAGAGCCATGGTGATGCCATTGGAGGTTGCAATGCCATAAACAGATACTTCGCCGGTAAGAGGGGCCAGCACGCCGATTTTAATGGTATCGCCGGAAGCGGCCTGGGAAGAGGACTCCCCCTGAGAACCGCTGGCGGCAGGGGAGCTGCTGTCAGAAGCCGGAGCGCTTCCACAAGCCGCTGTTGCCAGCACCATTGCGGCTGCCATCAGCAAAGTCAAAAGCTTTTTCATACGTCATTTCCTTCCTTAACTTCATACTCAAAAACAGGATAAGACTTTTTTTCATAAAACGGCCCGTAGAATTCACGCCCTGCCGTCAGGGCCGCCCTGCACCGGAATCTTCGGCCTCCTTGATGAAAATGCTCGCCCATCCACCGGGGATTGGCGGCGCTTTTTATCCAGGCCGGCAAAATTCCCGCCGCCTCCGGCAAACCGGCGGCATGAGGACTGCCTGAGACGGTTTTCATCCGTATGTTTAGAATTTCACAGCGTTAAATGGATAAAGTCTTACTTAGGACATATTATAGGAGTTGTCCCCATAAAAATCAATCGTTACTTTACCTAATCCTCTCCCACGCCTTACAAAAGATTTCCATACTATGCCTAAATCCCCGCCCGGACTGCCGCTGCACAGCCAATGTATCCCGGAGGTTCACAGTTCGTTTGCCGCGTGTCTCAAATTTTTTTAATAATTGTTCATAAGACCTGGCATTTTTCTTCAACTGCCTGTCACATTCGCAGGTTATGATAAACACAGTTCAAAAAAGCGAAGCCGTTCCCCCCTGAGAACCGCTCCCGCTTCCTAATATAAAGGAGGTTTTCCAGATGGCTGAAAACTATCAAAATGGATCAAACGATCTGCAAAACAACAGTCAGGGCAACCCCAATGTACAGTGGAACGGCGGAGAATACCGTTCTGCTTCTCCCGCCGGCCAGCAGCCGGGCCCCGGTTCCGACGGCGGCAGCTACAATGAGATCCCCGGACAGTTCCAATATCTGTTCCAAAACAGCGGTGCATCCCAGCAGATGCCTCCCGACCCGCCCAAAAAGCAGCACAAGCGGCCCCGCAGCCGCCGCGGCGCCAAAACCGCCCTGCTGGTAGCCGCCTGCATGGTCCTTTCGGTAGGCGCAGGCTTTGGCGGGGGCTGGGCAGCGGTTCGATATATGGGAGGCAACTCCACTGTCCTGTATCAGGCGGTTCCCGAAAATAACAACGGCACTTTGACCGGCTCTTCTTCCTCGAGCGCCTCCGCCGTGGCCGATGTGGTGGCCAAAGTTTCCCCCTCTGTGGTGGAAATCACCACAGAATCCCTGGCCACCAGCCTTTTTGTCCAGCAGTACGTTACCGACGGGGCAGGCAGCGGCGTGATCCTTTCGGAGGACGGCTACATCGTCACCAACAACCATGTGGTGGAGGGTGCCAGCAAGATCACCGTCACCACCAAGGATGGTCAGAGCTATGACGCCACCCTTATCGGCACCGACTCCAAAACCGATCTGGCTGTGCTTAAGATTGAGGCGCAGGGCCTGACAGCCGCTGTCATGGGCGATTCCGATGCTTTGCAGGTAGGCGAAGAGGCAATCGTCATTGGCAATCCTTTGGGTCAGCTGGGCGGTACCGTCACCAACGGCATCATCAGCGCCAAAAGCCGTGATGTCACCATCGACGGTGAAACCATGAGCCTGCTGCAGACCAACGCGGCGGTAAACCCCGGCAACTCCGGCGGCGGTCTCTTTGACAGCAACGGCAATCTGGTGGGGATCATCAACGCCAAATCCTCCGGCTCCGATGTGGAAGGTCTGGGCTTCGCCATTCCCATTAATACCGCCCGCCCCGTCATCGAAGACCTGATCAACAGCGGATATGTTTCCGGAAGACCCTCCATGGGTGTTTCCATCATTGATATTCTGGACTTCCAGACGGCCATGCGCTACCAGGTAAACCGCCTGGGTGTTTATGTCATGAGCGTCAATCCCGGTTCCGGCGCCGAAGCTGCCGGCCTTAAAACCGGTGACTATATCCTCAGCGCCGACGGCTCAGAGGTGGCTTCCTCCGCGGATCTTAAAGCCGCTGTGGACAGCCATGAAGTGGGAGAATCCATCTCCCTTACCATCCTCAGGGGCGGTTCGGTGATGGATGTTTCGGTCACATTGGGTGAATATGTACCCGTAGAAGTTGACTCCTGATTTTGCTCTCTTCTTTCCTCATTTCTTCATACCTTCTGTTACCCCCGCCGGGTGGGCGGATTACCGGCCCGGCGGGCTGTACAGGCCAACCTCCCCCGCGCTGCCATGAGAAGTGCGGACCGGAGCTTCCCCCTTGCTCTCTTCTTTCCTCATTTCTTCATACCTTCTGTTACCCCCGCCGGGTGGACGGATCACCGGCCCGGCGGGCTGTACAGGCCAACCTCCC
>CASEAH010000065.1 GCA_949285935.1 uncultured Oscillospiraceae bacterium
TCCCTGTCCGGTCTCAAAATACAGCACATTGGGGCCCTGCCCGGTCCCCTTCTGCCGCAGCAGTTCCTGGGCTTCCCGCACCGTCTCGGTGGTAAAGCCGAAGGCGCTGTTGCCCTTCTGGCTTCCGGCGATGGATTGGAAGATCATGTCGGTGGGGGCGCCCTTTTTCACCGCTTCGATCTGGGTGGTGATGTGTCCCAGAACACAGATCTGGGTGGGGATCTGGAAACGGTTTTTCACCTCGTCAAACCGTTTGAGCACCTCCGACAGGCTGGCCACCGTGTCGTTGACCGGATTGAGGCCGATGAGGGCGTCACCGCAGCCGTAGCTGAGGCCCTCAAACAGGGAGGCGGTGATCCCCTCCACGTTGTCGGTGGAGTGATTTGGCTGGAGCCGTGTGGCCAACGTCCCCCGCAGGCCGATGGTGGTATTGCAGTGGGCGGGTACCCGCACCTTTCCGGCGGCGTATACCAGATCCATGTTGCTCATCAGCTTGCAGACCCCGGCGATCATCTCGCTGGTAAGGCCCCGGCTCAGCTCCCGGATCTGCTCCTCGCCGGTTCCGTAATCCAGCAGATATTCCCGCAGCTCTGCCACCGACCAGCCCCGGATCCGGTTATATACCTGAGGATCCACCCCGTCCTGGATGATGCGGGTCACATCATCGTCCTCGTAGGGCACCGCCGGGTTCTCCCGCAGGTCGCTGAGGAGCAGGTGGCTGAGCACCTCCTTGGCGGCAATCCGCTCCAGGCCGGATGCGGCGGCGATCCCCGCCAGCACATCCCCGGATTTTTCCTCATTGGCCTTGGCCAGCACCTCCTTCACCGAAGAGAAGGCAAAAGTCTGACCGCTGAGCACAGTCTGTAATCTCAAGGAATCTCCCTCCGTTCTTCCCGTCCGCCCTTTCTGGTCCGACTCCGGAGCGGTCCGGTCCTCCCCGCCCGTCCTCTCCGGGCGGAGGCTGTTTTTGATGCAGGATCCGCGCCGCCGGTTCCCCGGCCGCGCTGTCTTATCCGAAAATCAGGGTTTTCACCACCACGGGGATCACCATCCCGCCCATCAGGGGACGGCCCAGATCCACATAGTCGTTTTGCTCCACCCGGATGCTGTCAAGGGCGGCCACCTCCCGGCGGTCCCGGAGCAGGCTTTCCATGGCCTGACCCAAAGCCTTGGCCATGTCCCGCTCCACTACCACCAGCACCGGTGCGCCCGGCGGCAGTGCCTGGTCCAGCGCCTCCGCTATGGCCCCGGCAGCGGCCTGCAGCTCCCGATAACCGGGGTCCGCCTTTCCGGGCAGGGCCAGAATCATCCTCTCAGCCCCGCACTGGTCCAGAAACCACCGTACCCGCTCTTCCAGCGCCGCCTCTTCCCCGGCAAAGACCGGCTCCTGCTCCGCGGCGCTCAGCTTGAGGACAGGAACATTTTTCAGGGGAAAAAGCCGTGGGCTGTAGGAGATGGTACTGCCGGAAATGGAGGTGGTATAGGTCCCGGCCCCCACCACCGTGGCCCGAATGGTCTCCCGGGCCTCCAGCACCTTCCGCCGGGTAAAGAGCCCGCTTTCCCGGATGCTCTGGCCCAGCAGGGGGCCGATGTCCCCGTACCGGAAAGGATCGCCGCCGGGATGGTAGATCTGATCCGCCACCCCTCCGGAAAAGCAGAGCCGCTCCGCCGGATGCTCCGGGCGGAAGGGCGTGCTTCCCGGGGTCTGGAGCGCCTCCAGCAGCGGTCCGGGGGTCCGGAGACCCATCAGCTCCTCCAGAGCCCGGGCAAACAGGTCGGTGATCCGCCGCAGCTCCCGGGGATCGGCAGGCTGTCCCGGCTTCAGGTCCACCCCTGCCTCCCGGGCCGCCAAAGCCGCCGGAGGGCTGATCCGCTCCACCCGGTGATCCGGAGAGATGCGGATGAGCCGCCCTCCCACATCCACGCATCCTTTGGCCACCGTCTCGCCCCGCTCAAACTGGACCACATTGGCGGTGCCTCCGCCGATATCCAGGTTGGCCACGGTACAATCGTTATCCAGGCTGTACTGCCATGCCCCGCTGCCCTTCCCGGCAATGATGGCCTCCAGATCCGGCCCGGCTGTGGAGACCACAAAATCTCCGGCAAAGCCGCTGAGCCGCTCCAGCACCAGCCGGGCGTTTTCTTTCCGGGCCGATTCCCCGGTGATGATGACCGCGCCGGTGCCGGTATCGGCAGGGGAGTAGCCCGCTTTGGCAAATTCGCCCGCCACCAGTTCCCGGACCCGGTCGGCATCGATGCGGCTGGCATCCAGCAGGGGCGTAAAATGGATGTCGCTTTTATAAAGAATCTTCTTGTCCACAATGGACACGTGGGGCACCGAAAAATACCCGGAGGTGTTCTCCAACTCCAGCCGGCTGAAGATGACCTGGGTGGTAGAGGTGCCGATATCAATGCCTACGCTGAGGAGCTCTGCCACCTTCATCACCGCCTTTCCGGGCCTGAGGACCCGCTAAAAACACAAAGAGACCAAAGCGATATGCCCGCATATCGCCTCGGCCTCGTTGCCAGATCCGCGCCGCACCCTGTTGTGCGGCGGAAGTATCTAATTTTTCATCAGGGAAAATCAAAAAGCGCCTTGGTCCCTTCCGCTCCGGAACTGATCCGCAGCTCTCCCTTGAGCTTATCCCGGACTGTGGCTTCCACAATGTCCAGGCCCAGACTGTTCCGGGGGGCCCGGCACGGATCAAACCCCACTCCATCATCCTCCACGGTGACGGTGTTGTACAGGTTGCCCGTCTGAACGGTAATGGTGATCCGCCCCTCCGGCCGCCCCTCAAAGGCGTGTTCCAGAGCGTTGGAAACCAGCTCATTGACCACCAGGGACACCGAAGTGGCCTGATCCGCCCCCAGCACCAGGTCGTCCCCTTCCACGGCAATGGTGACGGCCTTGCCGTCGGGGACCAGGGACTGAAGGCTGCGGCGCAGCTTTTCCAGCAGGACCCGGCTGTGCACCGCCATGCCGTCGGCACTGCTTATGGTCAGTATATCATGGATGGCTGCGATACTCAAGACCCGTCCCACATTTTCCCGGAAAATCCGTTTGATATCCGGGTCAGGGCACTTCCGGGCCTGGATGCTCAGGACACTGGCCACCAGCTGAAGGTTGTTTTTTACCCGGTGGTGTACCTCCCGCATGGCAGCCTGCTGTTCTTTTCCTTCTCCGGTTCCGGGACAGAGGGGGCGCAGCGTTTCCTCCCGACCCTCCCGTTCCCGGGCCAGTTCTTCAAACTTTCTCTCCCGCAGCAGGCTCCGGCTGATGTCCTCCTCCCGGATGAGCGCCCCGATGACCCGGCCGCCCGTTCCCCGGATGGGCACCACATCCTGCTTGACTGACTGGTTTTCCTGGGTGATGGCCTTCAGATCCCGTACAGGCATCCCCGACGCCAGCGCATGGAAGACCGCCGGTTCCCGGTCCGGCCGGGCCAGCTTCCCCGTTACCGTCTGGCAGTAGGCGCTTCTCTCCCGCAGGGGTTTGGCCTCTGCCACCACCACCGCCCCGGAACCGTCCCGGAGCGGGCAGTCAATAAACACATCCGAACCGGTCAGGTCCGCCGTCAGCTGGAGGGTGGCCTCCACCTCCCGGAGGCGTTGGATCTCCTCCGCTTCCAGGTCGGTATATTCTTTGCAAAGCTGTTCCAGCACAGGCTTCTCCTTCCTTTCCGCTTTGGGTCGGGGATCAGTCCAGCACCCGCCGGGCCGCTTCCGCCATGGGTCTTCCCGACCGCCTGGCCTCCTCGGCCAGGTACCGGTAGGCAGCAGGTTCAGAAATCCCCTTCTTCCGCATCAGAGCCTCCTTGGCGCGGTTGATCAGCTCCCGCTGGGAATGCTGCTCCACCACCGCCCGGGCCAGGGCGGCAATGGTGGTGCGCTTATCCATGGCCATCTGCCGCAGCTGCCGGTAGGCATCGCCTTCTCCCATTCCCTGTTCCCGGGCCATCAGGGCCTTGGCCCGCTCGATCAGCTTCTGCTCCTCCAGTTGCCGCAGGGCGTCGGCCGTCTCCTGCCGGCTTTGGCGCAGCCTCCGGCTTTGGGCCAGGGCCACCTCAATGGCAGGCAGCAGCAGCCGCTGCTCCACCGGCTTGACCAGATACCCGGTGACGCCGATACGGTTGGCCCGCTCAATCAGCTCCGGGCTGCTGAACGCAGTAAGGAGGCAGACACACCCCGCCAGTTCCTGGGACAGGATGGTTTCGGCGGCGGTCAGGCCGTCAAAAACCGGCATTTTAATATCCATCAGCACCACGTCGGGATGCCTGGCCCGGCACAGTTCAATGGCGTCAAAGCCATCCCCTGCCGCGCCGGCCACCTGGAAGCCCAACTCTTCCAGCATCTGGGAAAGGTCCATCCGGGTAATGGGCTCATCGTCCACCACCACCGCTGTCCGCAGGGTTTCCCCTTCCCGGATCGCTCCTTCCAAAGCTCCGGGGCCGGTCATGCCCCTTCGCCCCGCTCAAATTCCCGGATGACCTGTCCGCACAGATCGGGGTGGTTGGTGATCACCACGTCCACGCCCTTGCGGAACATATCCAGCATCTCCTCCCGGGTATTGACGGTCCAGGTGTTTACCTCCCGCCCCGCGTCCCGCATTTCCCGCAGGCACTGCCAGGTGAGGTTGTTGACAATGGGATGGACGCACTGGACGCCATGGTCCCGGGTATAGGCGCCTACGCCGATGTACCAGCTCTCGGTAAGGAAGCCCAGCTTCACATCCGGAGCCAGGGCCTGGAACCGAAGCACCGAAAAATGATTGAAGGAGGAAATGATGATCCGGTCCCGCAGGTCAAACTCGTCTATCAGCTCCAGAGTTTTCTTCTCAATGCCGGGGTACTCATAAATTCCGGTTTTCAGCTCGATATTGGTCACGATGCCCGTATCCTTTACCAGCTCAAAATACTCCCGCAGGGTGGGGATACGGTTGACCCCATAAACGCCTTTATACCCGGCAGAGGCGTCCAGCTGCCGCAGCTGCGCAAGGGTATGATCCTTGACCCAGCCATGGCCGTCGGTGGTGCGCTCCAGCTCCTCGTCATGAATAATGACCAGTTCTCCGTCGGTGGTAAGATGGACGTCCAGTTCGATCCCGTCACACCCTGCTTCAATGGCTTTCTGGAAGGCCAGAAGGGTATTTTCGGGATATTTGCCGCTGAATCCGCGGTGAGCAAAATTCTTGGTCATATCCGGTCGCTCCTTTTCATAAAGGTTTTTGCCTATGGCAACCGGACCGTCTCCTTCCAAGGCGACGGCCCGGCCCACTCTGCCGCATCCTGGTAAGGGACCTTACAGCTGGATGCAGTTCTCTTTTTTGATGGACATATAAATCTCCTGGCCGTGGTCAAACATCATGGAAGTGCGGAACAGAACGTCCACATCCACCTGGGTGCCGCCGCACCGGACCGCATACCGCAGGATGTTGCCGTGGGGCAGGCTGTCGTCGATAACACCCTTCCAGTGGTAGCAGTTTTCCCGCTGAGAGGGCTGGAGGGTGATCTCCACCGCCTCGGGACGGAAAGCCACGTCCTGGCAGTCCAGCTTTTCTCCCGTCAGGGTACCAAACTCCGCAGCCGACAGGATATTGTAATGGCCGATGAAAGTAGCGGCAAACTTGGTAGCCGGGCGGGTGTACATTTCCGTGGGATTGGCGGACTGCTCAATGATCCCCTGATGCATCAGGTGGATCACGTCCGACATGACCATAGCCTCATCCTGGTCGTGGGTCACAAAGATGGCGGTCATCCCCAAATCCTTCTGGATCTTGCGGATCTCGATCTGGAGGGAACGGCGCAGCAGGGCGTCAATGGCCGACAGCGGCTCGTCCAGAAGCAAAACCTTGGGCTGGATGACAATGGCTCTGGCCAAAGCGGCGCGCTGCGGCTGGCCGCCGGAAAGCTGGGAGGGATACTGCCCGGCCTTATCCGAAAGGCCCACCACCCGCAGGATCTCGCTGACCCGGCGGTCGGTTTCTTCCTTGGGAACCTTCTTCATTTTCAGGCCAAAGGCCACGTTCTGGGCCACGTTCAGGTTGGGGAAAAGGCTGTACTGCTGGAACACCATTCCCACGTCCCGGTCCTTGGGGTTGACGTTGGTGATGTCCGCTCCATCCAGATATACCTTGCCCGCGGTGACCGCTTCCAGCCCCGCCAGGCAGCGCAGCAGGGTACTTTTGCCGCAGCCGGAGGGCCCCAGCAGCGTCACCAGCTGGCCCTGCTCGATCTCCAGGTTGATGTCCTTGAGCACCTCGTTCTGGCCGAAGGATTTATACAGATGTTCAAACCGAATATACGACATAGATCATTACCCCTTACCTTTCTGCATTTTGCCTTTGGCCTCGCGGCTCTTGATGAAGAGTACCAGAGCGGTGATGAGGAAGGTGGTGAGCATAATGATCACAAACACCGCACTGGCCTTGGTGCTGGACCGCTTCATCTCCAGGAACAGATAGATCTGCACGTTCTGGAAGGAGGTGCCGGCAATGTTGCGGATCAGCACATAATCGCCGAAGATGATCCCTACCGCCAGCAGGGAGGAAACGGTGATGCCCGAAATGATGTTGGGCACGATCACCTTGAAGAAGCCGTAGAGCTTGGAGGCTCCCAGCATTTCGGCGGCCTCCAGGAGCATGGGCATATTCACCGCGTGCATGCTGTTGCGGATGCCCTGATAGATATAGGGGAGAATAATGATGCAGTAAGCGCCCACCAGCATGATCATCCGGTTATCCAGCACCGTTCCCGAACCGGCGTAGAGGGAAAGGATACTGACCGAAAGGATGACTCCCTGAATGGTATAGGGGATCATGCAGAGGATCTGAACGTATTTTTCCAGCCGGGGGAAGTAGATCGTCACCACAAACAGGGCCAGCAGCACCAGCAGGATGGTGAGCAGGATGGGAATGATACAGATGATGACGGTGCGGCCCAGAGAGAGCATGAATTCCTTTTCGGTGAAAAGTTCCACATAGTTGTGCAGGGAAAAATGCTCCGGCAGCAGGCCGGTCCACTTGTCAAACAGGGAATAGGTGGCGGTGGCCAGCAGAGGAATCAGCAGATAGATGATGATGATGGTAACGGTGATGTGGGCTGCGGTGTGTTTCTTCTTCATGCCTTGCGCACCCCCTTCTGGGTCTTTCTGGTGATGGCGTTGGTGATGAGGATCATGATGACCATCAGCAGCATCATGATTACCGACAGCGCGCCGCCCAGGCCCTTACGGATGGTGACGTCGCCCACAAACATGCCGGAAATGCTGATGGGCAGCAGCGCGTAGTT
This sequence comes from uncultured Oscillospiraceae bacterium, assembly GCA_949285935.1. Classification (GTDB taxonomy): domain Bacteria; phylum Bacillota; class Clostridia; order Oscillospirales; family Ruminococcaceae; genus Angelakisella. The sequence continues at coordinate 7,287 of CASEAH010000065.1, forward strand.
GTTCATCAGCAGGGCGTAGGCAGTGGCGTAGGCCGCCAGGGCGTTGGCAAAGAGGACGCTGATGGTGCCCAGAATACTGGGAAGCAGCACCGGCACGCCCACCCGGGTCCAGAACTGGAAGGATCCCGCCCCCAGCAGCAGGGAGGACTCCTGCCACTCCCTGCGGATACCCTCAAAGGCGGGAATCAACAACAGGGTGGACAGGGGGATCTGGAAATAGACATAAATCAGGGTCAGGCCGTGGGTGGTATACAGCTCGTAATTGGCCAGGGCCTCCAGGCCGATGGTCTTTCCCAGTTTCAGCAGCACCCCCGAATTGCCCAGCATGATCATATAGGCAAAGGCCAGGGGTACACCGGCGAAGTTGGAGACCATATTCAGCACCGTCATAAAAGCGGTGTGGAACCGGCCGTTGGACTCGTGGGCGGCCTTGGCGCCGAAGAAGGCGATGACAATCCCGATGGCCGAGGAAACACAGGAGATCTGGATGCTGTTGAGGATGGCCTTTTTGTACAGGGGTTTGGAAAAGACCGTCACATAGTTTTCCAGGGTGAAGGAGCCGCCGGCGTCGGGGATGAAGCTGTTGAAAATGATCATCAGCAGCGGGATCACCTCAAACAGCAGAGCTACCACCAAAAAAGGGAGCAGCACCAGAAGGTAGAGGTACTTTCGGTTGTTTTTCATGTTCCGTATCACCCGTCCATTTCTTATCTCTCCCCAGGGCCGGGGAGGCCGCGCAGGTTATGTCATGACGATTTCCAGCTCCTGAACCATCTCTGCCGCAGGAGGGATCTCCAGCAGCCGGCAGATGAGCGGCGCCACATTCAGCTGGGATACCGCCTGCTGGGTGTGATCTCCCGGCTGCACCTCAGGAGCAAAAATGTACAGCGGCAGGGTACGCAGTTCCGGGGAGTCGCCGCCATGCTGGCCCAAGGAGTTCATGCCATGGTCGGCGGTGACCACCACCCGGTATCCGTCCTCCAGCCAGCCGGGAAGCAGGCGGCCAAGCGCCTCTCCCGCGCCCAGCGCCGCATCCAGATACTCCCGGCTCTGGCTGCCGTGACGGTGTCCCTCCAGGTCGATGTTCATGGAATGGATCAGAAGAAAATCAGGGGTGTACTTTTTTCTCAGGAACTCCCCGTCCAGAAACAGATGGCTGTCGGGGTAGGAATCTTCATAGTAAAAAATACCGTGGCAGATGTCCCCCGGGCCATCCGGCTGAAACCGGTCCGCCATGGGGTCAAAAGGGGCTTTGGAGTAAAGCTCCGACATCCAGCTGTAGGCTGCCGCCGCGGTCTCCAGGCCCCGGGCCCGGCAGAGGCGGAAAAGGGTTTCGCACCGGGAACGGCGGACAACGCCGTTGTCGGTGATTCCGTGACGCAGGACGGGCAGCCCTGTCAGCACGGTTTCATACATGGGGCGGGACATGGTGGGCAGCTCTCCCCATACCCTATATTTGGCTCCACGGCCCTGCTGCACCAGATGCTCCAGATAGCCCGCTGCTTGGGTGACGGTATCCAGACGGCATGCGTCCAGCAGCACAAGAATGGTTTTTCCCATAAGCAATTACCTGCCTGCTCTTCTTTTGTTTGCGGCCCGGCGCCGCGAAAAAGTCCTTATATGCCAAGAGCGGGGTGCACAACAGACCGGTTGCACACCCCACTGTGCCCGGAACGCAGGGAGCCGGGACCCGGCCTGTGGCCGGGTCCCGGATGGCGGCTCACTGCCTTCCGGACCTGCTTTTGGTATTCAATTAGCTCATCAGGGGGATGATTTCTTCCTGCCATCTCTGGGCGATGGTCTCGCGGATGGCGTCGTAAGCGGCGGGGTCGGTGATAGGAATCGCGTTGGCGTACTGGTCAGGAGTAAAGGTAGCCGCCTGGATATCCTCAGGGATGACCACGTCGGTACGGGTGGGGATGGCGCCGGCCTTGGCCAGGTTGGCCTGTCCCTTGTCGCTGAAGATGTACTCACGGGCCAGGGCAGCCGCATGGGGGTGAGGCGCATATTTGTTGATAACGGAAGCGTAGCCGCTCATAATGGCGCCGTCGGAAGGCACGCAGACGTCAAAGGTATAGTTGGGGGTCTGGTCACGGTAACCGAAAACATTGAAGCTCCAGGTCACGCCCACTTCCACCTCGCCGGCCTGAATGCGCTGGAGGAGGATGTCGCCGGGATCGATACGGCCGGCCTCGGCCATTTCGGTCCAGAACTCAAAGGCGGGATCCAGGTTGTCCATGCCGCCGCCAAAAGCATAGGCGGTAGCCAGAACCACGCCCTGGCCGGTAGCACCGGTGACCACGTCGCCGATGGTCAGCTTGTAATCGCCGTTCTTAACGTCCTCCCAGGACTTGGGGGGATTCTCCACCAGGTCGGTGTTGGTGATGAAGCTGGTGACGCCGGTATAGGCCATCATCCACAGGCCGTCGGGATCCTTGGCCCAATCGGGAACGCTGTCCCAATAAGAGGTCTTGTAGGACTGAACGACGCCCATCTCCACGGCTTTGGGACCAAAAGCGTGGCCCACGTCGCCGATGTCCTTGGTGGGAGAGTTCTTCTCGGTCTCGAACATGTTCAGCTCCTCGGCGGAGGACATGTCGGTGTCATTGTGCTCGATGCCGTATTCGGCTTCGATGCCGTCCCAGGTCTCCTGCCAGTTGGCCCAGGAGCCGGGCATGCCTACAGATTCCAGTTTTCCTTCGGTTTTTGCGCCCTCAATGATCTGATCCAGAGTCAGGCTGTTAAGATCCAGCGCCGCTTCGCCGCCGGAGCCGCTTTCACCTTCGGGGGCAGCGGAACTTGCGGGAGCGGAGCCGCATGCGGACAGAACCAGGGTGAGGCACAGAACAGTTGCGAGAATTCGTAACGCTTTGTTTGCTTTCATTTCTGATTCTCCTCTTTCCTTTTGGATTGGCATCCCCCGTCACAGGTCCTGTAAGGCCTGTCCCGGGGCAGCCTTTTTTCAGCGCCATCAAAGGCCGGAGCCCTATCGGCGCAGGAAAACATAATTTCTTTCATAGATACAGCGAAGCCACCGGAGGCGTGTGCTTCCAACCGTGGCTTCGGACAACAGTCTTTCTCTTCTTCACAACCCATCCGATGACGTTTCATGCAGGATCCATATTTTTTTGTTTCACCACTTACATTATCAGAATATCACAAAAAAGCCTTTGTGTAAATAAAGTCTTTATAAAGTTCTGCCAAGTTTTTGTAAAGAATCGTCAGATCCCTTCCACAAACTTGACTCCCTGGATCCCGCTGATCAGCACCAGCAGATCGGCATGGTCCCGCTTCTGATCCAGCCTCAGGGTCATGACCGTTGCCACAGCGGCGTCGCTCCCGGCGTTGGGCTTGGTGATCTCAATGGCCACCACCCGGATGCCGTGCACCCGGATCTTGTCCATGAAGGCGCTGATATCCGCCGTTTCCTTGAACTCCACATACAGGTCCATGACCTTGCTCCGGGAAAGGATATAGTTATCCAGGCGATGCAGAGCGGAGCTGACCAGCCAGATAAAGAAACAGGCGATAATGGCCGCCTCATAAAATCCCACACCAATGGCCAGTCCCATGCAGGCAGAAGCCCAAAGCCCTGCGGCAGTGGTAAGGCCCTTGACCTGCTGCCGGCCGGTGACGATGATGGTGCCTGCCCCCAGGAAACCGATACCGCTGATGACCTGGGCTCCCAGCCGGGCGGGATCGCCCCCTCCATAACACTGGATCAGGTATTCATTGGTCATCATGGCCAGGGCTGATCCCAGACACACCAGAATATGGGTACGGAAGCCTGCGGGGCGGCCTTTTTTCCCCCGCTCCATGCCGATAATGCCGCCGCACAGCACGGCAAGGCAAAGGCGGGCAATAATGGAGACGGAGTTTAGCTCCTCCATCATCCTGATAAAATCCTGAAACTGCAAATCATCATCCCGTTCCTGTTAAAAGAAAAAACCGGTTGTCGCTGTGACTCTTAAGCCGATATTCGATTAATATTAAAGCACAATTTACAATGTAAAGTCAATAAAAATTTTATTATAAATGCACAGTTTTGTTGGGGAATTTTGCCGTAAAAACCTTTAAAAAACACGAAGAAATCGTAATTTTTTCAGTCCATTCCCACCATTTTTTTAAAGCTCTGGATGGAGCATCCGTTTTCCGGGCCTGTGGGAGCTTCCATTTTGCCGGGAGCGGCTTGCATCACCGTTTGGGAAAAGGAGAAGCCTCGGCGCGATGTGGATGGCAAAGCCTGTTTGTGCCCCAATATGGCTGTCTTCGTCAGGATATCCGGCAGCCAGCGTCCATCCCATATTCTTCCCGTTTGCGGAAAGACTGCCGGACTCAGGCTGCGCCAGCCCTTGGTTTTTCCGGCACTACGGAAACCTTTTGATGTGTCTCGATCCCTTTCCCATTTTTCTGCTCCCAGGGTTCGGCAGATTTCTGAAATATCCCCACCTGCTTTGTTTTTGAAGCGAGCAGGCATTTTGATGTACTGCTACCCCTTTTCCGCAAAAAGCGCCCCGGCAGGCTGCCGGGGCGCTTTGGTTCAGCTGTTATTTTTCTTCTTTTTTCTCTTCCGTCGGGGGTTGAGGGCTCTGCGGGGCGGGATATTTCTGAAATCCTCCCTGCATCGGCGGGACATAGGGCGGCCGGGGAGGTTGAGGCGGCCTCCGGGAAGCAATTTTCTTGCTGATGCGCACAACGATCCAGGCGATCAGTCCGATGAGGGCCGCAAAGATCAGCATCACCGGAAGGTCCTCGATGACGAAGAAGAGGATCCCCTGCAAAGCGCCGGAAATATTCTCCAAAGAGCGGGCTCCGGAGGCCTGCAGCTTATCCCAGAAGGTCTTGGGCTGGTTTTTCAGCAGGTTGTACTCCACCACTTCCCGCAGATTGAGATTCAGGTAGGAGTAGGTGACCTGGCTGTCCATCCGCTTGAGAGAAGCGGTAAGGGATTCGATCTGGTACCGCACATCAGACAGAGCCTGCTCCAGGGTGATAACATCCTCCAGCTTTTCTGCTTTGGAAAGGATATCCAGCAGCCGCTCTTCCTGAAGCTTCAGGGTATCCAGCCGGGCCTGGGCATCGTAATAGCTGTCGGTAATGTCATCCATGCTCTCATTTTTGGAAACAACATTGCACAAACCGCCTACCGATTCCGTCACCGCGTCCAGCTGATCTGCCGGAATCCGGGCCGAGATGCTGGCGTTTCTTTCGTAGTACTCTCCCTGGTTATAGAAGCTTCGGCCGCCTACCTCCTGATTCTGGATATAGCCGCCCGCTTCTTCTACGATCCGGACAATATCCTCAAGGGCCTGGTCAAACTCCATGGTCTCCATTTCCAGGGTGCAGTACTTGACGATTTTTCGCTCCTCCTGAGGAACTGCCGCACCTCCGGTATCCGGCTGGACCTTTTCCGTTTCCACCGCATCTGTGGCTGAGGGGGCCTCCTGCGGCGCAGCCATATCAAAGGCCATCATGTTCCTGCCGCCGCCCATCTCCTCCATGACGGCAGCGGAACTGGATGCCCCGCCGCTGCTGGCTCCACAGGCGGTAAAGATCATTGCCATTGCTGCCAGTACCGATAATCCGGCCATCCACGTTCTTTTGTTCATAGAAAGGACCTCCTTATTTTCAGGCCAGTCAACGTCCTTGCGGATCTGCTTTCTTCGTCTATTGGGTGGCTCTATTTTACCCTTTTGATGCGCAAAAGGCAAATTTTCCGTTCTGCCCAAACCCAATCCTTTGTTTTTGGCGTTTTTTCCACCTGCCGCCAGCTGTTTGTCCCTGTCACAATCCCCGTTCTGCTGTGGGGGCGGCGTTGCCTGTCCAGACCTTTTGTTTCATCTTCTGCCAGACACAGGATGCTGCCGCCAACGACCGGCAGGTATTTTCTTTTTATTTTCACATTCAGGACGCCTTGCTTCCCTTCCGCGGCTGCTTTTTTGTTTTTGCCTGCGTCCTGAGCATATGGGCAATCTTCCGGAACGCTCAGATCTTGCTGCGGGATCCTCTTTCCGCCGCCTGCAAACAGGACCGATGGGTCTTCGGTGTTTCTGCTTTTATGGATGCTGCTGCCTTTTTTCATTGGCTGCAAGGGACTTATGCTGCGCCTCTCTGAAATCTACCCAGCATTGGTCTGCCGTACCCAAATCCTTTTATCCCACACGCCGCCCATTTTCCGCAGCAAAAAGGCGCGCCTTTTGTCCGGCGCGCCCAAAGGATTTCTATTGCCATTTCCAACGGCGGACCTCCCGCCCGTTCTCCATTTCGGTACGCAGCAGGCTGTTTTCCACCCTTGCCGCTTCCCGTGCCCGCAGCTTTTGCAGGCTGCCGCCGAGCCAGAAGCCATCGGAATAAAATACGGCTCCATCTGGTGTGCTGTCCATCCAGGCCCAGGCCAGAAGTTCCTCCGCCTGTGCTTTTACCCTGGGGTCGCCGCTGTCATACAGGTCCCGGGCATAGGGAGCCGCCGCTACCGCCACGCTTCGCAGGGCCACTGTGTCCAGCTGTTCGTCCAGTCCGGCCCGGTACCTTCCGATATTGTGGCGGGCGATGATCCCTCCCACATCGCACCAGCATAAAGCCAGAAAGAGTGCGCAGAAGGTAATGGCCAGCCACCGCGGCGTGCAGATGGGCCTGATCCGGGACAGGATCAGAATGGTGAAAACGGCAAAAAGCAGCACCATAAACCAGCTGGTATAGACCCGCAGCAGCGTCAGCCCGTAAAATCGGATGTAGAGTCCCATCTTACTCAGGGCAGTGACGATCAGCAGCAGCGTCTGGGCACAGAGGAGAAGATCCAGCACGGTAAGGGCACGGGAAGGCTTCTTTTCCGGGAACCGGGTATAGAGCCGGCCGGCTCCCAGCAGCAGCAGATTTACCACTGCCACCCGGCACAGTTCAAAGAAGCCGTCCCGGGCATATTGGGAATAGCTCATGCTTTCTGGAGCCTCTCCGGCCAGAACCCCCAACAGGGTGGAGATCTGGGCGGCAAAAAACACCAGATACAGCAGGCAGAAAAGGCTCAGAGCCGTAACCGGCACCGAAACCGGCAGTCTCCGGCGCCGGTCTGCCCGCCGGGCTGCCTCATCCGCATGGAAGCAGTTTCCGCCCCGACGTTCCGCGGCCCCAAAGAACAGGCCGAAGAACCAGCATCCCACCGGCACCGCCAGGATCATCCGGGCAGCCAGGGTGCCCAGATCCAGGTCCACACCCCGGAAAAGGTCTTCCACCATGCGGGCAAAGGTCTCGTCGGCAGCAGTCAGCTGCAGGGCCGCGTAAAACAGAACAGGCAGGCAAAGCAGCGCTGTGACGGCCACCGGCAGGAACGCACGGACATTTTTTCCCCGGCGGATCCCCTGGTTTACCGCGCCGAACCCCAGGCCCAGGTTCCCAAAGGGCAGAATGATGAAATGATTCCACAGGTCGGTGACAAGAAAACGTCCCAGCCGTTCCTCCAGGCGGCTCTCAAAAAGAACCGACGTCCAGTACACCACACAGAGCATCAGGAAAAGCAGATTGAAAAGGGAAAGCGCCGGGTGGTTGGTCAGGATTCCAAAGGGCAGCGCCGCCGCCAGGGTCACTCCCAGCCAGGGCCAGCTTTTCCGGGGAATGTTTCCTCCCGATCTTGCCTTCCACGCCAGAGCCAGCCCGCAGAAGCAGCCGGTAAACAGGAGTACTCCCAGCCCCAGGTCAAAGATCCGAACCATCCGCAGAAAGAGGTACCCCGCCCCATAGCAAAGGAGCGCCAGAACCGCATCCTGCGGCCGGTATTTTACCGGGGGGACATTTTTAGGAGGGACATTGCCGGCTGCGGGCAGTGTCTTTTTCTCATCTTCCGGCGTAACGTTGCTGCCCGGAAAGAGCGGGGCCCCGCCCCCTGCAGGCTGCTCTCCGTCATGTCCGGCGGGGGCAGAATCCGCCCGGGGCGGCTGCTGTTGATTTGCGGCCCCTCCGGACCCATCTGGAGAGGGGCCAAGACGGACATTTCCAGACTGTACCGTCACTTTTTCTTCCTCCAAAGCAGGCGGCTGACCTAAACGCTCTGCCGCCGGAGGAAAGCTTTTTTCTGCCGCACAAGGGTTTTGGGGCGCACTGAAACAGGCGGGCGTCCGGGAAGCGTCCGCAGAAAAGCAGATGGAATTCATTTGAATAACCTCGTTACCTTTCAGAGTTTGGCGTCCGGCTTTTCCTCTTCCCAATATTCCAGAAGGTCGCCGGGCTGGCAGTCCAGGGCCCTGCAAAGCGCCTCCAGAGTGGAAAAGCGCACAGCCTTGGCCTTGCCGTTTTTGAGGATGGACAAATTGGCGGGAGTGATGCCGATCTGTTCCGCCAGTTCTCCCGAGGAGACCTTTCTTTTTGCCATCATCACATCCAGATTGACTACGATGGGCACAACAGAGGCCTCCTTCCTAAATGGTATAATCGTTTTCCTGCTTCAATTCCATGGCCTGCATAAAGACGTTTTTGACCACCCGCAGGATGAGTCCCATAAAGGACGCGGCCACCGCCACAAAAAAGAAAGGCAGATAAATCCACCCGCAGCCCAGGCATACAACCGCGGCGGCAAAGCAGCACCAGGAAATGATCCGAAGGGAAGCCACATTCTCAGGAACAAATACCTTCCCGCAGTCAATGGCGGTAAGGAGAGCCCGCAGCCTCCACAGCAGCACCGCCGCCGGAACCGCACAGATATAAAACGCCGTCAGGAGCACAGGAAGCAGGCTTTCCGGTTTATGGCCCCAGTGGATGTAAGCCAGGGCCATAGGCCGGGCCATTACCAGGCCGCAGGCCAAAACGGCCATAAAAAGCCAGGTGCATACCAGGGATAAGCGGATGGAAGATTTTTGAGTCCACATGGCGGGGACCTCCTTTGTTCCTGATGGTGCCATTGTAGCACGGGAAAATTTGAAAGTCAATATATTTTTATTGTTTTTCAATATATTTTTCCCGTTTTGCATTATATTCATGCTGGTTGCACATTTCTTGTATTTTAAGCAATCGTCTGCCTTTGACTGCGCCGCTTTCTGCAGGCATCCGCTCCTTGAGCCATTTGGGAATTCCACACATAGCTGTGCTATTTTTGGAGACGGGCAGGCTGCGTTTAAACCCGGAACAAGGGACACAGACTGATTTTATCCGGCTGCATTCCCTAACAAGCCCAGGGCTTCCGGCTGCACAGGTGAAGATAAAAGGCTTTGATTTAAGGGGCACATGCGCCGCAGGCGAAAATTTGGCACGGAGAAGACGCTTTTGGAGCAATACTTCCTGGTATCATCCGTGATGGCAAGGGATGTAAAAAGGATATCTTCTATATCACATATAGACTCTGTCCGCAGGAATCTCTATCACATATGGACTCTAATCGCAGGAATCTCTCCCGTAAAGCTTGTTTTGAAGGATCCCAGCCAGGGGGTAAATGAAAGGACAAGACAAAATCTGGAACCTCACAGCCGCCCTGCCGCTGCTGGCCAGACGGTCTGCCTTATGGCACCGGACCGGCTGATTAATCGGTCAATTTCCTGGCTGCTTTGATTTTCAGCCCTTCCCTTCTGCCAAAACAAATCCGTCTGATTAACAACCGCCGGCCTAAATCATATTTTTTAATGTTTCCTCTTTAAAACCTATGGAATACCTGGAATCACCTGTTTTTTATTTTTTTCCATTGACTGAATCTCTTCAAAAGTGCGAGATTTGGGCGCTGCTCCTGTTGGGGAAAGATATAAAGCAACAAGAGGAACGCCATCAGGCGTTCCTCTTGTTGCTAAGGGGGTTATATCTGGAGACAATTTGGGGAAAAGCATCATTTGAGAAAGGAGCAAAACAACGATTTTCCTGCCACCATATTACCTTACAATCTCCACCAAAGCAATTCTCCCAAAAAGATTTTTGCATTTTTTTAACGGGTTTGTGGACTTTTTCCCGGCATGTTAACATCTTCCAAAAAGCCCGGCATCTCGTTTAGCGCCGGCTATGGACGGATGACTGCTGCAGGAAAATCGGGGCAGCATAGGGGGTGGTGAACATAAAGTTCTTGTCGGGCCGGGCAGCCCTTTGCTCCATGGAGGACAGTTATAAAAAACCGCCCCCGGGAATTCCGGAGGCGGCAAAAGTTTGCAAAAAGCTTATTTGGCAGCGGGAGCCGCAGAAGCAAATTTGCTGGGGTTGATGCGGATGCCAGGGCCCATGGTGGTGGCAACCACGCAGGAACGGACATACTGGCCCTTGGCAGCGGCGGGCTTCGCCTTGATGATGGCGCCCATCAGGGTGTCAAAGTTCTCCTGGAGCTTCTCAGCGCCAAAGGAGACCTTGCCGATGGGGCAGTGGATGATGTTGGTCTTGTCCAGACGGTACTCGATCTTACCGGCCTTGGCCTCGGTAACGGCGCGGCCGGCATCAGGAGTAACGGTACCGGCCTTGGGGTTGGGCATCAGGCCGCGGGGGCCCAGCACTTTACCAAGACGGCCCACGATTCCCATCATGTCCGGGGTGGCGATGACCACATCAAAGTCCATCCAGTTTTCCTTCTGGATCTTCTCCATATACTCCTCGGCGCCTACATACTCGGCTCCAGCCTCCTGAGCAGCCTTGGCGGCGTCGCCCTTGGCAAACACCAGGACCCGGACCTTTTTGCCGGTACCATGGGGCAGTACTACCGCGCCGCGGACCTGCTGGTCGGCGTGACGGGAGTCGACGCCCAGACGGACATGGACCTCCACGGTCTCGTCAAACTTGGCCTTGCCGGTCTTGGCGCAAAGCTCGATGGCTTCGTTGGTATCGTAGAGAGCGGCCCGCTCGAAGAGCTTGCTGCTCTCGACATATTTCTTTCCGTGTTTCATATCGTTCATTCTCCTTCTACCAAGTGGTGTATAACGGATGTGCTTCCTCCCACAAAGGCTGTGCAGCCTTGGAGACCGGGTCCTTAGTCGACGACTTCCACGCCCATGCTGCGGCAGGTGCCGGCCACCATGCTGATGGCGGCGTCCAGGCTGGCGGCGTTAAGGTCGACCATCTTGGTCTCAGCGATCTTCTGGAGCTGCTCCCGGGTGATCTTTCCAACCTTGTTCTTGTTGGGAGCGCCGGAGGCGGTTTCCAGGTTCAGGGCCTTCTTGATGAGGACCGCGGCAGGGGGGGTCTTGGTGACGAAGCTGAACGTACGGTCAGCGTAAACGGTAATCACAACAGGGATGATCAGGCCGACGTCATTTTTGGTGCGCTCATTGAATTCCTTGGTGAACGCCATGATGTTGACGCCGTGCTGGCCAAGGGCGGGGCCCACCGGGGGAGCGGGGGTCGCCTTGCCGGCGGGGATCTGCAGCTTGATGTAGCCTACAACTTTCTGAGCCATAATTGGCACCTCCAAAATAAGTGGTAATTCTTGCGGATGCAGTCCCAAAGGGGCTGCTCCTCCCACAGACGGCGGCGCACAGGCGCCGTACGTCTATCTGTGTGGCTCCCGCCAGGCGGGGGCCGCTGTTAATCCAGGGGCTTGACCTGCGTCAGCTCCAGTTCCACGGGAACTTCCTTGCCCATCATGGACACCCGGACACGCACCAGCTGCTTGTCCGTATCAATGTCATCCACAATGCCGATGAAGCCCTCCATGGGTCCTTCCGCGACCATAACGCTGTCGCCTTTGGCGTAGTTGACCACGACTTCCCGGGTCTCCACGCCGAAGCGGGCAACCTCCGCGTCGGTGAGGGGAACAGGCTTGGAGCCAGGGCCCACAAAGCCGGTGACTCCCCGGATGTTGCGCACAACATACCAGCTGTCGTCGGTCATGATCATCTTCACCAGAACATAGCTGGGGAAGAGCTTGCGCTCCACTTCCTTCTTCTGATTGTCCTTGATCTCGGTCACCTTTTCGGTGGGGATCTTCACCTCATGGATCAGGTCGTGCAGCTGGCGGTTCTCCACCGCGTTGACGATGCTGTCGGCCACCTTGTTCTCGTAGCCGGAATAGGTGTGCACCACATACCATCTGGCCTCGTCTGCCATCTGTTTCCCTCCAAACGTAATGTTTTACGGCTGCCCACTGCCGGGATTCAGACCACCGAAAGGATGAGTCTGAGGGCTCCGGAGAAGACAAGGTCCAGCACGCCGATAAACACGGCACAGATGGCCACAAAGACAAACACCACAATGGTGTTGTTGACCAGCTGCTTTTTGGTGGGCCATACGACTTTCTTCATTTCGCCCTTCATGTCCCGCAGGGAACGCCCCATCCGTTCAAATAAGCCGGGTTTTTTTGCTTGCTCAGCCATGTTACAAAAGCCCCTTTCTTATTTGGTCTCCTTGTGGAGTGTGTGCTTGCGGCAGAAGCGGCAGTACTTGTTCATTTCCAGACGATCCGGATCGTTCTTCTTGTTCTTCATGGTGTTGTAGTTGCGCTGTTTGCACTCCGTGCAAGCCAATGTGATCTTGACTCTCATGTTTGTCGGCACCTCCTGATTTTCGGATTTTTTTGCCTCCCTCTTTCTGGTTCGGAGGGGCTGCGCGCCGGTCATTTTGGCGCACAAAAAAAGAACCCTCCGCGAGAGGTATCAAAAGTATACCACGTCCCGCTGGTCAAGTCAAGGAATTTACCCTCTTCAAAAGCAGTTTTTTTCGCTAAAAATCAGGGTTTTGAGGCCTTTTTTCTGGCGGTGCGGTCCATTGCGCATAGAATATCGGTATGCTATACTATACTGTATATGCGGCGCGTGCATTTCGGCACAATCCCGCGCGGCAGAAAAGAGGACTCATTGTGACCAAAAAAACCATTGTCGCCGTTTTGTTCGGCGGCGTTTCCAGCGAACATGAGGTATCCAGGCTGTCGGTGTCTTCGGTACTGGCAAACCTGGACCGTGAAAAATACGAGGCGGTGCCGGTGGGCATCACCAAGGACGGCCGCTGGCTGCGGTTCGACGGGGAGGAACGGCTCATCGCCGACGGCAGCTGGGAAAAGGACGCCCCGCACCTGACTCCCTGCATCCTGTCTCCCGACGCGGCCCACCACGGCCTGCTGGTCCTGGGAGAGGCCGGCTGGGAGATCGTCCGGGTCGATGTGGTCTTTCCCGTTCTCCACGGCCGGGGCGGAGAAGACGGCACCGTTCAGGGCCTGCTGGATCTGGCCGGTATCCCCTATGTGGGGTGCGGCGTGGCCGCCAGTGCCAACTGCATGGACAAGGACATTGCCAAGACCCTGCTGGCGGCAGCCGGCATCCCGGTAGCCAGGTGGATCACCGTGGAGGCCCGGGAGTTCGGCGGCATCGAAGAGCTGGACGCCCGCATCCGCAAGGAGCTGGGGTATCCCGTCTTCATCAAGCCCGCCCGGGCAGGATCCTCGGTGGGAGTCTCCAAGGCTTCCTGCCGGGAGGACCTGCGCCCGGCCATGTACGCCGCCTTCAAGGAGGACGGCAAGGTGATCGTGGAGGAGACCCTTACCGGCGCAGAGGTGGAATCTGCGGTGCTGGGCAACAGCGATCCCCAGGCCGCCCCCGCTGTGGGAGAGATCGTCCCCAAGCGGGAGCTGTACGATTATGAGGGAAAATATCTGGACGGCTCCACCGATCTGTACATACCTGCCCGTATCCCCGACGGCCAGGCCAGCCTGATCCGGGAAACCGCCGTCCGGGCCTATACGGCGCTGGGCTGCACCGGCCTTTCCCGGGTGGACTTTTTTGCCTGCCCCGACGGCAAAAGCGTTGTCCTGAATGAACTGAACACCCTGCCCGGCTTTACCAGCATCAGCATGTATCCCAAGCTGTTCCTCCAGGCGGGGATGACCTATCCCCAGCTGCTGGACCGCCTGATCGCCCTGGCGCTGGAGCGTGGAAAGGACCGCGCCTCCCTGTCCGGGCAGGACCGGTGACTGCCATGGACAACCGCCCTATCGGTGTTTTCGACTCGGGACTGGGAGGGCTTACCGCGGTCAAGGAGCTGCTTCGGATCCTTCCCGGCGAGGATATCGTCTACTTCGGTGACACAGGCCGGGTCCCCTATGGCTCCCGCTCCGGAGAGACCATCACCCGCTATGCCGTCCAGGATGTATCCCTGCTTCTGCGGCAGCAGGTGAAGGCTGTCCTTTGTGCCTGCGGCACCGTCAGCTCGGTGGCGGGTCAACTGCTCCGCAGCCAGGCCCCCTGTCCCTTTTTTGAAGTGGTGCGCCCTGCCGCCCAGGCCGCCGCGGCCCTTTCCGCATCGGGACGCATCGGCATCATCGGTACCAGCGCCACCATCCGCAGCGGCAAATTTCCTCCCGCCGTCCGGGAATTCCGCCCCGACGCCCAGGTGCTGGCACTGCCATGCCCCCTGTTCGTCCCTCTGGTGGAAGCCGGGCACGTCCGCCCCGACGACCCCATCACCCGGCCGGCAGTGGAACTGTATCTTTCCCCCTTTAAGGAGGCCGGCGTGGACACCCTGATTTTGGGGTGCACCCATTACCCCATCCTGGCCCCCGCCATCCATGAATTTTTCGGCGGCTCTGTCGCCCTGGTGGATTCCGGACGGGAAGCTGCCCGGGCCATCCGCGAGGAACTGGAACGCCGGGATCTGCTGGCCGCCCCCGGACGGCAGGGCTCCTGCCGGTATCTGGTCTCCGACTCTCCGGAGGGTTTTTTCCAGGTAGCCGAGGGGTTCCTGGGCCGCCAGATCCGGGGCCAGGTGGAAAAAATCGAAATCGGACTGCTGGAATCCCTGCCGGCATTATAATCCCCAAAGCTGCCGGAACGCTTCCGGCCCAGGGACATTTTTCAAGCTTCCGCGGCTCTTTTCCGTCCGTTTCCGGCACAGGAACCATACGGACCGGAGCCGCCTGAATATCTGCCCCGCAAGGAGGGGGACGCATATGGTCAAAAATGCACAGGACGTACTGATCAAAATCAAAGGCATCCAGATGGCCCAGGGGGACCGGGATGTGGTGGAGCTGCTGACCACCGGCAGCTTCTGCCGCACCAAGGACGCCTATTTCATTTCCTATGAGGAGAGCGAGGCCACCGGCTTCCAGGGCTCCCACACCACCCTGCGCTTCGAGCCCCGGGACAGCCGGGTGACCATGACCCGTTCCGGCAGCCTGGAGACCCAGCTGATTATTGAGGAAGGCCGCCGCCACCAGTGCAGCTATGATACCGGCTACGGCCAGATGACCATCGGCGTACTGGGGGACCGGATCGTCAGCACCCTTACAGACGAAGGCGGGGACATTTCCTTTGGTTATACCCTGGACATCGACACCGCCCTCACCAGTGAGAATCAGGTGTATATCTCGGTAGCCAAGGCGTAGGAAAAGTTAATTTGGGTATAAAATAAAGTAAAATATACAGGGAGTTTAAAAAATTATGATCAGCATCTCGGAAACCACCCAGCAACAGATCAGAACGATCATTACCGCAGCTTTTGCGGCAGCCTCCCAGGCAGGAGATCTGCCCCAGGCGGAGCCTGCAGACTTTATCGTGGAAGTCCCCGCCGACACCACCCGGGGCGACTTTGCCACCAACGCCGCCATGACCAACGCCCGGGCCATGCGGATGCCTCCGGTGAAGATCGCTCAGGCTCTGCTGCAGCATATGGATTTTTCCGGCACCCTGCTGGACCGTGCTGAAGCCGCCGGCCCCGGCTTTATCAATTTCTTTGTAAAGCCTCTGTGGTTCGGCTCCATTCTGGATGAGATCACCGCGGCGGGGGACCGTTACGGCCGCAGTGACTACGGCGCCGGCAAAAAGGTGATGGTGGAGTTTGTTTCCGCCAACCCCACCGGCCCCATGCATATGGGCAACGCCCGGGGCGGCGCCATCGGCGACTGCCTGGCGGCGGCTCTGGACTGGGCGGGCTATGACGTCACCCGGGAGTTTTATGTCAACGACGCCGGCAACCAGATCGAGCGGTTCGGCATCTCTCTGGAAGTGCGGTATCTGCAGCTCTATAAGGGCGAGGAAGCGGTGGAGCTGCCGGAGGACTGCTATCACGGCTCCGACATTATCGACCACGCCAAGGCCTTTGCCCAGGAGTTCGGCGACCGGTATGTGGAAGAGGACAGCCGGGTCCGCCGGGACGCCCTCATCGCCTTTGCCCTGCCCAAGAACATCCGCAAGCTGGAGGAAGACCTGCTCCGGTACCGCATCAAATACGACGTCTGGTTCCGGGAGAGCACCCTGCATCCCGACGGAGTCAACCTGATTCTGGACATTCT
Source organism: uncultured Oscillospiraceae bacterium (assembly GCA_949285935.1). Classification (GTDB taxonomy): domain Bacteria; phylum Bacillota; class Clostridia; order Oscillospirales; family Ruminococcaceae; genus Angelakisella. The sequence continues at coordinate 23,452 of CASEAH010000065.1, forward strand.
GGAAAAGAAGGGCCTGACCTACCGTCAGGACGGCGCTTTGTGGTACAAGGCCACTGAGTTCGGCGGCGAAAAGGACGAGGTGCTGGTGCGGGCCAATGGGATCCCCACCTACTTTGCCGCAGATATCGCCTACCATTACAACAAGTTTGCCGTACGGCATTTTGACCGGGTCATCAACATCTGGGGCGCCGACCACCACGGCCATGTGGCCCGGCTCAAGGGCGCCATGGATGCCGTGGGCCTGGAGGGCGACAAGCTGGACATCGTTCTGATGCAGCTGGTGCGGCTGATGAAGGACGGCGAGCCCTACCGGATGAGCAAGCGTTCCGGCAAGGCCATTACCCTCTCCGACCTCATTGAGGAGGTGCCCATCGACGCCGCCCGGTTCTTCTTTATCATGCGGGAGCCCGGCTCCCCCCTGGACTTCGACCTGGACCTGGCCGCCCGGGAAAGCAGCGAAAACCCTGTTTTCTATGTCCAGTATGCCCACGCCCGTATCTGCAGCATCCTCAAAAATCTGGGCGCAGAGGGGATTACCCCCAAGGCCCTTTCCCCGGAGGACTACGGGGTACTGACCGCCCCCGAGGAGCGGGAGCTGATCCGCCGTCTGGGCCAGCTGCCCGAGGAGATCATCGCCGCTGCCCGGGATTACGACCCCGCCAAGCTCACCTATTATCTCACCGACGTGGCCACCCTCTTCCACAAGTTCTACAACACCTGCCGGTGCAAGGGCGTGGACGAGCCTCTGCAGCAGGCCCGGCTCAACCTCTGCGTCATCACCCGGACCGTGCTGCGCAACGTTCTGGAGCTGCTGAAAATCGGCGCTCCGGAGGTTATGTGACCTGGAAAATCCTTTTATTGCCGGTCATTTTGTAAGGAAAGGAAATTATCATGGACAATGTCCCCCGACGACCCTGTATCCTGCTTCAGCCCGATCAGGCGGAATTTGCTTCCGCCGTTTCTCAGGCCGGAGCCCAGCCCCTGGTACTGGCTCCCGTTCCCCGGGATGGAACTTCCCCGGATGTCCGTCTTTTTCCGGAACTGGTGAGCCGCGCCAGAGCTCAGGCCGGTCCCCAGGCCCTGGTGGCAGGGCAGCTGTTTGCTGGCGGCCTCATGCTGGAGCCTTATGGAGAAACGCCCTTTTACGATGGTGTGATGGAGTTTCGCTCCCTGGGACGGGCTTTTGCGGCAGCGGGTGCCGACTGCATCCTCATCCACGGCGCCCGGAGCCTCCTTCAGGCCCGCGCTGCCCTGCTGGGGGTGCGGCCCTGCGGTCTGCCGGTGCTGGTCACCTTTGAAATTGTGGGAGAGGGCGAATGCCTTCTGGGAGGCGGAGACATTCTGTCCGCCTTCCTGATCCTTCAGGAGCTGGGAGCCGCCGCCATCGGCTTCTGCTCCAGCGTCACCGCCCTGCAGCTGGAGGCTTTGGAGCGGGTGGCGCCTTTCCGCCGGGTCCCTCTTATTTCCATGACCCAGAACCTGGCCGACGCTCTGGAGCCGGAGGACAACTCCTGTCTGCTGGCGCGGCGGGCCCAGGGGCTCTCTGCTCTGGGCGTTTCCATGCTGGGGATCATGGGCGGCCGGCCCCACCACATGACTGCCGCCGCCGGCAGCATCCAGGTCCCCGACCTTCCGCCCAATCCCCTGGAAGGAGAAATCTGGGCAGCCAATGAAACCCAGCTTTATTATCTGGATGAAAATGTGGAATTCTCCGAACCTGTCGCCTGCCAGCTGGATATGTCCGACGCCATTATTGAAACCGAGCGGGACAACTGGGGGCTGCTGTGCATTGAGGTGGAAAGCCCTGAAGAGGGAGAAGCCATCTCTCTGAACAACGCCCATCTTTCCCGGATGCCGGTAGCCTTCTCCTCCGATGATGAGGAAGCCCTGGATGCAGCTCTTTTTTCCTATAATGGCAGAGCCATTCTGGACAGCCGTTCCGAACTGCCCGAGGAAAAGCTGGAAGCCCTGGCCCGCCGCTACGGTGGGATGGTGCTCTGAATCCGCTTTCCCTTACTGCGAGAGGGTTTCCCCATGATAGCTGCCCTGCACTGGGGAAAGGGACAAAAGTTTCCTGCTCCGCCGGGGGACGGCGCTTTGGACCCGCTTTCCTTGCTGCGAGATAGTTCCCCATGATGGCTGCCCTGTTTACTGGGGAAGAGATAAAAGTTTTCTTCTCCGCCGTGGGGCGGCGCTTTGGACCCGCTTTCCCCTGTGAGGAGGACTTCCTGTCAAAACCGCCCCTGCCGCCCGCGGGAAGGACGAAAATTCCCGTTGCCATTGCAGTGGGATGGCATTTCAGACCGGTTTTTTCACAGAGCAGGCTTCCCATCCGGTCTCTTCTTTCAACGATACGGCAAAACGCCCCAAACCCATGCAAATGCCTGGGCCGGGGGCGTTTTTTATATGTGAACAGATCGAGGGCTGGGGAGGACGTGCTCCTCACGCCGCCATGAACACAAAAATATTGTTTCCTTTTCTGAATAGGAAAAGTTTTCCACTTCCATCCGCTCGCCCGGTGGAAAATTTCGCTTTTCCATCAGACCCAGTGCTGGCTGGATTATGGATATATGTCTGTCTCTACTACATAAACAGGATCGCCCTGGACATCATAAACAGACCCTTCGGCCCCTACCAGCCACCATCCTTCCGGCTCATCCAACGGCTCGCCTCTGTCATCGCTTTCAAACAGATCCGCCAGTGCCAAATGGTGGAGCCCCCAGCCATCCGTCACCTCAGCATACAGTTCCAGCCGGCTTCCCAGGGGAATCTCCCAGCTTTTGTCCAGATAGAAATAAAACTGGGAACTCTCTCCCTCACGGTAGCTCTGCCGTTCCGGCAAGGCCCGACGGCTGTTGCTCCCCTGTGACTCCTGAGTCAGGTAGCTCTCCTGTCCCTCATAGCTGAGATCCACCGGGATCCGTTCCATTTCCTGTCCGTCGATCCGGCAGACCAGGTCGATCCTCTCCACCCCGGCCTTCTGGGGATCCTCCACATCCACAATCACCAGCCCTTCCCACGACTTGACGGAATGGTCATCCCGGGCAGTTGCAGCCCCTCTCCCCGCAAAGCGGGCGTAAACCATAGGCAGATACTCATACTGGGGAGAAAATATCCACTCCAGTGCCTGGGTACGGACCACATCTCCGTCCTGGAAAAATACCGATGTAATCTGGCTGTCAGCACAGAGGGGGATCTCTACTACCGCCGTATATTCTCCGTTTTCCAGGGACATCTCCTGCTCTTCCCCATCGCAGACCAGAAAGGCCCGGGTGCTCCCGGCCGTGTACTCCTTGGGGGTAACCCGGCAGCGCACCTGGATGCTCCGGTCTGCCAGATCCGCATCGCCATATTCCCAGGAAGCAGCGGATAACAGGCTGGCCTGCTCCTCCAGAGCCTGCTGCATCCGGGAATAAATACCGTCGATGTCATTACTGATGGTACGGCTTTCGTCCGTCACCTGGGAGCGGAGCTGGCGAATCTCCTCCTTAAGAGCGGCAATGCGCAGCAGGCAGGTGATGCCCAAAATACAGGCCACAGCGGCTCCCACCGCCGCGATGGCTCCCAAATATCGTTTCATGTGTTTCCTCCCTTGCTGCGGCTGACAGCCGTATTGCCGCCATTATAGCACAGCTTCCTCTTCCCGGCAACACCGCTGCCCTTTGGGCCGGAGGGAAGAAGCCGCATTGGGTATCCTATGAAGCTTCTCCGCGGCGCTCTCTTTTCCGCGGCAGATGGAGTCATCGGTTCCGGAAAACCAAATTCAGGGGGCTCCGGGCCAAACCGGGGATGCGTGAGGCCGCCAGGGCTTTCTGGCCCCAAGAGGACAAAAGGCTCTGACAGTCCGACATCTGCATCATTTGTTCCCACCGATTGCAAGGGGAGCGTCTGATGCACCAATAAAAATCTCTCCTTTCGGAAAGCAGGTTTTTGCTTTTCATTCCTGTTATCCTTTCCAAGGCTTTTTTGCAAAGGCGGGACGTGTCCTCCCTCCAAAGCGAATCAAAGCCATCTGTCAAACAGCCCTAAAAGGACCTCTTACCGGCACGCGTCACAAAACGCAGTGAATTCACTTCACTTGCATCACTTGTCCCGCAGCCCGCAAATGGGCAGCCGCTGTTTTGGGAAAGTTTTTTCATAGTCAGCGATTTGCTGCTGGCAGCTGCCTTCTCTCGATCCTTGAAGCTGAAGTTTTTGCGGGGATATGCATCGGCAGAGCCAGGGAAGAGCCCAATCAAAACCACCAGCCATGCCGGTGGTTTTCACAAGCCTTCTTGGGCTCTTTTACCAGATGGCGCACAAATTGTATTTCGATTACATGGAGCGCGCCACTGCTATTAAAATAGCGGCAGGCTATTTCTCTTTTCGCTTGCCACATCTTTTACTCTCTGCCCTGTTGGTTCAGTAACATTTCCTGCCTTTGCCCGGATCTGTTTTGGGGCATAGCCAAAGCTTTTTGAGTCTGCCGGCACAGCCGACAGTTTTTGTTTGGAAACAGAACGGCAAGGCATCCTTCTCACCGTAGCGAAAAGGATGCCTTGCCGGGATTCCCGGAAGTTCCGGATGGATTCATAAAAATCAGGCTCAACGGGCCAGATGCTGGATGAGGGTGCCCACACCGACGCCGGGCTGGAAGTTGTATCCCACCTTGACCAGTGCCCGCTCCACAGCGGAAAGCGCAGCGCACATATCATGCTCGTCAATGTTGCCCATATGGCCCATGCGGAACATCTTGCCTGCATAGGCCCCCAGGCCGCCGCCCACCGTGATTCCTTCCTCATAAACGGCGGCACGGAATTTGGCGTCGTCCACGCCATCGGGATAAATGAGATTGGAGAGGGTGACCGCCCGGTATTTTTCTTCCGCCAGGAGGGTCAGGCCCAGCGCCTCCAGGGCAGCCTGCATGGCGGCCGCATTCCGGCGATGCCGGGCATACCGGGCCTCCAGGCCTTCCTCCTGGATGATCCGGACTCCTTCCTTCAGGGCCCACACCATATTTACTGCCGGGGTGGCGAAATATTTGGAGGGGTCCTGCATGATGGGTGTCCACAGCTCCAGATCGCAGTAATACTCCGGAATGGTCCCCAACGCCTTACGGCGGGCCAGAGCCTTTTGGTTGGCCCAGATCATGGTCAGTCCCGGGGGCACGCCGAAGGCCTTCTGGCTGCCGGTAAAGAGCAGATCGATGTCCAGTTCCGCCATATCCTCGGGGATACCGCCGGTGGCGCAGACCCCGTCCACAATGAGCAGGGTGTCTTCATACCGGTGCACCACCCGGGAAATATCTCCCACAGGGGCGCAGACGCCGGTGGAGGTATCCACATGGGTGACCAGCACTGCCGCATAGTGCTTGGCTTTCAGCTTTTCCTCCACCTCTTCCGGAGTGACGGAGGTGCCCCATACCGCCTGCAGCACATCCACATTCAGGCCCTTGCGCTGGCACAGGCCCACAAACCGGTCGCCAAAATAGCCGTTGGAACAGATCAGCACATGATCTCCCCGCTTGGTGGTATTGGCCACGGCAGTTTCCATGCCCAGGGTACCCGTTCCCGCAATGACAAATGCTTCGCCGTCACAGCTGAACATTTTCTTGAGCGCTTCGGTCAGTTCCTTGTGGTCCTTGACAAAGGCGGGATCCCCAAAGGCCACTGTCTCCCGTCCCAGTTCATCCTGAATGGACCGGACAACGGGGGTAGGCCCGGGAATCATCACCAGCTTATGCTTTGTCATGGTATGATTCGCCCCTTTCTGCCGCCAATGAAGCTGGCGGATGCTTTTTTCTCAGTGTAGCACAAACCATCCCTTCCTGCAATGAAAGCCGCGGATTTTTCCGCGGCTTTCAAAAATATATGGGGGTAATCAGCCGGCTGTGCTGCCGGATTCGGAGGAGACCGCTTCGGAAGAAGCGTCTGCACTGGAGGAAGAAGCCGCCTCGGAGGAGGAATCCTCGCCGGTGGAGGAGGCCGCCTCAGAGGAGGAGCTTACACTGGAGGAGGAAGCCGCGCTGCTGTTGAGGGAATCATAGTAGGCATCCGCGTCCTTCTTCACCTTCTCAGGGGTATAGACCTTGAGAGCATCCTCATTGTACTGGATATCCAGCTCGTTGCCCCACTGCTCCAGCTTGGTCATGAACTCATCCATCTTTACCTGCTGGGTAACGCTGGTGCGGTACCGGTCCTTGGTTTCCTGGGGAGTTCCCTTGGGATCCAGCTTCTGCACCACATAGTAGTAATATTCGTCCTCCAGCTTGAAGATATCGCCGGGGGCGGCCTCGCTCAGGCCATACAGGAAGGCGGGGGGCAGGTTGGCGTCATCTTTGGTAAAGAGATATTCATACAGCTCGTCCTCATACCGGACGGGAGGCTCCTGTCCCTCCTCCGTGTTGGCCAGCTGCTGCTCATACAGCAGGTCCACAAAGCTTTCGCCGGCCTTGGCACGGTTATAGAATTCTTCTGCCTGAGCCTGAGCCTTGTCCACTTCCTCCTGGCTCAGAGGGTTGCCGGTGGTAAAGTCCATTTTGGGGAAAACGTAGTAATAGCTGCGGTAATACAGGTCGGCAAAGGCCTCGTCATATTCCTCATCGGACATGGCCAGTTCGCCGCCGGCGCCATACAGCTCCTCAAAAATCATGGCGGTCATCATGCTGTTCTCGTTGATGGCCAGGACCGAATCCTTGGAAATGCCCGCCATTTCGTAGTAATCGCTGCCCATCTCATAGATGTAGTTGGCATAATCCTCATACTGGGCAATGTCTTCTTCAGTCATGGAAAGGCCCAAAGCCCGGTACTGCGCCGCGGCTCCCAGATATTTGGTGACTTCCCGCTTGGCATACTCCACTACATACTGGTCGGCAGGAACGCCGTCGATCTCCCCTTCCAGAGGCTTTTCGGGATCCGCCGCCTTGGTGGATGCGTCGTTGACCCCCGTCATCAGGAAGGTAAGGTAAATCCCGGGGGCGATCACGTCATCCCCCGCTTTGGCTACCCAGCTGGTGTCCTTGGTGCCGCAGGCGGCCATGGACAGCGCCAGCATCAGGGCCAGCGCCAATGCAACGATTTTCTTCATTCTCATGGTTCGTTTCCTCTCTGGGGGGCAGCGGCCCCGCCTGTGTTTTTGCTGACAAGTACCCATTATACACGTCATGGGACCCCTTGTCCATAAATAATGTATGAATTGCGCCCCTTCTCCGGTGTGAAAAAGGCGATGAGACCGCACTCAGCCCTGCATGGCGGCAATGGTCTCCCGGATGGCATCCAGGGGCTTCTGACCCTTCTGGAGCCGGACAGTGATATAGGGCTTGGCGCCGGCGTTGACCAGGACCCGCCCCTTGAGCGCCTGGACCAGGGTGATGGTCCGCTCCATGTCCAGAGCCTCAGGGTAAAGGAGGATGCTGCTTCCCCGCTGGCTGATCTCCCGGATCCCCATGGCGGCGGCGCCGTTGCGCACCAGGGCCACGTCCAGCAGGCCCTTTACCGCAGCAGGCGGCTCTCCAAAGCGGTCGATCAACTCGTCCATGGTGTCCAGGTAATCCTCCTGGGTATAGACGCAGGCGATCTTTTTGTATATGTCGATCCTTTGGTTCAGGTTGCTGATATAGCTTTCGGGAATGTGGGCCTCGATCTGGATATCCACCAGACATTCTCCCGACTGCTGCACCGGCTCGCCCTTTTCTTCGCTGATGGCTTCAGAAAGAAGCTTGAGGTACAGGTCGTAGCCCACCGCCTCCATATGGCCGTGCTGCTGGCTGCCCAGGATGTCCCCCGCGCCCCGGATCTCCAGGTCCCGCATGGCGATGCGGAACCCGGAGCCAAAGGAGGTGAACTCCCGAATGGCGGCCAGCCGCTTTTCTCCGGTTTCCGTAAGGATCCGCCCCCGCCGGAAGGTAAAGTAGGCGTAGGCCCGGCGGCCCGACCGCCCTACCCGGCCCCGCAGCTGATACAGCTGGCTCAGGCCCATGCGGTCGGCGTCCTCAATGATGAGGGTGTTGCAGTTGGGCACGTCCACCCCGGTCTCGATGATGGTGGTGCAGACCAGAATATCGATCTCCCGCTCCACCAGCTGCCGCCACACCTCGGACAGCTGGGCCTCGGTCATCTTGCCGTGGGCCGAGGCGATGCGGGCGTCGGGCAGCTGTTCCCGCAGCCGTGAGGCACAGCTTTCAATGGAGTCCACCCGGTTATGGAGATAAAAGGCCTGGCCGCCCCGGCGCAGCTCCTTCCGAAGCGCCTCCACCAGCAGCCCCTCATTGTATTCCAGCACATAGGTCTGGACCGGGTGCCGGTCGTGGGGCGCCTCGGTGATCACCGACATATCCCGGATCCCGCTCATGGCCATGTTCAAGGTGCGGGGGATGGGGGTGGCGGACAAAGTCAGGACATCCACCTCCTGGCGCAGCTCCTTGAACCGCTCCTTGTGGGCCACGCCGAACCGCTGCTCCTCGTCGATGATGCACAGCCCCAGATCCTTGAAGCGGATATCCTTCTGGACCAGCTTGTGGGTGCCCACCACAATGTCCACCTCTCCGGTAGCCAGCTTGCGGACGATCTCCTTCTGCTCCTTGGGGGAACGGAAGCGGCTGAGAAGCTCCACGGTGATGGGATACCCCTCCAGCCGCCGCAGAAAGGTCTGGTAATGCTGCCAGGCCAGGATGGTGGTGGGGACCATGACGGCGCACTGCTTGCCATCCAGGACACATTTAAAAATACCCCGGAGGGCCACTTCCGTCTTGCCGAAGCCCACATCCCCGCACAGAAGCCGGTCCATGGGCACCGGCCGCTCCATATCCGCCTTGATCTCGGCGGCGCAGCGAAGCTGGTCGTCCGTCTCATCGTACTCAAACCGCTGCTCGAACTCCCGCTGCCAGTCGCCGTCCTCGCTGAATGCATATCCTTTGGCGGACAACCGCCGGGCATAAAGCTGGATCAGCTCCTTTGCCATATCCGATACGGCCTTTTTCACCCGCTGCCGGGTCTTGCTCCACTCGGCAGAGTTCAGCTTGCTCAGCCGTACCTGGGTCTCCTCCCGGCCCCCGATGTATTTGGTCACCAGATCCAGCTGGGTGACGGGAACAAAGAGGGTGTCTGTCCCGGCGTAACGGATCTTGATGTAATCCTTGATGACGCCCTGGACCTCTTTTTTGATGATCCCCTCAAAAACCCCGATGCCGTGAGCCACATGGACCACATAATCTCCGGGGGTCAGGTCGGCGATGTCCTTGATGACTTTGCCGCTGTCCTTGTGCCGGCGGACTTTCCGGGTGGGAGCCGCGTGGGCCGCCCGGCCATAAGGGATGGCGGCAAAGGCGATGTCGGGGTATTCCAGTCCGGCGGAAAGCCCCCCTTCACAGACAAAAACCACCCCGGGGGCAAAATCCTCCCGGCTCTCGCTGAAGCGGGCCCGCAGTCCCCGCCCCTCCAGGTCGGTGACCAGGGCCAGCGCGCCACGGCGGGTCCCCGCCAGCACATAGCAGCAGTAATTCTCCTCCATGTAGTGTTCCAGGTCTTCCACCAGGGTATCCAGCTGGCCGCTCCACACCGACAGGGTGTTGGCGCGCAGATCGGCCAGCTCGCTCAGGGGAAGCCCGGGATAGCTGCGGGGAAAATTATCCAGCAGCAGGGTGGGCCGGGCGGTGTACAGATCGGTGAGGACCGAAAGGTCCGCCGACAGCCGTTCCGCCCCTTTGGTGAGCAGTCCCTCCTCCAGCAGCTGCTTCTGGTCCTCCTCCTGCTGCCACTGGCTGTGGGCGGCGGCTTCCCGGACGGATGCGCCCTCGCATACCACCAGCAGCCGGTCCCCCAGATAGGACAAAAGGGTAGACCGCTCCCGGTAGATCAGGGACAGGTATCGGTCGGCGGTGGGCAGCTCCTCTCCCTCCCGCAGCAGCCGGATGTCCTCCTCCAGCCGGGGCCCGCCCTTCTCCCGCTGACGGGAGGTGAGGCTGTCCAGGTGTTTTTCCAGAAGATCCGCCAGCTGGGCGGGCGTATAGAGCAGTTCCCGGGCAGGGGTGATGACCGCTTCCTCCAGGGGATCTTCCCGTCGCTGGGTTTCGATGGAGAAGGCACTGACGGTGTCGATATCGTCCCCCCAGTACTCCACCCGAACAGGGCTGGGCGCGTCGGGAGAAAAGAAATCCACGATCCCGCCCCGGGCGGCAAACTGGCAAAGGCCCTCCACCTGATCGCACCGGCGATAGCCCGCCCACACAAGGAAGCGCAGCAGCTCCTCCTGAGGCAGGGTGTCCCCGGGGTGCAGGGTCCGCAGGCTCTGAGCCAGCACCGCCGGCGGCATAGTGATCTGCAGGGCGGCCTGGATCCCCGCCACGGCGATGCCGCCCCGCTCCCGCAGCCGGGCCAGCACTTTCAGCCGCATATGCTCATATTCCAGGGAAACGCCCTCCACCTTCCGCAGGGTCAGCTCCCGCTCCGGATACAGGCAAGCGGCGTCTCCCCCGGCAAAGAGGTTCAGTTCCTCGCAGAGACGGGCGGCGGTCTGCTCATCCTGGGTCACCACCAGCGCCCCCCGGCCCTCCATCTCGGCCAGGGTACTGATGAGGTTGGCCTTGTGGACCTGGGCGGGTCCCGTTACCAGCACCGGTCCCCGGCCTGCTTCCAGGCCCGTCCGGATCTTGGAAAAGCTCTCCAGCCTTTGCAGCTGGGAGGAAAAAAGCGCCATGGTCCGCCTCCTTGCTCTATTGTCCGCTTCCATCAGGCTGCCCGGGGCATCCGGCAGGGCCGGAGGTTTCTCCGGCCGGGCTGCCTTCCCCCGGAGCGCCGGTTGCAGCCGGTTCCCCTTCCGCCGTTTCCCTGGATTCCCGGGAGGGACGGGGCGGTTTTGGGGGCTTGGGGGGCGCCCCGTAGCTGTTGTAGCGGTTCATGGCCTGATCCGTCCGTCCTTCCACAATAAGGGCGCAGGCCTGGGGGATCACTTCCAGCAGCTTCAGCAGGGTTTGGGCGTCCTCCCGGCTGAACTTCCCCAGCACCCAGTCGGCCAGATCGTAATCGGGATGGGGCTTCTGCCCCACGCCGATCCGGATGCGGGGGAAGCGGTCCGAGCCGCTGAGATAGATGATATTTTTCAGCCCGTTGTGCCCGCCGTCGCTTCCGCCGCTGCGGATCCGCAGCCGTCCCACCGGCTGGGCAATGTCGTCGCAAAGCACCAGCACCCGCTCGGGAGGGATCTTGTAAAAGCGCATGGCCTCGGTCACGGCCTGGCCTGAAAGGTTCATAAAGGTAGAGGGCTTCATCAGCAGCACCCGGCGGCCTCCCACCAAAGCGTCGCCGCACAGGGCCTGAAACCGGAGGCGGTCCACCCGGGCCCCGGCTTCTTCCGCCAGGGCATCCAGGGCCTCAAAACCGATATTATGCCGGGTCCCCTGGTATTTGGCGCCTGGGTTCCCCAGCCCCACCACCAGCCATTCCACCGGTCCCGAAACCGGCGCTGCCGCAGTTTTTTTTCCTTTGCCGAACATGAACAGTATCTCCTTTTTCCCGGCACTCCCGGGCAGCGCCCAACGGGCAGGATGGGGGAACCCCCCACCCTGCCCGGGAATCCGTATTGATGATAACCTACCGGCGAAAAAAATTCCGTCGAAAGATGTTTTCTTTCCGCCTCACACAAAGAGGGGAGAGACGGGCTTGTCTTCGTAGATGCGTCCGATGGCCTCGGCAAAGACAGGAGCGATGGAAAGCTGGCTGATCCGGGCTTCCTTGGCGCCCTCGGGGAGAGGAATGGTATCCAGGAACACCATCTCCTTGATGACGCTGTTCTTGATCCGCTCCAGGGCGGGGCCGGACAGCACGCCGTGGGTGGCGCAGGCATATACCTCGGTGGCGCCGCCCTTTTCCACCAGGGCAGCGGCAGCATTGCAGATACTGCCCGCGGTGTCCACCATGTCATCCACCAGGCAGACCTTCTTGCCCTTGACGTCGCCGATGATATTCATCACTTCGGAAACGTTGGCCCGCTGGCGGCGCTTATCCACGATGGCCAGAGCGCAGTTCATCCGCTCGGCAAACTTCCGGGCCCGGGTGACGCTGCCCAGGTCAGGAGAGACCACTACCAGTTCCTCCCGGGAGCAGTCCTTGAATTTTTCCACATAATAGGGAGCCAGGATGGGCACGCCCAGCAGGTGGTCCACGGGGATGTCAAAGAAGCCCTGGATCTGGGGGGCGTGAAGGTCCATGGTCAGCACCCGGTCGGCGCCGGCGGCGGCGATGATATCGGCGCACAGCTTGGCGGAGATGGGATCGCGGGCCTTGGCCTTACGGTCCTGGCGGGCATAGCCGAAGTAAGGGATAACAGCGGTGATGCGTCCGGCGGAAGCCCGCTTGAAGGCGTCCACCATAATGAGCAGTTCCATGAGATGATCGTTGACAGGAGCGGAAGTGGACTGGACCACAAACACGTCCGAACCGCGGACCGATTCCTCGATGGACACGGAGATCTCGCCGTCAGCGAAGCAGGTCACCGTGCTTTTGCCCACAGGCAGGCCCAGAAGCTTGGCAATATCCTTGGCCACCTGCGGGTTGGAGTTGGCTGTAAAGATCTTGATATCCTTACCGTGAATATTCATTTTTTCAGACTCTCCTCTTACTTCGTTGCTGTTGTCTTCATGCTCTATCTCAAGCGCAAACGCGCCTGCAGCCTTATTTTTTGACCTTGCGGTACCGCAGGGCCAGCCCTTCCTTGATAACCTCCCGGGAACGGGCGATACACACCGCGTCCTCCGGCACGTCCACCGTAACGGTAGAGCCGGCGGCGGTGTAGGCCCCGTTTCCGATCTTCACCGGCGAGACCAGGTTGGTATTGCAGCCGATAAAGCAGTCGTCCCCGATGGTGGAGCGGAACTTCTGCTTGCCGTTATAGTTGGCCACGGCCACGCCGCAGCCAAAATTGACCCGGGCGCCGCAGTCGGTGTCTCCAATATAGGTGAGATGGGCGGCGTGGGTATCCTCCCCGATGGTGGAGTTCTTCACCTCCACAAAATCGCCGATGCGTACGCCCCGGCAAATGCGGCAATCGGGCCGCACCTGGGAGAAGGGGCCGATCTGTACGTCGTCTTCCAGGACGGAGCGGGTAATATAGGTGTTGCGCACCACACAGCCGTTCCCAACCCGGGCGTCCTCCAGCACCGATCCGGGACCGATCACGCAGTCCCCGCCGATGACCGTCTCCCCCTTGAGGATGGTCCCGGGAAGGATCTGGGTCCCGGCTCCCACCCGAACCTGAGGTCCGATGATGACGCCGTCGGTGACAGGGATATCCACCCCTTCCTCATACAGGCGGTCAAAGACCATTTCCCGGGCAATGGCGTTGAGAGCGGCCAGATCCCGGCGGCTGTTGGCTCCCAGCACCACCCGGGGATCTCCGGCATCAAAGGCATCCACCCGGTACCCCCGGTCCCGAAGGATCCCCAGAGTATCGGTAAGGTAGTATTCTCCCTGGGCGTTGGCGGGAGTCAGGGCTTCCAGGGCTTCCAGCAGGGCGGAGGCCTTGTACCAGCAGGCTCCGGAGTTGATCTCCCGGACGGCTTTCTGGGCGTCGTCGGCATCCCGGTCCTCCACGATGGCGCAAACTCCCGCTCCGTCGCGGATGATCCGCCCGTATCCTGTGGGGTCTTCCACAACGGCGGAGACCACCGTCATGGCGTTGTCTCCGGCCTTATGGAAGTCATAGGCCCGGCGGATCACGTCAGAAAACAGGAAGGGGGCGTCCCCCAGAAGGATCAGCACATCCTTCTCCCGGTTCTTTTGAAGGAATGCCTCCGCAGAGCGCACCGCGTGGCCGGTCCCCAGCCGCTGTTCCTGGACGGCGGTGGCCGTCTCCGGCGGCAGCTGGCGGCAGACGTCCTGAGCGTCTTTGCCCACCACCACGCAGGTCTCCCCGATGTCCGCCCCGGCGCAGTTGCCGCATACCCACCGGATCATGGGCTGGAACAGTACCTGGCAAAGGACCTTGGAACCCCGGGCCTTCATTCGTTTGCCCTCTCCGGCGGCCAAAATTACGGCACATGTTTGATTCATGGATCGGTTTCCCCCTAAAAATCAGACGTTTTGCCCCAGATTATGCGTCGGAAAGGCTCTTTGACAGTCTGCAGACGCTTCTTTCCGGTCCGGAAACCGGCAGATGGGCGTACTGTTTTTATTATGGCAACATTTTCTCTCTTTTGCAAGTATCCAAAGGGGGATTTTTGTGAAAAATCCATCTATCTTTTTGATTTTTGTCTTTTGCATTCCCTCCTGTTTTTATTTGGCATTGGCAGCAGGCCGCTTTTTCCGTTCCTGACCCGCCTGCATTTTGGAAAAAATGTGTTGTTTCGGCGCGGAATCCCCCTTTGTCCTGATCCGGCGCAGGATCCTGTTCTTCCATTTCCGGAAGGGGATAAATACAAAAAAAATTTTGCATGAATATATGGTAATTACCAATAATCTTTGCTATAATGTTCCATGAATGCATGACGCCCTCTCCCACGCGGGGCCGGCGGTGTATGTAAAACTTTTGGGAGGTAAAAAGCTACATGAGCAAGAAGTTCGTCTACATGTTCTCCGAGGGCAACGGCTCCATGCGTGAGCTCCTTGGCGGCAAAGGCGCCAACCTGGCCGAGATGACCAAGCTGGGCATGCCCGTGCCCCAGGGCTTCACCGTCACCACGGAAGCCTGCACCCAGTACTACGAGGACGGCAAGAAGATCAACGATGAGATCCAGGCCGAGATCTACGCCAACATGGCCAACCTGGAGAAGATTGCCGGTAAGAAATTCGGCGACATGGAGAACCCCCTGCTGGTCTCCGTCCGCTCCGGCGCCCGGGCCTCCATGCCCGGCATGATGGACACCATCCTCAACCTGGGCCTCAACGACCAGGTGGTGGAAGTCCTGGCCAAGAAGACCAACAACCCCCGCTTTGCTTACGACTCCTACCGCCGCTTCATCCAGATGTACTCCGACGTGGTTATGGAAGTGGGCAAGGGCTACTTCGAGAAGATCATCGACGAGATGAAGGAAAAGAGAGGCGTCAAGCTGGACACCGAGCTGACCGCCGAGGACCTGAAGGAGCTGGCTGAGGCCTTCAAGGCTGAGTTCAAGGCCAAGAAGGGCTTCGACTTCCCCCAGGATCCCAAGGAGCAGCTGATGGGCGCCGTCATGGCCGTTTTCCGCAGCTGGGACAACCCCCGCGCCATCTATTACCGCCGCATGAACGACATCCCCTCCTCCTGGGGCACCGCCGTCAACGTGCAGATGATGGTCTTCGGCAACACCGGCAATGATTCCGGCACCGGCGTGGCCTTCACCCGCAACCCCGCCACCGGCGAGAAGAAGCTCTTCGGCGAGTTCCTGATGAACGCCCAAGGCGAGGACGTGGTGGCCGGCGTGCGTACCCCCCAGACCATCGACCAGCTCCGGGACATCATGCCCGAGTGCTATGAGCAGTTTGTCAAGATCTGCGACACTCTGGAGAAGCATTACCGGGATATGCAGGACATGGAGTTCACCATCGAGGACAAGAAGCTCTTCATGCTCCAGACCCGCAACGGCAAACGCACCGCTGCCGCCGCCCTCAAGATCGCCTGCGACCTGGTGGACGAAGGCATGATCTCCGAGCAGGAGGCTGTCTGCATGGTGGATCCCAAGCAGCTGGACAGCCTGCTCCATCCCGGCTTTGACGCCAAGGCCCTGAAGGCCGCCACCGCCATCGGTTCCGCTCTGCCCGCTTCCCCCGGCGCTGCCTGCGGCCGGGTGGTCTTCACCGCCGACGAGGCTGTGGAAATGGCCGAAAAGGGCGAGAAGGTGGTTCTGGTCCGCCTGGAGACCTCTCCTGAGGACATCCACGGCATGGACGTCTCCGAGGGCATCCTCACCGTCCGCGGCGGCATGACCTCCCACGCTGCCGTTGTGGCCCGCGGCATGGGCACCTGCTGCGTCTCCGGCTGCGGCGAGATCGTCATGCACGAGGAAGAAGGATACTTTGAGCTGGGCGGCAAGACCATCAAGAGAGGCGATTACATCTCTCTGGACGGCACCACCGGCAAGATCTACGGCGAAGCCATCCCCACCGTCCCCGCTGCCATTACCGGCGACTTTGGCCGTCTGATGGGCTGGGCCGACAAATACCGCGTCCTGGGCGTGCGCACCAACGCCGACACTCCCCGCGATGCCAAGAAGGCTGCCGAGTTCGGCGCTGAGGGCATCGGCCTGTGCCGCACCGAGCACATGTTCTTTGACGCCGACCGCATCCCCGCCATGCGGGAGATGATCGTCTCCGAGACCGTGGAGCAGCGTGAAAAGGCGCTGGCCAAGCTGCTGCCCATGCAGAGAGGCGACTTTGAGGAGCTG
>CASEAH010000066.1 GCA_949285935.1 uncultured Oscillospiraceae bacterium
TTCAGATGCAGGTTGCTGTCGCTGGGGGAGACGGCGATCATAAAGACCAGATACACCGGCTCCTTGTCGTTGGAGGCAAAGTCCAGTCCGCTGCGGGACAGGCCCACCGCCACCCGGGGAAACTTGACCGCAGGGCTTTTGCCGTGGGGGATGGCGATGCCGAAGCCGATGCCGGTGGTGGACAGCGCCTCCCGGTCGTAAATGACCTTGGTGAACTCGGCCTTATCGGTGACCACGCCCGCGTCGTACAGCAGGTCGATCATCTCCCGGATGGCCTCGTCCTTGTTGGTAGCCCGAAGGTCGGTGCAGATGGTATCCTCTCCAAAAAGGCTGGAGACGCCGTTTGTTACCTGATCCATGATTTTCCCTCCGCTTTGCAGATATGAATTTTTTCCATGACGACCTCTTTCATGGCCGCCATCATAGGCCGGTTCATTTTCCGCAGATCATAGACCTCCGGATTCTCCGCCAGATAGCGGCGGATCGCCTGCATCCCCGCCATCTTCAGCTCACTGTCAAAGTTGACCTTGTTGATGCCGCTGTCGATGGCCCGGGAGATCATCTCCAGGGGGACGAAGGAGGTGCCGTGCAGGACCAGGGGACGGCCGTCCACCGCCTCCTTGATATCCCGGATACGCTGATAATCAATGCGTACCTCGCCTTTGTAGAGACCGTGCTGGGTCCCCACCGCCACGGCCAGGGAGTCGCAGCCGGTTTCCTCAAAGAAGCGGCGCGCGTCCTCCGGACGGGTGTAGGAATCTCCGGCGTCGGCGTCGCCCTCCTTGCCTCCGATGAAGCCCAGCTCAGCTTCCACCGAAATATCCAGGCAATGGGCCGCCCGCACCACCTCGCGCACGGCGGTGATGTTTTCCTCCATGGGCAGCAGGGAGGCGTCCATCATCACCGAGGTCCAGCCATGGCGGATACACCGCATGTTCAGCCCAAAGTCCTTGCCGTGGTCCAGATGGAGGACCACCGGGACCTTGGCCCGCCGGGCCGCGCCCACGCCAATGTCCCGCAGGTACTCAAAGCCTGCATAATCAATGGCGTTCTGGCTTGTCTGGATGATGACCGGGGCGTTCAGCTCCTCCGCCCCCTCCAGGATGGCCTGGAGGTTTTCCATGTTCATGTAGTTGAAGGCGGGAAGGGCGTAACCCTCCCGGGCGGCGATTTGCAGCGCCTGAGAACCGGAAACCAGCATAGATTATTCCTCAGCTTTCTTTTAGCTTTCTTTTTTCTTGGTGATGCCGTAAACCAGCGCGCCTACCACCGAGCCTACCAGGATGGCGCCCACCCACAGCAGGGGACGGTCAACCAGGGGCAGGATCAGGAAGCCGCCGTGGGGGGCGGGGACCTGGATCTTGAGGAAGTAGGTGATGACGGCAGAGATGGAGGAGGCCAGCATCAGGATGGGCAGTACCACCAGGGGGTTCTTGGCGGCAAAGGGAATGGCGCCTTCGGTGATGTGGGTGCAGCCCAGCACATAGTTGGCCAGACCGGCGGCCTTTTCGTCGTCGGTGAATTTGTCGCGGAAGATGGTGGTGGCAATGGCAATGACCAGGGGCGGGGTGATGCAGGCGGCGGATACGCCGGCCATGAAGTAGTAGTTGCCCTGGCCCAGCAGCAGGGTGCCGGTGACGTAAGCGGCCTTGTTGACGGGACCGCCCATATCAAAGGCGCTCATGCAGCCGATGACGATGCCCAGCAGCAGAGGATTGGTGTCCTGGAGACCGGCCAGGAAGTTCATCATGGCTTCATTGATGGAGGCCACGGGGCCGGCGGTCAGGGACATAAAGATACCGATCACCGTGACGCTGACCAGAGGGATGAGGAAGATGGACTTGAGACCCTCAAACTGCTTGGGCAGTCCGGCAAGGCTCTTGACCAGCCAGTAGGTGAAATAGCCCGCCACAAAGCCGGCCAGAATGCCGCCGATGAAGCCGGAGCCGGTGGAGGAGGCCAGCATGCCGCCTACAAATCCGGCGATCATACCGGGACGGTTGGCAATGGACTGGGCGATAAAGGCGGAAAAGATGGGAACCATCAGGCCCATGGAAACGCCGCCGATATTCTTGAGCATGGCGGCAAAGGCGTTGTACTGATCGCTGGTGGGGTCAAAGGAATAGATGCCCCACAGGAAGGATACGGCGGTGAGGATGCCGCCCGCCACCACAAAGGGGAGCATGTGGCTGACGCCGTTCATCAGGTGCTTGTAAAGCTGCCGGCCAAAGGATTCCTTACCGCTGTCGGCGGATTTCTGCTGAGCGTCCGGCTGGGCGGGGGCCGCAGCGGGCTTGTGGACCGCCACCTGGCCGTCCAGGACCTTCTGGATCAGCTCCTTGGGGCGGTTGATGCCGTCGGTGACGGAGGTTTCCAGCACCGGCAGGCCGCTGAACCGGTCCACATTTTCGTTTTTGTCGGAGGCGATGATGACGCCGATGGCATCCTTCATATCTTCGGGGGTAATGGCATTTTCCACCCCCACGGCTCCGTTGGTCTCCACCTTAATTTCCACACCCAGCTCCTGGGCGGCGGTCTTCAGAGCCTCCTCGGCCATGAAGGTGTGGGCGATCCCGGTGGGACAGCCCGTGACAGCTAAAATTTTCCTGCTCATACTCCTACCTCACTTTCCTCACACTTAAGCTTTGCATATACGCCGGGACCTTTTTCAGATCTCCCAGTCCCGCGCTTTCCGCAACATTACCGCCGGTGGCGCTGGCTTTCTTCATTGCACGCTCCACATCCCCGCTGGTGAGCCACTCGCTGAGGAAGGCCGCCAGAGAGGCGTCCCCCGCGCAGGCGGAGCTGACCAGCCGGACCTTGGGGGCGTCGCAGTACCAGATGCCTTTGCCGTCGCTGAAAAGCATCCCCTTGTCCCCCAGGGTAAGCAGAACATTGCGGGCGCCCTGGCTGTGGAGCAGATCCATTACCGATTCCACGTCGCCGCGGTTTTCCAGCCTGCGGCCCCAGATGTGGAGGACTTCCTCGTCGTTGGGCTTGATAAGCAGGGGCTGGTAACGGAGCAGCTGGGGAAGACGGCGGGAACTGATGTCCAGCACCACCTGGGTCTGACGGCGGCGGCAGATCTCCAGGATCCGGTCATAAAAGGATTCGTCCACTCCCGGGGGCAGACTGCCGTTGATGGTAAGGAACTTCAGATCCTCCAGGGATTCCAGAAGCTCCAGCAGCCGGTCCTGGGATTGAGGAGAAACCCGGGCGCCGTCGTTGACCAGCTTGTATTCCTGGTCGCCGTCGTTGAGGAAGATGTTGATGCGGGTGATGTCGTCCGCGGGAATATCGTGGACCACCGCGCCTTCCTCCCGGAGGGATTCCACAATGTAGCGGCCGCTGAAGCCGCCGAAGAAGCCCAAAACCGCCGACTCCACCCCAAAATGCCGCAGGACCCTGGTGATGTTGATGCCCTTGCCGTTGGGAGTGTACAGGGTGCTCAGGGTGCGGTTGACCAGCCGCGGCTTTAAGCCCTGGGTGGCAATGTTCATGTCGATGGCGGGGTTCATGGTCAGTGTGTAAATAATTTTTACCCCCTCCTTTCCTGTTGTATTCAGTATAGACAAAAAAGAGATGAAAATCTTTTCGGATTTTAAAAAGGTTTTCATTCCCTGTCTGATTTTCCTGAAAATACGGAAAAGAAGGGACAGGCCAGGAGACGGAGATCCCATCGGGACAGCAGTGCTTGGGAAGGATGCCGGAGCCCGGCAGGAGGAAGAAAATAAGGAGTAAGATCCGGCAGGCCATCCCGAAAACATTTTACAGGGGCAGGCTGGGTCCGTGCCGGGAGGCGGAGAAAGAGGGGCCGCCGCTCAGGAAACCGGAAAGCCGGAATCAGGGATGGGGATCGGCGGCAGAGTTGACCAGTTCGTCCACCAGCACCCGGGAAATGATAAGAAGCGGCAGACGGGAGGTGACCTCGTAGGAGCGGAAGGAGACGTGGCTATGCTTATAGCCCACAATGTGGACGGTAGAGTAGGGGCCCAGTTCGCTTTCGGAGTTGCAGGAGCAGGTGACCACCGGACAACCCATGGCGTTGGCGTTCATGGCCGATTCCACCAGCTCGGGGGTATGGCCGTTGAGGGAGAAAATCACCACCAGGTTCCGGGGAGAGATGGTGCGGGAGATGCTCACCATGATCTTGGGGTCATCGGTCATCATGGCGTCCACATTCATCAGCTGGAGCTTGAAGCAGAACTCATTGGCCACATATTCCGTCATTCCCCGGGCAAAGACATAGACCTTCCGGGCTTCCTGAATGAGACGGATGCTTTTGAGGACGTCCGCCATGGAGATCTGCTCCACTGTGCGGGAGGCTTCAATCAGGGACTTGTTGAGGATCTCGTTGACGTCCACCACCTGCTTGTCACTGGCGCCGGAAGCCAGTTTGTACCGCAGCTCGTTAAAGCCGTTGATGCGGCATTTGCGGATGGCCCGGGAGACAGTGGCGGGGGAAGAAAAGGTCTCATAGGCGATATCCACAATGGACAGCTGGGACAGCCGGGCCTCATTGCTGTTGATAAAATGCACCACTTCCCGCTCGGTTTTGGTGAGGCTTTCCAGGATGTCGGCATCCAGCGGGATGATCATGGAAGACACGCCCCTTTCCAATTGTGTTTTGCCTGGGGAAAACCGCCCGCAGGAAGCTGCTTCCCCGGAAAAGAACCGTTTTTATCATAGCATATCCACCCACGGGATGCAAATTCCCGGCAGCTCTTCCAGAGCCCTTCCGCAGGCGTTTTTTCGTGAAAAAAGCACATACAACCGGGGACGGGGCCATATATTGGTACCAAGACCAAAATGTTGAGGGAGGGAACGACTTGAAAGGTCTCCCAGAGGACAGAGCCAGCGCCTTTGCGCTGTATATCATCGAAACGGGCGCCACGGTACGGGAAACTGCCAAAAAATTTGACATTTCAAAATCAACGGTACATACAGCCGTCATGATCCGGAACGGTTGAACGGAAAAATCCCTCCATCCCCGGCTTTGCCAAAGCAGCCTGCCCCAAATACAGACAGGCGTCCCCTGCCCCCAGCCATAAAGTCAAAAAATCCCGCAAAAAGACAATGGCAGGATTAGGACCGCCTTCCCTATGCAGGACAGGCTGGTTTCTGCCTTTCCCCCTCCGGAGGTTTGCCGCTTCCGCTGCGGAGAAGCGTATGTATAAATTACGTTGACAGGCAGACTCTGACGGGCCGATTTTTTTTGCAGGCCGCAGCCGCCCGGCCTCCGGCACCGCAGGATAGGGACGATAGACTTGGAAAACAGTTCTGCGGCAAAGCATCCGGTCTCCGGTACCACAGGGTTGGGGCGGCAGACTTGGAAATCAACCCTGCGGCAAACTATCAGGACCTTGGTGCAGCAGGATTGGGGCGGCAGACCTGGAAAACAGCCCTGCGGCAAAGCATCCGATCTCCGGCCCCGCAGGATTGGGGGCTGCCTGTTGGGGGCGGTCCGGCTTTTTTACAAAGCTTCAAGCTTTCCGGAATCTTTCTTTCCTTAAAAGCCACGGCATGAGGTGCGTGCGGTTCTTTATGCCGGAGGATCCAGGCATACTTCCTCCACAAACTGCCGGGCTGTCGGGGAAAGACCGGGAGAAGCTCTCCAGACGGCGCATTCCAGCAGCCGGGGGGCCTGAAGGCAGAAGGGCTGTGTCAGTTCCTGCCTCTTAAGCTCCTCCTGTGAAAGAGGCGGGGCCCAGAGATAGCTGCCGGGAAGGCTGTGGAGCAGTTCCCACAGGTCTTCCGGACAAGCCATGCGGATCTGCCGTGCGGGCTCCCCCAGATCAGGGATGGCCCCGGCGAAAACCGCCTCACAGACCAGGCAGGTGCAGGACCGCAGCCTGTCGGGGGTGATGGATTCTTCCCCGGCCAGAGGGTGGCGGAGGGATAGAACCGGCAGCAGGGGATATTCCCGGATCATCCGGGCAGCAAGGTTTTGCTGGGACGCAAGGCGCTCCACGGCAGAGGCATCCCCGGGGGTATACCGCAAGATCCCCAGATGTGCCTGCTCCGATGCCACAAGGCTTATGGACTCAGGCCAGCCGCATTCCCGGACCCGGATGTCCAGAGGAGCATCCGGGCTATACCGGGCAGCCAGCCGGGAGACAGCCGGGCCCAGACGGGCCCATGGGGGAGCGGCTACAAGCAGGGCGGCTCCTTCCGGGCCGTGGGAACGCCATGCAGACGCCAAAGCATCTGCCCGGCGGAGGATCTCCCTGGCAGCGGACAAAAACTTGATGCCGTCGGCAGTGGGGACGACCCCCTGAGGCGTGCGCAAAAAGAGTGTGACCCCCAGTTCCTCCTCCAGTTCCCGGATACTTTTGCTCAGGTTTGGCTGACCCATATACAGGTTGCGGGCAGCTGCGGTAATGCTTCCTGCTTTTTCCATTTCCACTGCGTAGCGCAGCTGAGAAAGTGTCATTGTGACGTCCTCCAGACATGAAAAAAAGTAATGGATTATATTTTTATTATATATTACCCGCCTCCAAAAATAAATGCTATTATGATGCTGTTCGTTGTTAATAAATTAACATACTTGTGCCGCGCTCCGGATTTTCCCTGGGAAATACCCGGCACGGCCCTGCAACATGGAGGTAATCAATCATGCGGTTTACTCTTCCTCGCGATCTGTATCATGGCAAGGGCTCCCTGGACGAGCTGAAGAACCTGAAGGGCACCAAAGCGTTTGTGGTCACCGGCGGCGGCAGCATGAAGCGTTTTGGTTTCCTGGAGCGTGTGGAGAACGCTCTGAAGGAAGCCGGTATGGAAGTACAGCTGTTTGAGGGTGTAGAGCCCGATCCCAGTGTCACCACTGTGATGAAGGGCGCCGAAGCCATGCGTGCTTTTGAGCCCGACTGGATCGTCGCCATCGGCGGCGGAAGCCCCATCGACGCGGCCAAGGCCATGTGGGCTTTCTATGAGTATCCGCAGGTGACCTTTGAGGATCTGTGCATCCCCTTCAACTTCCCCACTCTCCGCCAGAAGGCCCGCTTCTGCGCCATTCCCTCCACCTCCGGCACCGCCACCGAGGTAACTGCCTTCTCCGTCATCACCGACTACGACAAGGGCATCAAATATCCTCTGGCCGACTTTAACATCACCCCCGACGTGGCCATTGTGGATCCCGACCTGGCCGAAAAGATGCCTCCCAAGCTGACCGCTCATACCGGCATGGACGCCATGACCCATGCGGTGGAGGCTTATGTGTCCACCGTACACTGCGATTACACCGATCCCCTGGCCCTCCACGCCATCAAGATGATCCATAACGATCTCAAGAAGTCCTACGGCGGCGATATGGAGGCCCGGGACCGGATGCACAACGCCCAGTGCCTGGCAGGCATGGCCTTCTCCAACGCCCTGCTGGGAATCGTCCACTCCATGGCCCACAAGACCGGCGCCGTATTTGAGGGCGGCCACATCATCCACGGCGCTGCCAACGCCATGTATCTGCCCAAAGTCATCCAGTACAACGCCAAAAATCCTGAGGCTGCCGAGCGTTATGCCGACATCGCCCGCTTCATGGGCCTGGAAGGCTCCGATACGCCTTCTCTGGTCAAGGCTCTGGTGGCGGAGCTGCGCCGCATGAACGACGAGCTGAACATTCCTCAGTGCATCCGCCACTACGGCGAGGGCGGCGTCATTGCCGAGACCGGCTTCGTGGGCGAGGAGGAGTTCCTCTCCAAGCTGCCCACCATTGCGGCCAACGCCATCGGCGACGCCTGCACCGGCTCCAATCCCCGTCAGCCCAGCCAGGAGGATATGGAGAAACTCCTGAAAGCGTGCTATTACGACCTGGATGTTGACTTCTGATGCAATTTATTTAGAATAAAATAGGGGGAGGGATATTCCCTCCCCCTATTTTGCGCCAGGTCCATGGGAAGGAGAAGATTATGTTCAGAATTGCGGAAAAAACAGTGCTGAATCCTACAGTGACCAAGCTGGTGATTGAAGCGCCTTTGGTGGCCAGGAAAGCCCAGCCCGGCCAGTTCATTATTATACGGGCCATGGAGGATTCGGAGCGGATCCCCCTGACGGTAGCGGATTATGACCGGGAGGCCGGGACCGTTACCATTATTTTTCAGATCGTAGGCGGCGGCACCATGGAGCTCAACCGCCTGGAGGCGGGAGAAAGCGTCCATGACTTTGTGGGTCCCCTGGGCCGTCCCAGCCAGCTGGAAGGCCTGAAAAAAGTAGCCGTAGTGGGAGGCGGCGTGGGATGCGCCATTGCTTATCCCACCGCCAAGCGCCTTCATGAGCTGGGTGCGGAGGTACATAGCATCGTGGGCTTCCGCTCCAAGGATCTGGTGATCCTGGAGAAGGAGTTTGAGGCCGTCTCCGACCGGGTGGTCAAGATGAGCGACGACGGCAGCTGGGGTGAAAAGGGTCTGGTGACCAATGCCCTGGAGGCTCTGATCCGGGAAGGAAACCAGTATGACGAAGTGATCGCCATCGGCCCGCTGGTGATGATGAAATTTGTTGCCAAGCTGACCAAGGAGTATGGCATCAAGACTACGGTATCCATGAACCCCATCATGATCGACGGAACAGGGATGTGCGGCGGCTGCCGTCTGACAGTGGGCGGCGAGACCAAGTTCGCCTGTGTGGACGGTCCTGATTTTGACGGCCATCAGGTGGACTTTGACGAGGCCATGCGCCGGGGCAGTATGTACCGGGAGTTTGAGACCCATGCCCGGGAGGCGTCCTGCAACCTGTTCAAGAAGGAGGTGGAGTAAGCCATGGCAAAGCAGATCAACATGGATCCCCACAAGTGCCCCATGCCCAGCCAGGAGCCTCTGGTGCGCAACCACAACTTTGAGGAGGTGGCTCTGGGTTACACCCCGGAGATGGCGGTAAGCGAAGCCAGACGCTGCCTCAGCTGCCCCAAGAAGCCCTGCCAGAGCGGGTGCCCTGTGGGCATTGATATTCCCGGCTTTATCGCCAGGGTGGCCCAGGAGGATTTTGAGGGAGCCTACCAGATTTTGGCTGCCTCCAGCGCCCTGCCCGCCGTGTGCGGACGGGTCTGCCCTCAGGAGACCCAGTGCGAGGGAAAATGCGTCCGCGGGGTCAAGGGCGAAAGTGTGGGCATCGGCCGTTTGGAGCGGTTTGTAGCCGACTGGCACCGGGAACATTCCCACGAGACTCCGGTTCGTCCTCAGCCCAACGGCCATAAAGTGGCCATCGTGGGCGCCGGGCCTTCCGGCCTCACCGCCGCGGGAGAGCTGGCCAAGCTGGGCTATGGTGTAACCATTTATGAGGCGCTGCATCTGGCCGGAGGCGTGCTGGTATACGGTATCCCCGAGTTCCGTCTGCCCAAGTCCATTGTGCAGCAGGAGATCGACGGCCTCAAGGCTATGGGTGTGGATATCGAGACCAACATGGTCATCGGCAAGGTGCTGACGGTGGATGAGCTGTTGGAAGAGGAAGGCTTTGAAGCGGTGTACATTGCCAGCGGCGCGGGCCTGCCCCGTTTTATGGGCATCCCCGGCGAGAGCCTCAAGGGCGTCTACTCCGCCAATGAGTATCTCACCCGCATCAACCTGATGAAGGCATACCGCCCCGACAGCAAGACGCCCATCCTCCACAGCCGCAAGGTGGCGGTGGTGGGCGGCGGCAACGTGGCCATGGATGCCGCCCGCTGCGCCAAGCGCCTGGGAGCCGAAGAGGTATATATCGTTTACCGGCGGGGTATGGAAGAGCTGCCCGCCCGGAAGGAAGAAGTGGAGCATGCCCAGGAAGAGGGCATCATCTTCAAAACCCTCACCAACCCCGTGGAGGTCCTGGGAGACGAGGACGGACGGGTTCGGGGGATGGTCTGCGTGGAAATGGAGCTGGGAGAGCCGGATGACTCCGGCCGCCGCCGCCCGGTGGTGAAGCCCGGCAGCGAGTTCACTCTGGAGGTGGACACCATGATCATGTCCATCGGAACCAGCCCCAATCCGCTGATCCGCTCCACTACCCCGGGGCTGGATACCAACCGGCACGGCTGCATCATCACCAATGGTGAGGACGGCCTCACCAGCCGGGAGGGTGTGTATGCCGGGGGCGATGCCGTTACCGGCGCCGCTACCGTGATCCTGGCCATGGGCGCCGGCAAACAGGCGGCCGCGGCCATTGACCGCTACATCCGGAACAAATAAGAAAGGGACCTTCTCTCCGCGGGAGGGCCCTCACATCAGGAGCATTTTGCCGTTCTTGCGCAAAGGATGGCAGAATGCTCCTTTTTTAGTACCGGGCTGAGCCGGCAGAACTGCCCGCATAGGGGGCGGGGAATCCGCTGCTCCCAATCTCAGGCCGGCAGCAAAGCAGGCCAGGCCCGTGTCCCAATGACAGAGAGCCGGGACAGAAACGGTACTGCCGAGGGGGGGCTTACACAAAAAAGAGGGCAGAATGCTCCTTTTTTGGTACCGGACCGGGCTGGCAGAACTACCCGCATGGGGGGTGGAAAATCCGCTGCTCCCAATCTCAGGCCGGCGGCAAAGCAGGCCAGGCCTGTGTCCCAATGACAGAGGGACGGGACAGAAACGGTACTACCGGCGGGGGCTTGTGCATAAAATAAGAATGTGAAAAAAGGGGGCGGCAGGTGTGAAGGAGAGAAAAAGGAACTATCGTTTTCATGATCCCAATCCGCCGCAAGCCGCTGCCGCGGTCCTTTTGAAGATCCTTATGGAAGCCGGCGCCGCCCGGGTGGAGCGGGTGTTGGCGGGAGAGGAAGAGCTGCCGGAGAAAGGGCCGGAAAAAACGAAAAAAGCCGGCTGAGGGCAAAGGGCTTCGTCTGCGGGCGAGGCCCGGTTTTTTTAGCTCCGGGACCATTATGATGGAAAATTTATCAGGGCCTTTCTGAAAACAAAGAAGTGCACAGATTCTTCGCAGGAAGTGCGGGCTGCAAGGCAAAAGCGCAGGAATCCTTTGCGGATTCTCAGCATTTTTAACGCGGCAGACGCCACTTCCTGTAAAAAAATAAAAATTTCCACTTTTCAGAAAACCCCTAAAAGGAAGGATGCGTTATGAGGATTGCCGCTTATTGTCGTGTGTCCACCGATCAGGAGGACCAGCTGAACAGCCTGGAAGCGCAGAAAAGGTTTTTTGCCCAGTATACCGGCCGTACCGGTGACACCCTGGTACGGCTGTACGCCGACGAAGGGCTTTCCGGCACCCGGGTGAAAAACCGAAAGGAATTCCTCCGCATGATGGCCGACGCGGAACGGGGGCTGTTTGACCTGGTGGTGGTCAAGGATATTTCCCGTTTTGCCCGCAACACGGTGGATTTGCTTCAAAATATCCGCAGGCTGAGGGCCCTGGGGATTGAGACACAGTTTCTCACCGCCAACATGACCAGCATGGGCAACAGCGAATTCGTTCTCACCATTTTTGGCGCTCTTGCTCAGGAAGAGAGTGCCAACACCTCCAAACGGGTGAAGTTTGGGAAAAAAATAAACGCCCAAAAGGGGCGGGTCCCCAACCTGGTGTATGGGTACGACAAGACGGCGGGAGATTATTTTGATCTTGCGGTAAACCAGAAGGAAGCGGAGGTGGTGCGCCGGATTTATGGATGGTATGTGAAGGACGGGTACGGAACAGCCAAGATTTCCGGCTTCCTGAACCAGCAGGGGCTGCGGACCAAGCGGGGCTGCCGGTGGAGCCAGAACGCTGTCTGCCGCATCCTTACCAACCAGCTCTATACCGGCAGGATCATCAACGGCAGGCAGGAGATCGCCGATTTCCTTACCGGGCGGCGGGAGGAGAAGGACCCGTCGGAGTGGATGGTAGCGGACAGGCCCCATCTGAGGATCATCGACCCGGAAATTTTTGCCCGGGCGGAAGAGATCATGCGGTCCCGGGGCAAGGCCTTCCGCACCCGGGGGGAGCGGCAAAGCAACCGGCATCTCTTTTCCACCCTGCTCCGGTGCGGAGAGTGCGGCAGCAGCTTCCGGCGGACGGTACGCACCTATCGGAATACATATGTACGCTGGGTATGCTCGGGGCATAACGGAAAAGGAGCCGCCAGCTGCCCCAATGCCGCGGCTGTGGACGAAGGGGA
The DNA here is from genome assembly GCA_949285935.1 of uncultured Oscillospiraceae bacterium. Lineage (GTDB taxonomy): Bacteria > Bacillota > Clostridia > Oscillospirales > Ruminococcaceae > Angelakisella. Next base: position 12,053 of record CASEAH010000066.1, read on the forward strand.
GCTGGCGGCGGTTTTACAGGAATACTTTGCAGGACTGCTCCGGATGCAGAAAAAGACGTTTGGCCAGGCAGCGGAAGAACTGGGCCGGATGTGCAGGGCACGGGAAACAGATTCCGGAGAAGAGCGTGAGGCGGCAGCCCGGTTGGTGCGTCTGCAAAAAAGCCGGCAGAAATATCTGGATCTGTATGCCGACGACCTGATCTCCCGCCGGGAACTGAACGAAAAAATAAACGGGATGCGGGAAGAGATGGAGCGGCTGGAAAAGGAGCAAAGCCGGTTTTGCCGCCGCCAGGATGGGAAAAAGCAGCTGGAAAGCGTTTTGAATCAGCTTTTCGCAGGCTGGGAGGACATGGCCGATGTCCGGCAGATGACCAACGCCCAGCTCAGGCAGATCATCCGCAAAATCGAGGTGGACAAGGAAGGCAATGTGGATATTTATCTGTGCCGGCTGGAAGCCCCCTGAAAAGGAAAACCGTTCCAAATCGTCACCACAATACATAAAGATATTACGGAACGGCTGCAAAAAACGGATTATCCTCTTTACCTGAAGGTAAAAGAGGTGCTGGAAAAAAACAAGCAGGAGCGGCACATACGGGGCGGTATGGCCACAAAAAGAAAGTATGCCAAAGAAGAACCATGACAGGCAGGGAGCGTAAGCCGCAGGGCCCGCTCCCTGCTTTTTCACAAAAAATTCATTACAACAAGCAAATATTCGGAGTTAGTGGAGCCTTTTTATAAAAAATATTGTAAGGAATAAACCAATTTTATTTTAAATGCTGGATTTAAAAGAGGTTTTTTGGACGAAATATGAATTGAAAGTTATATTTGATATTGGTATAATTATAGAACCGACTGTACAGACCTTGGTTGTTCTGAGTAGCTGCATGAACATTTTGTGTAGGGAGGTTTTTCACATGGATTCTTTTCATATCTCGTCCACCGGTCTTTCCATGAACTATATGCCCCATTATCTGGCTCGTGAGCTGGGCTATTTTAAGGATGTTGATCTGGATGTCACCTTTACGGTGCCCACTCCCTGGGGCATCGTTCTGGACGACCTCAACAGCGGAAAAGCCCAGGCAGTAGAGGGCGGTATCTGGGTCCCCATGATGTATCTGGACCGCATCTGCGACTACAAGGCTTTTGCCAAAATTGCATCCCGCTGCCCGCTGGTGCTGGTGGCCCGTGAGCCGGTGGAGCCTTTTGACTGGAAATACCTTGAGGGCAAGAAGGTACTGGTTTCCGGCGGCGACGGCGCCAGCCACGGCCTTTTTGTCACCGGCTGCGCCAAGGAGGGCGGAGCCGATCTGGACAAGATCCACTTTATCCATGACTTCTCCAGCGCCATGCTGTATTCCCTGTTCCTGGGCGGCATGGGCGATGTGATTGTGATGCAGCCCGATATGGCGGCCCGTGTGGCCACTGCCGGTAAGGGCTATATCATTGCCGACCTCACCGACGTGGGCGGAACCATCCCCTGGAGCGTCTACTACACCACTCCCGAATGCCTGGAGGATCCCCGCCAGCTCACCGGCCGGTTCACCCTGGCCCTGCAGCGGGCCACCACCTGGCTGCTGGAGCATGACGGCGCCGACTGCGAGGACATCATCCGCCGCAACTGGCCCAAGACCGATCTGCAGGCCGGTATCGACGTAATCAATTTGTTCCGCCGTACGGGCATGTGGACTCCTTCGGTCGAAGTGGACCGGGAGTGCCTGGGACGTTGGCAGGGCTTCCTGGAGGATGGCTATGTCATTGAGAAGGGAATCCCCTATGAGCGGTTTGTGGACAGCAGACCCTATGAGTATGCCAAAGCCCATCTTGGGTAATCTGCCGCTTTAGACCAAGACCCCTCCGGTACGGACACCAGCCCCATCTGCAGGACGATGCACCACCGGAGGGGTTTTTGCGTCCATTTGTTTGCAAAAGGTAAATAAATCGGAAGCGCCAGTTTTGTGAAAAGCGCAAAATTTTGTTAATTAAAAAACTGTACATACTTTATTCACAAAATGTACTACTCACATTTGTTCATTTATTTTGCACAAATTTTGTTGCAAAGTTTGCGCTGTACAGTATATAATTGATGCACAAGGATTTGTATTCAGTTGGGAGTCAGCATTTTGCGAAGAAAGGAAGTCGATGCCTTTAAGTCACCACCCGCAACCATTGCATAGGCGAGAAAGTGAGTTTTAAGGAGAGTAAGTTATGAAAAAGATTTCCCTTACCAATCAGATTCTTTTGGCAAGCGCCATTGGTCTGGTAGCCGGCGCCATTGTCGGTCCCGTTATTGCCCCCATTAAGGTAGTGGGCGACGTGTTCCTGCGCCTGATCCAGATGGGCGTGCCCGTCATCATCTTTGGCGCAGTTGCCGAAGCTGTGGGCAACATCAACCCCAAGGATCTGGGCCGTATGGGCTTCAAGATTTTTGCCTGGTTCCTGATCCCCACCCTGCTGGCCGCCGCTCTGGGCCTGGGCCTGGGTTACCTGGTAAAGCCCGGTACCGGTCTGCCTGAGATGCAGCTCAACGACAACATTCAGCCTGTTGAGCAGACCATGACCACCATTATCCTTAACTTCTTCCCCACCAACATCGTTGACTCCATGGCCAAGGGTTCCATGATTCAGGTCATCGTGTATGCCCTGTTCTTTGGTGCTTCTTCCAGCCTGTACGCCGCGGAGACCGGCGACAACCGCATCGTGGACACCCTGAAGGTTATCAACAAGGTAGTCCTGGGCGTTGTTAAGATCGTTATGCACATGGCTCCTTTGGGCGTGTTCTGCCTGATGGCCTGGGTTTCCGGCTCTCTGGGCCTGGCTGTGGTTATCCCTCTGGCCAAGTACCTGATCACCATCATTGTGGCTGTCGCTATTATCATGCTGGTGTGCATCCTCTTTACCGCTGCTTACTGCCAGGTCAACCCTGTCAAGCTGGCTTCCAAACTCACTGATATGAGCCTGGTTGCTTTCGTTACCACCTCTTCCGCCATCTCCCTGCCTACCAAAATGGCTGACAGTGTCAACAAGCTGGGCGTCAGCGACCGGATCAACGGCATGGTCAACCCCCTGGGCATGGTGCTCAACAGCACCGGCCAGGCCGTGTTCCTCTCTATCGCTGCCGTTACCATCGCTCAGTTCTTCAATATTCAGATGCCTTTGGGCCAGATGGTTCAGATCGTTGTCCTGGCTACCCTGGCCTGCATGGGCACCCTGGCGGTTCCCGGCGGCGCTCTGGTTATCCTGGCCGGCCTGCTTCCCTCCCTGGGTCTGCCTCTGGAGGGCCTGGCCATCATCGCCGGTGTTGACTGGTTCCGCGGCATGTTCACCACCATCCCCAACGTGGCTGGCGACGCCCTGGTTTCCATGATCATCGCCAAGGATGAAGGCGAATTCTACCGTGAGGTATTTGACGGCACCATGACCGCCGAAGAGGCTGCTGCCGCTCACGCCAAATAATCAAAAACAACACTGCTTCGCAAGCTGACTGCGGCATTGCGCTGAGAAAGGAGCTTTGCATGCGTATTCTGGTTGTTAACCCCAACAGTTCTGTTTCGGTGGCGGAGTCCATTGCCCGTTCCGCCAGCCGTAACGTCCTTCCCACTACCGAGGTCATCCCTCTGGCCAATCCCCGCGGCACCCGGGGTATTGATTGTGATTTTGCCAACTATCAGTCCACCTGGTCCTATCAGCGGGCCGTCCTTAAGAAGGTGGAAGAGGATCACATCGACGCCGTAGTGCTTTGCGGCTTCGGCAACGTGGGAATCTTTGCCCTCAAGGAAGCGCTCTCTATCCCTGTGGTGAGCATTTCTGAGGCGGGCATGTACATTGCCGCCATGATGGGCCATCGGTTTACCATCGTCACTGCGATGGACAGCACCGTTCCCGGCCTGGAAGACCTGCTGGGTCTTTACGGCATTGAGAAGAAGTGCTGCTCGGTGCGCGCTATCAATGTGGACATTGAAAAATGCGCTACCGAAAAGGAAAAGACCCTCAACAATCTGAAGGATCAGATCCTGAAGATCGTGGAGCAGGACCGCGCAGAAGTGGTTCTGCTGGGCTGCGGCGGTCTGAGCGGTTATGACGAGGAGCTGCAGGCCCTGGTGGGCATCCCCGTTATCGACCCTGTCAACGTCGCTACGGTTTTTGCCGAAATGATGGTCCGTACCGGCCTGTGCCACAGCAAGAAACTGAAATTTGCCAATCCTCCCCAGCCTCTCCAGAACTATCTGGACTGAGAGATATAGCAAAAAGAACGGGCGTCTTTTGACGCCCGTTCTTTTTATATATACAATTGCAGCAGCCCCACATCGCAGAGATGGGAATGAAAGGGAAAGGCAGAATGCATCAAATAGTCCATGCAAAATCTCAGAAAGGACGCGCATGTGTTGGATTGTCCAGATATGTATCAGAAGTCAAAATCTGTTGGCCTGTACAGCCGCTGTGGCTGAGATAAAAGGCAGAGGCAGCTTCAGATCTGGAGCTGCTGCAAAATGCTTTGGTGCGGCAGTATGGGGGTTATGTGACACAGCTTTGGCATCACAGCCAGGAAGGTCTGCATTGCACTCCTTTTTTCTTGAAGGCAGCGGGATAAAAAAGAAGCAATCTGTTCCTCAAAGAGGGTGTTCCCCGGTCCCTTCCGGGACCATACAGGCTTTCCTATTCGCCGCCGGGCCAGGAAAAACGGTATCCGATTTTGCGCAGGGTTTGGATGTGATGGCCATAGGGGCCCAGCTTTGCCCGAAGGCACTTGATGTGGGTATCCACCGTGCGGTCATCCCCCTGGTAACCGATATCCCATACGGCCCCAATGATCTGCGCCCGGGTCAAGACAAGGTTTTTGTGAAAGCACAGATAGCTGAGCAGTTCGTATTCCCGCAATGTCAGAGGGACGGGAACGCCGTCGATTTCCACCTGATGGAGCCGGTGGCGAAGTGTCATGCCACCAAAAGTCTGATCTTCCATGGGCGGACGGGCGTGCTGCCGGCGCAAAGCCCGGGGAGAGGCTGTAAGGACGATGGGAGTGGCTCCTCCCTGGGCCCGGGCTGCGAAGGAATGGGCAGGCTGCTGGCCCGCGGGAACCAGACGGACGTCGACAGTCACTACCACCAGATTTTCGCCGGAAAACCCGGAGGAAGGCTGCCCATCTGCGGAACAGGAAGAAAAGCCCTCCCGGCGGAGGCAATCGGTGACAAATTGGCGTGCCGCAGCCTCCTGTTCGGCGGGAAGGGAGCGATTTTTCATCTTTGCACCTCCTGAAAAAGTTTCTATGGCATTATTATTTCACAGCTATGTGTTGGTTGGGTGATGATTCGGTTTCAAAAATTTAAATCCAGAGGCTTTTTGAAAAAAACCAGGAATATTGATAAATCGGCTAAGAGTTATTCACGAAATGTTTACAAAAAAATAGCATTTTTGCAATATAATTAATGGGTCTAAAACGTACTAATATATGTCACCAAAAGACAAGGGTTTGCAGGAGGTAGAAGGAAATGAAAAAAGTTTTGAGCATTGTGCTGGCAGGTTTAATGCTGAGCACGGTGGCGCTGGCCAGTGAAAGCTATAATAAAGACGAAAAATATGCTCCTGGCACTGTGATCATAATTGAAAGCTCCGATTTTCCCGGAGATTGTGATTATCTGAATACGGACAATTATTCTCTCCGCTCTGTGTCCTATGAGGCAGGCAAGAGCTATGTGGATTCGGTGGAACTGGCCGAGGATGACGATGACGACGAGCTGGTGGTTACCCTTAAGAAAGACTCTTCCATGGACCGGTATAAGGATGTGGAATTTACCGTAAGGCTCCGGGGCCGCCGCAGCAGCATTGACGACGCCGAGCAGACCTTCCGCTTCCAGGTAGGCAACGAGGTCCACGAGGTGTACATCGAGGAAGACGGCTATATTGACGGCGACGCTCTGAAGCCGGGCGCCATCAATAAGTTTGTGCCCGGAGATAAAAACTGGCCCTACGGAACTCTGGAGTTCTCCCCCAACGGCGATGTGGATATTTCCGTCAAGGTTTTTGAGGACGAAGAAATCTACTACAATGTAGATGAGGACACCAACAAGACCGTTCTGAAAAACAACATTGATTCCAACTGCGATATTTCCTTTATCAATTTTAACGGTATGGAGTTTGAACGCCAGGCAACCGTTTACTTCTACTGGCCCGATGAGGACGGTTATATCTACGAGATCTCTTCCAGCGGCAAATTGACCCAGGCCCCGGTTAAATGGTCGGATGACAGCGACTGCTGGGTCCTCAAAACCAGCGAATTGGGCGCCTTTGCCCTGTCTGACGGCCGTCTGAAAGCGTCGTCCTCCGCTTCCTCTTCCGAAAGCCAGGAGGAGTCTTCTTCCTCCAGCAGCTACCAGCCTGGAGATTACGTCCCCAACCCCAGCACCGGCGCCAGCAACGTGGGTGCGGCAATGGCGGCTGTGGGCCTGGTGGTGTTGGCATCCCTGGGCGCACTGAGCCTGAAAAATAAGAAATAATTTATAGTTTAACTTTTGCTGAAAGCGTCGGGAATCACCCGACGCTTTTGCTTTGTTGGCTCCGGCCAAACAGAAAAGCAAAAGGTTTTTTCCCTGGGACGGGGAAGAAAGGACAGAGCGGCTGTTTTTTATGCAAAAGCTTTTCTGACAGATAAAGCACCCCTTTTGCAGACGGGGGAAAGGGGTGCGTCTGAAAAAATTGGGGGGATGCAAGGGATGGCGGGCTTTGGGGATGTGATCAGGTCATTGGTTAAGCCGGGGCCTGCTTTATTGCGCAAAAGGGATTTTTCCGGCGTAAACAAAGGATATTTTTCTCCAGCACCCATGGCAATGTCCGCACGCTTTGCCGGGTGAAGTAAAACGGACACTGGCTGAAAAAATCAGGGGACCCCCATCATAAAAATAAAAGAAATATCACGGCATGGGAAAGGTGGTTTTACTGTGCAAACCCGAAACGGAGCAAGACAGGCAGGAGAGCCACGGCTTCAAAGCCGGCAGGGTCTTCCAATCCGCTGCTTTCATTCATGGCTTTTGCCCGTTGGCTGGATGAAAAATATCAAGCTGTGGGAAAGGGCTGGCTTATAAAATTTAGGGATACAAAGGAAGCGGGCCCTGAAAGATTATTTTCCAAAGAACAATTTTGAGCAAATCCTTTCAAAAAAGTTACTTCACAAAACCATGATATATGAGGAACATGTGTGGATAATTTCAGAAGATCGTCACCGTTTCCCTACCTTTTCCACACAAAACAGGCATATATGTGAAAAAACAGTGATCCACCGTGAACATACGTGAATGTTAAATGAAAAAATTGGGAACATCTTCACGGATTCATCAAAGCAAATTGAGATAAAATACGATTTTTGACGGTTTTTTCTTTACAATCTCGGTTACGTTTTGTCATATACTGGGCCTGCAGGAAAGGTTTTGGAGAGCCTTTTCCGAAAGCTTATCCGTGATCAATAAAGGAGGAACCGCAACATGAAAAAGATCTTGGCCCTGTGCCTGGCTGTAGGGCTGATGACAACCACCGCCTTTGCCGCTTCCACCACCATTTTTGGCGACGGCTATGACGGAGAACTTCCCAACGGCATCAGCAACATTGTGGATACCGGAGATTTTTCATACCGCCCCGGTGATGAAATCGAATTTACCTCTTCCATCCTCAATGAAGAGGAAGGCGTGGATGTTTCCGATCTGAACACCGACAACTACTCCATCAAAAAAATCACCTATGATTCCGGAAAGTCCTACATTGACTCGGTGGAATTGGACGACGATGAGGGCGACGCCCTGACTGTCACCTTCAAGGAAGACTATACCGTAGACTCTTCCAAGAATGTAGAAATGGAGATCGAGCTGCGGGGCAAGGGCAATGATGTGGATGTCAAGACCGTTTACATCCAGTTCAGCACCACTTACGGCCTGCCCACCAACACCGTTTACATCGATGAGGACGGAGATATCGAAGAAGCAGACGTCAACTTTGATGAAATCAACGAGTTTGATTCCGGCGATGACGGCATGGCTTACGGCACCCTCAGCTTCGATACCGACGACGGCGACACCTCTGTGGAAGTCCGCGTCTATGACGGGGATCAGGTTTACCTGGGCCACGACTACGAAGCAGACAAAAAAGTCCTGGTAGCTAACGCCGACTCCGACGCTGAGATCTCCTTCCTGAACTTCCCTGCCGAGCCCACCTTTAACAGCACTGCTACCGTTTACTTCTATCAGGTGGATGAGGACGGCTTTATCTACGAGATCACCGGCGAGGGCAAAATCAAGGCTTCTGCCGCCAAATGGTCCGAGGATGACGGCTGCTGGGTTCTGAAGACCCGCACCCTGGGCTCCTATGTTTTCTCCGATGAAGAGCTGGTTTCCGCTTCCTCCTCCGGTGAAGACGAAACCGATACTGAGGGAGATGTGACCAACCCCGATACCGGCGCCAATGATGTAGTGGGCATCGCCACTGCTCTGGCTGTGGTTTCCCTGGTGGCCGCCGGTGCTGTGGCCCTGAAGAAGAACTAAGTCTCTTTGACTCAGCCGCCTCCAGCCAGCCCCCTTGCTGTTAAGGAAACAGCCGGATGGTCCCTCCCTTAGAAGGACATTTGACTGCCGAAACAGAATAAAGCCTTCGCCGTTGTTCTCCAGGCGGCGAAGGCTTTTTGCGTTTACTTCCTTGGCGGAAAATGGTATAATAAAGACCATATGAGCCGCACCTGCCCGGAGCGGGCCTGCCGCATTCCTGAGACGGGAGTTCCGCCGGTTTATCGGGGCTGCCCAGGACCTGGGTACCGTGCGGCGGCTGCTGTGTGCCCCGTCGCCCGTTTGGGTTCTGACGGGGTTCCGGCGGTATGGGATGGTGTGTGACTTTTAGCCGGAGATTCGGCCATGGAAGATGGAGGCAAGGAAGATGAAGCAGGGATTCAGTCATGAAAAATACCTGGAGGAACAGTCAAAATATATTCTGGAGCGGGTTCAGAACTGGGACAAGCTGTACCTGGAGTTCGGCGGAAAGCTGATGTTTGACATGCATGCCAAACGGTGCCTGCCCGGATACCAGGAAAACGCCAAATTGGAACTGCTGGCTACCCTGCGGGACAAGGCGGAGATCATTATCTGCGTCCATGCAGGGGATATTGAGCGAAACAAGGTGCGGGGGGACAGCGGCATTACCTATGATTCGGATGTGCTGCGCCTGATTGACGATCTGCGCTCCTATGATCTGGATGTCAACTCCGTCCTCATCACCCGGTATGAGGAGCAGCCAGCCGCCAAAATGTTTGCCAGCAAGCTGGAGCGCCGGGGAATCCGTACCTATACCCACCATGCCATTCCCGGCTATCCTTCAGATGTGGACGTCATCGTCAGCGATGAGGGTTATGGCTCCAACGTCTTTATTGAAACCACCAAGCCCATTGTGGTGGTGACCGCCCCGGGCCCTGGCAGCGGCAAGCTGGCCACCTGCCTGAACCAGCTGTATCACGAGCACAAGCGGGGCCGCAAGGCGGGCTATGCCAAATTTGAAACTTTCCCCGTCTGGAATGTTCCCCTGAAGCACCCCCTGAATGTGGCCTATGAAGCAGCCACCGCCGATCTGAAGGATTTCAATATGATCGATTCCTTCTATCTGGAGGCCACTGGCACCACTGCGGTCAACTACAACCGGGATATGGAAATGTTCCCGGTAATCAAGCGGATCATCGAGCGGATCACCGGACAGGAGATCTACCATTCCCCCACCGATATGGGGGTCAACTGCATCAAGGCGGGGATCATTGATGACGAGGTGGTGCGGGAGGCATCCCGTCAGGAGATCATCCGCCGTTACCTGCGGGCCGCCTGCGACTACAAGCTGGGAGCCATTGATACCGAAACCTTCCACCGGCAGAAAATGATCATGGAGGGACAGGCCCTGAAGGTGGAGGACCGGGCCGTGGTGGCCCCGGCGCGGAATTATCTGGAGGAACTGAAAAACCGTCTGGGCAAAGCCGAAGGGATCACTGTGACTGCCATCCAGCTGCCTGACGGCCGCATTGTCACCGGCCGCAATTCCCAGCTGATGAGCGCCCCGGCTTCAGCCATTCTCAATGCCGTCAAGGTGCTGGGAAACATCCCCGATGAGATGCACCTGCTGCCGCCCATCATCATTGAGCCCATCCTGGATATGAAGACCACCGCCCTGAAGATGAAAAAATACATCCTCAACAGTGAGGAGATCCTCATGGCCCTGTCGATATCCGCCGTCACCAATCCCGCCGCCGCTACCGCTATGAAGCATCTGAGCGGGCTGGATGGCAGCCAGGCCCACTCCACCACTTTTGCCTCCAAAGCGGATCAGAAGATTTACCGGAAGCTGGGGATGGATATCACCTGTGATCCCCAGTATTTGTCCGACAGCCTTTTTTACATTTGATAGTTTATACCAAAAATTATACTAAAAGTATATTTTGGCCCGGGAAGAAAACAGCTTTCCGGGCCATTTTGCGCCAACAAAAATCGGCCCCGAAAAATTTCCGGGGCCGATTTGCTATCTCAGGGTGATTATTTGGTATTGTAGGGAGTCTTTTCCTTCAGCAGCACATCGTGAGAACCGCCTTCCACGATGCTGGTAGCCGACACAAGAGTAATCTTGGCTTTCTGCTGCAGCTCGGGAATGGAGAGAGCGCCGCAGTTGCACATGGTGGAGCGCACCTTGCTCAGAGACAGGCCCACGTTATCCTTGAGGGAGCCGGCGTAAGGAACATAAGAATCCACACCTTCCTCAAAAGAAAGCTTCTTGTCGCCGCCAAGGTCGTACCGCTGCCAGTTGCGGGCGCGGTTGGAGCCTTCGCCCCAGTATTCCTTCATATAGTTGCCGCCGATGTTTACCTTGTTGGTGGGGCTTTCGTCGAAGCGGGCAAAATAGCGGCCCAGCATGATGAAATCGGCGCCCATGGCCAGAGCCAGGGTCATGTGGTAATCATAAACGATGCCGCCGTCGGAGCAGACAGGCACATAGATACCGGTGCGCTCAAAATACTCGTCCCGGGCCTTGGCCACCTCGATGAGAGCGGTGGCTTGTCCCCGTCCGATACCCTTTTGCTCCCGGGTGATGCAGATGGAGCCGCCGCCGATGCCTACCTTGACAAAGTCGGCTCCCGCCTCCGCCAGGAAAAGGAAGCCCTCACGGTCCACAACGTTGCCGGCGCCGATTTTGACGCTGTCGCCATATTTGGCCCGGGTCCAGGCCAGGGTGCGCTTCTGCCACTCGGAGAAGCCTTCGGAGGAGTCAATGCACAGCACGTCGGCTCCGGCTTCCACCAGGGCGGGGATGCGCTCCTCATAATCCCGGGTATTGACGCCGGCACCCACTACATACCGTTTGTGGGAGTCCAGCAGCTCGTAGGTGTTTTCCTTGTGGGAATCGTAATCCTTACGGAAGACCAGGTACTTGAGCCGCTGCTGGCTGTCCACCAGGGGCAGGCAATTAAGCTTGTTGTCCCAGAGGATGTCGTTGGCTTTTTTCAGAGTGGTGTCGTCAGGAGCGTAGATCATATCCTCAAAGGGGGTCATGAACTGGGATACCGGGGTAGAGGGGTCCATCCGGCTGACCCGGTAGTCCCGGCTGGTGACAATGCCCACCAGCTTGCCGCCGGGGGTACCGTCGGAGGTAACCGGCATGGTGGAGTGGCCGGTGCGGGCCTTCAGGGCCAGCACATCGGCCAGGGTCATCTCAGGAGAAAGGTTGGAGTCGCTGGTAACCAGGCCGGCCTTATAGCTTTTGACCCGGGCTACCATGGCGGCTTCGTCAGCAATGGACTGGGAGCCATAGATAAAGGAGATACCGCCCTCTTTGGCAAGAGCGATGGCCATTTTTTCACCGGACACAGACTGCATGATAGCGGAAACCAGGGGGATGTTCATGGAAAGAGGGCATTCTTCCTCCCCCTTGCGGTACTTGACCACAGGGGTGCGCAGGCTGACATTGGAGGGGATGCACTCCGCCGAAGAATAACCGGGGATGAGCAGATATTCTCCAAAAGTATGACACGGTTCATCAAAATAAAAGGCCATTTGACTCATTTCCTCCTTCAGACTATTGCGAAATATCATACTCTAATGATACCAGATTGTCAAGGCGGTTTGCAAGAAAAACCGTAAAATAAAACCGCTGTTTCCGCCTTTGAGACGGAAACAGCGGCCCGTTTGTTTGTTGGCCGGAAACGTACAGATCCCCCTTACAGTTCGGGGCCCTTGTACCGGTCTTCCTGGTTCTGGGAAAAACCGTTGGGCTGCTGGTAGTTTTGTCCCTGATAAGAAGGCTGCTGCCAGCCGCCCTCCCCATAGGGGGCAAATCCTTTGGGGTTGGGTCCGTACTGGTTGGGGCCGGGGGTGCTGTCCTTGCACATCCATACCAGCACAAAGATCCAGCCCACCAGGGGGATCAGAATAAAGAGGTAGAACCAGCCGCTTTTGCTGATGTCATGGAGGCGGCGTACAGACAGGGAAAGACTGGGAAAGAAAACGGCAATGGAATACAGGTAAGCCACCAGCGCCAAAACCCCTACCAGGGATCCCAAAATATTGAGAAGGATAGAGACGATCAAATTGGCCAGCACAAAGTACCAGTAGGCACTGCGGCGGGCGCGGCCTTTAAAATTAAAGGCGTTTTTCCAGGCGGAAACAAAAGAATCAACCAGTTGCATGACATTCCCTCGCTTTGAAGATTTTGATGATCATTGGATCTCTATATTCTCCACTCCATGGCTGAGGATCAAGTTGATCAGCTCGTTGCGGGAGTAGTTGGCCTCCGCGGCGATCCGGTCCAGTTCGGCCAGAGTGGTTTCTTTAATGCGCACGGTGATGACTTTGCTGCCATCCTCTCCCCGACGTTTAATGGTCAACGGCTCGTTTTTCATAGTCATCACTCCTCATGACATCTTCATTATATATTGACAAAAAGATTCTAAATATATTACAATAAAAATATAATACGATATTAAAATGTATTACATATTAAAAGGAGCCGTTTCCATGGAACAAGTTCAGTCTGACACCCAAAGCGCGCGGGAGGGGATTCCTGCCACAAAATTCTGTAAGCACTGCGGAGCCAAAATCCCCACAGAGGCGATACTCTGTACCGCCTGTGGACGGCAGGTGGAGGAGCTGCATACAGGCAATCCTCAGCCCAACATCGTCATCACCAATACCAACACCAATGTTGTTGGCGGCAGACCTTTTCTCCGGGAGAAAAACAAGTGGACAGCCCTGCTTCTTTGTTTTTTCCTGGGGTGGCTTGGGGCCCACAAGTTCTATGAAGGCAAGGTTGGAATGGGGGTCCTCTATTTGTTCACCATGGGATTGTTTGGAATTGGCATACTGGTGGACTTTATCGTTTTGCTGTTTAAGCCCAATCCCTACTATATATAAACAGGATAAAATTTTTGGAAAAAGAAAGGGGCCGCTGCAAAGCAGTCCGCATTTCATTCATAAATAAAACCCGGGGTCCTTTTGAGTTGAAATCATTCAAAAGGACCCCGGGTTTCTGACTTTTGGAGGGGGTTATTGCTATCCATACCATAACGCTTTCGTTTTGCAGCGGTCTCTTTTCCTACAGCCGCCTCAGGTTCCCGGGCAGCCGGGAAAAACCCGTTTTGCCGGATCAAAACAGCATCCTGAGGAACATCGAACAAAGCAGGCGGGATGCTCCTGCCTTTAAGCAGCACGGTACAGTATGATGGAAGACAAAAAATGTGACTCCCGGAAACCTGCTGTCGCCGCAAGGAAAAATCCCTTTGGTTTTCCGCAGTTCCGGAAGCCGGAAGCAACAAAACCCTTATGTCCGCTGGAATCCGTGGTAACGGGTACCCTGGAAGGTGAGCCGCCCCCGGTCACCTTCCGCCAGCATGCCATACTCCTGGCCATCCAGCGCCAGTTCCATTCTGTCACCGCTTTCCACCTGGAAGGTGGCATAGTAATGCGTGTATGTATGATGGGTATGGGAGGAACTGTTGTGATGATGCCCCACAGCGGTGCGTTTGGCCACCACAGTGGCGTCCACAGTAAGAACAGGGGAATGATTGTTCCGGTTCCATTGCCCCACTCCCCGCACCAGTGTTACCACAAACACCGAGAGAATCACCACAAACATTGTCAGGAACAGGATGGGAAAAAGTGCTTCTATCAAACCAAAGCCAAAACCAAAACCCACGGCAATACCTCCTTAAAAGCCGCATCGTATACCGGCTCATCCGATATTCAGTAGGAACAAAACAGGGTCACGGCAAAAGACTGTCCTTCGATGCTGGATCTGGGACAGCTGAGAATGGCCAGCCCGAAATGAGAATACAGGGGGTCTGTCATGGCAGCGTAATGGCTGGGGCTGTTTTTCCATAAATCAAACCACCGCTGTGCCTCCACTTCTCCCCCTACCGGCTGGTTGGACCACGCCAGATTTTCCGCAGCATTGGAGTATTCCACCGGCACCTGGGAATCCAGGACGGTATTCCAGGGATCCCCGTTGGGCCGGAGATGGGCGAAGTAATCGCAGACATACAGCTCTGCCGCCCGCACATGGGCTGCCAGAGTCAGATCCGGGTTGGGCTTCAGGGGGGCGATTCCCAGACGTTCCCGCTCCTCATTGATCAGCTCCATGACCTGGTCTTCGATTTTACTGGGGCTGTAGCAGCCTGTCGGAATGGGGATCTCGGTAATCACCCCATCGTAGGGCAGGGGAACGCCCGGAGCCTCCTGAACAGGGGTTTTGGCGGAAGCATCCTCCTCTTCCCCGGCTTCATCCGGTTCCAAACCCGCAGAGGGATCCTGGCTGCCTGAGGGCGGTGAGGGAGGAATCTGTATTTTTTGAGGGATCCGCTGACCGGGAGAACGAAGGCGTTCCCCTTTGGCAGCCATCCGTGCCACGGGATGCCGTGCCAGAGGCGGCATCCCTTTGCCGTGCTGATGGGGAAGAAGCAGCAGCAATCCGCAGCAAAGCAGAACCACCACTGCCGCAATAGCAAGCCGGCTGCAGAATTTTGGGTGTTGCACAGGCGCTCTCCCCCTTCCCTGACAAGATAACGAACAAATGCCAGTGATTATTGGAATCCCAAAGACAAAAGTTGCATTTCAGGCTTCATTATAGCAACGGGTTACCCAAAAGACAATCCGGTAACCGACCAAAGGACAGAAATAGTCAAAAAAAACACAAAAAAGCGGACAGCCCCGACATTTCGACGTGTTTCGTTCTTTCGAAGGGGTATACTGCTGTAGGAGGCGGGTAAAAGTCAAAATATGTAAGGAGTTGTTTGCCATGGATGATTTGAAGCAGGAATATGTCTTGTTGTTCCAAGGAATTAGCGAGACAATCGACACACTACAAG
Source organism: uncultured Oscillospiraceae bacterium (assembly GCA_949285935.1). Taxonomy (GTDB): domain Bacteria; phylum Bacillota; class Clostridia; order Oscillospirales; family Ruminococcaceae; genus Angelakisella. The sequence continues at coordinate 27,408 of CASEAH010000066.1, forward strand.
ACCTGGCGCTCCGTCTCAAAAGGCTGCAGGCTGCCGCAGAGGAGACTTATCTGGAACGGTGTGAACGGGATGATGCGGAGCAGGAGGCACCATAAGGGGAAGTGAAGAATCAGGCGCCGCGGGCCGGAAAAGCCCCGGCGCAAAAAAATGGAGCAGACATCTGGCGTCTGCTCCATTTTGGTGACCCGTGCGGGAATCGAACCCGCGATACCGCCGTGAAAGGGCGGTGTCTTAACCTCTTGACCAACGGGCCATATTATGAAAGGGGATAAAGGGTCATCCTTTATCCCCTTTTTTCTGGTAGCGGTAGGTGGACTCGAACCGCCGACACTCCGGGTATGAACCGAATGCTCTAGCCAACTGAGCTATACCGCCATATACCGCCTGTTTTAGCAGGCGATAATCATTATACTGTATAGGCGGCGGGTTTGTCAAGGAAAAAAAGAAAATTTTCTTCCAAAATCAAACGATTTTTTTAAAAGGCGGGGCAAGAGCTTACTTGGTCCCGAAGATCCGGTCTCCTGCGTCTCCCAGGCCGGGAACGATGTACTTTTGCTCGTTGAGGTGGTCGTCCAGAGCGGCGCAGTAAATCTGCACGTCGGGGTGGGCCTCCGTGAGTGCGGCCAGACCCTCGGGCGCGGCGATGATGCACATGAATTTGATGTGCTTGACCCCCCGTCCCTTCAGCTGCCCAATGGCGTCAATGGCACTGCCGCCGGTGGCCAGCATGGGGTCCAGAACAATGACCTCCCGCTCGGTGATATCGGCGGGGAGCTTGCAGTAATATTCAACAGGCAGGCAGGTGTCGTGATCCCGGTACATGCCGATATGTCCCACCTTGGCGGCGGGTACCAGGTTCAGCACGCCGTCCACCATGCCCAGCCCGGCCCGGAGGATGGGAACAAAGGCCAGCTTCCGGCCTGCGATCACCTTGGTGGTGGCAGGGCCCATAGGGGTCATGATATGGACATCCTCCAGAGGAAGGTCCCGGGTAGCTTCATAGCACATGAGGGTCGCAATTTCGCTTACCAGCTCCCGGAAATCCTTGGAGCCGGTGCGCTCGTCCCGGAGCAGGGTGAGCTTGTGCTGGATCAGGGGATGATCCATGATAAAAGGCTTGTTTGCCATATGATTTCCTCCTGTTGACTGGCCGCCCATGGGGAGGCGGCGGGTTTTGAGACGATAACGCGGGGACAGGGATTGCCGGAGCTGACAGTGGCTGAACGGTGCCGCAAGGGAATGCTTCCCCGGACGGGAGAAGGCAGCCTTTTATGAGGAGCTCATTCTCTGCCGGGAAGCAGATTCCACCGCCGGGCCCCGCAAAGATCGCAAAGCGGATAAAAGCAGGCCTTGCCGCTGGGTGGAAAGTACCGGGGCTGTATGCCGCCCACAAGGCGGAATCGGGTTTACTTCAGTTCGCCTTTTTCCAGCAGGGAGATCTGCTCCACCCGCCGGGCGTGGCGGCCCCCTTCAAACTGGGTGTCCAGGAACACGTCCACCAGCTCCATGGCCAGGCCCTCGCCGATGACCCGCTGGCCCATGCACAGCACATTGGCGTCGTTGTGCATCCGGGTATATTTGGCGCTGAAGTAGTCGCTGCAGCAGGCCGCCCGGATACCGGGGATCTTGTTGGCAGCCATGGAGACGCCGATACCGGTGCCGCACATGACAATGGCGAAACGGCATTCGCCGCTGGTTACTGCCTGGCAGGCATAAAGGGAGGCGTAGGGGTAGTCACGTTTTTCGTCGGCGGAATGGATGCCGAAATCCCGGCATTCAATCCCCCGTTCTTCCAAATGCTTCTTTACAGCCTCCTTCAGCTGAAAAGCGGCGTGATCGCAGGAAAGGGCAATGGTCATGGTTGGGATACCTCCTGTTGTTTTTTCTTCAGCTCCCGCTCCGCCTGGGGCAGACGGAGATAGGAGGGGGTCAGCAGACCGCAGTCCACGGCCTGTCCTGCCCGGAATTTTTCCAGAGCCAGGGCCCCTACCGAGGCGGCCCGCTGCAGACGCAGATGGGGCTGCGCCAGGCGCAGCCCCGGCAGTTTTTCCGATAGGGTATTATAGCACAGCAAAGCGCCGTCGCCAACCAGAAAAACCGGTTTTTGCGTTTCCCCGGCCAGTTCTCCCAGCTGGTCAATGGTAAGGGCGGCGTCAGGGGTCAGACGGGAGACCCCGCCCTCCTCCAGGGCAAAGAGCGCCCCGTATACCTGGCCGCACCGGGCGTCCATGACGGCGGTGGCCACGCCTTCAAAGCCCCGGAGATTCCAGGCAAGGGCTTCCAGCGTGGAGACCCCGACGCAGGGTTTTCCCGCCCCCAGGGCCATCCCCTTGATGGCGGCGATGCCGATGCGCAGTCCGGTAAAGGAACCGGGACCGGTGGTCACCGCCAGGCAGTCCAGCCCCGCCAGGGTCTCGCCCGAAGTGGCCAGCAGCTGCTCCGCCATAGGGAGCAGGGTTTGGCTGTGGGTCTGGCCGGTGCTGAGAAAGTATTCCCCCACCACCTTGTCCTCCTGGCAGAGGGCGGCGGAGGCGGCGGTGGCGGAGCATTCAAGTGCCAACAGCTTCAAAGCGTTCATCTCCTGTGATGGTGATGGTGCGGGACTCCTCCCCGGTGACGGAGATGTCCACAGTGATGTGAGGGTCAGGCAGAGCCTCCCAGATATTTTCGCTCCACTCCACCGCCAGAATGGCCCCGGAATCCAGATAGTCAAAGAAACCGGTGGAATACAGGTCGTCCGCCGTTTCGATGCGGTACATATCGAAGTGGCAGAGGGTGGGCTCCCCGGCTCCGCCGCCGTACTGGTGGACCAGGGCAAAGGTGGGGCTGCTGACCCAGGCGTTGGTCAGCCCCAGGCCCCGGGCCAAGCCGGCGGTAAAGGTGGTTTTTCCCGCTCCCAGCCCGCCGGTATAGGCGATGAGGTCCCCGGGGCGCAGGAGGGCGGCCAGCCGCTCCCCTGCCTCCCGGGTCTCCTGGGGGGAGTGCGTGTGCAGGATCATAGCCATGGGCAGTTCCCTCAGAACAGGCCGGAGATGCGTCCGTCGTTGTCCACGTCGATGGCGCAGGCAGCGGGGGCCTTGGGCAGGCCGGGCATGGTCATGATATCTCCGGTGAGAGCCACCACAAAGCCCGCGCCGTTGGAGAGGCGCAGGTCCCGGACGGTAATGGTGAAGCCCTCAGGCCGCCCCAGCCGGGCAGGATCGTCGGAGAGAGAATACTGGGTTTTGGCGATGCAGACGGGAAGCTTGTCCCCGCCCAGGGAGACCACTTCCTTCAGGGCCTTTTCCGCGGCGGAGGTGTAGGTGACGGCGGCGGCGCCGTAGATGTTCTTGGCAATGGCGTCGATCTTTTCCCGGATGGTCATATCATCGGTATAAATGGGCCGGAAGGAGGAAGGCTTTTCACAGGCGGCGACCACCTTTTGAGCCAGCTCCACGCCACCCTTTCCGCCCTGCAGGAAGACGTCGGAGAGGGCAAAATCCGCACCCCGGTCGGCGCAGTAGCGGGCGATGGCATCCAGCTCCTCCTGGCTGTCGGCGGCAAAGCGGTTGATGGCCACCACCACGGGGACGCCGTATTTCTGCATATTGTCGATATGGGCGCCCAGATTGCACAGGCCCTTTTCCAGAGCCGCTACATTGGGAGTTCCCACATCGGCCTTGGCCACGCCGCCGTTGTACTTGAGGGCCCGCACCGTGGCCACCAGGACAATGGCGCTGGGGGCGATCCCTGCGGCGCGGCATTTGATGTCCATGAATTTTTCGGCGCCCAGGTCGGAGCCGAAGCCTGCCTCGGTGATGGTGTAGTCAGCCAGCTTCAGTGCCAGGCGGGTTGCCCGCACCGAGTTGCAGCCGTGGGCAATATTGGCGAAAGGTCCGCCGTGCATCAGGCAGGGAGTGTTTTCCAGGGTCTGGACCAGGTTGGGCTTGAGGGCGTCCTTGAGAAGGGCGGCCATGGATCCGGCCACCCCCAGCTGGCGGGCGTATACCGGCTGGTTGTCATAGGACCAAGCCACCAGGATGTCTCCCAGACGGCGCTTCAGGTCGTCCAGGTCCCGGGCCAGGCAGAGAATGGCCATGACCTCGCTGGCCACGGTGATGTTGAAGCCATCCTCCCGGGGGACGCCGTTGACCCGGCCGCCCAGGCCGACTACCACATTGCGCAGGGCGCGGTCGTTCATATCCATGCACCGTTTGAAAAGGATACGCCGGGGGTCGATGCCCAGGGCGTTGCCCTGCTGCAGGGGGTTGTCGAGGATGGCGCAGAGCAGGGTGTTGGCGGCGGTGATGGCGTGCATCTCTCCGGTAAAGTGGAGGTTGATGTCCTCCATGGGGACCACCTGGGCGTAACCGCCGCCGGCGGCGCCGCCCTTGATGCCGAAAACAGGCCCCAGAGAGGGTTCCCGCAGGGCAATAATGGCTTTTTTGCCGATGAGGGGCATGGCTTCCCCAAGACCCACGGTGGTGGTGGTTTTACCTTCTCCCATGGGGGTGGGGTTGATGGCGGTGACCAGGATCAGTTTGCCGTCGGGCCGGTCGGCCAGGCGGTGGATCAGGTCCTCGCTGATTTTGGCCTTGTAGCGGCCATAGGGCTCCAGGTCCTGGTCGGGGATGCCCAGGGCCCGGGCAATCTCGGTAATGGGCTGGGGGGTAGCTTGTTGGGCAATCTGGATGTCGGTAAGCATGACGGCCTCCTCAATCATCATATTGAAATAGGGGCGTCCCGGCGGGGGACGCGGGGCATACTAAAGGAACCAGCGTCTATAGTATACCACATTCCAGGCGATTTGGGCGGGATTATTCACACTTTTTGTCTTTTCATGGCAGGAGGGGTGTGGTACAATGATACCATTATGGCGGCAAAGCCCCGGAAGCGGGAGGATTATGAAAAAAATCGGCCGGTTTCTCTCAAAATTTTTCCAGAATACCGACAAAGTCATTTGGGTGGTGGCCTTGGGGCTGTCCGCCCTCAGTGTGCTGCTGCTGGCGGGGATCTGCGATGCCGGTTATGTCCAGGTCCGGACGGTACAGGTGCAGGCGGCGGCCGCAGCAATCGGTATTGCAGCCGCCGTCATTGCCGCCCAGTTTGATCCGGAAGAACTGGCGGGGATTTGGAAGCTGTATGTGCCGCCTACCCTGCTGCTGATGGTGCTCACCTATTTTGTGGGGACCATCCGGGAGGGCTCCACCAACCGCAGCTGGCTCAGCCTGGGTTTTCTCAGCATCCAGCCCTCCGAGTTTCTCAAGATCGCTTTTATCCTCACCTTTGCCCTCCATCTGAGCAAGGTGGGGGATGATATCAACCAGCCCCGCTCCCTGGTCCCCCTTCTTGTCCACGGAGCCATTCCCGTGGGGATGGTTCTTCTGCAAAAGGACGCGGGAGTAGCCCTCATTGTGGCTTGTATTTTTGGCGCCATGCTGTTTGCCGCGGGCCTCTCCTGGCGGTATATCGGCATGGCTGCCGGCGGCGCTGCCCTGGCCGCCCCGGTGCTGTGGTTCGCCGTCCTTTCGGATTATCAGAAGCAGCGGATCATGGTCCTCTTTGACCCGGAACACGATCCCCTGGGCATTACCTATCAGCAAAACCGGGGCCTTACCGCCATTGGCTCCGGGCAGGTCTTCGGCATCGGCATCTTCAACGACAACCACATTTATGTTCCTGAAAATTACAACGATTTTATCTTTACCTTCCTGGGAGAGTCCCTGGGATTCGTAGGATGCTTCCTGGTGGTGGCAGCTCTGGCCGTCCTTTGTGCCAGGATTTTGGCCAACGGCATCCGCAGCCGTACCACGGTGGGACGTTTTGTCTGCGTGGGGGTGTTTGCCATGATCGCCTTTCAGGCGGTGGTGAATATCGGCATGTGTCTGATGGTGCTGCCGGTGATCGGCATTACCCTGCCGCTTCTGTCCGGCGGCGGCAGCTCGGTGCTTTCGGTTTATATCGGCCTGGGCCTGGTGCTGGGAGTGTACGCCGATACCAACCGGAACATGTTCAGCGGATGATCCCTTTCAGGCCCCTGATTGTCCTGAGAAAACTGGGCACAGAACCCGCCTTTGGCAAATACACGGAAAACCGGCGCCCCTCTGCGCTTCCAATGCGGAGGGACGCCGGTTTTGACTTGCTGGCATCCGTGTATGGCACCCCCGGCGCTGCCGGGGAGCATAAAATAGCTTGTTTTTCACCATAAAACGCAGCCAACTGTTGTTATGCAAAAGCTGCATGATTGATGCGCTTTGCTGAAAATATAGGCTGCGGGCGGCGGGGTAAGGGATGCGGGAGAAAAGGATTCCGTACCCCTTGAAAGCCCTGCCGGCAAAACGCCTTTCCGGGACTTTGCGGGAAGTGACCTGGAGGCTTTTCAGCTGCTGCGGGATGATGGCGGCCGCTGTGCCATGTTCCGGTCAAGGGGCGGAGCAGAGGGAGAAAAAAGAAAGGCGTGGGGGATGTTTGGAACCATTCCCAAGGCTTTGCGGGCCGCTCCAGCCGCTTCAGGAAAAAGAGATGTTTCCCGCGTCGTCAATGGACAGGGCGGTACGCAGGGGCTCTTCCCGCTGGACGGGCTGCCCCTCCAGGGTGTCCAGCAGGGCCTGTACCTCAGGCAGATCGGTGTAGACAGCATACCAGCCGGTGGGCTGGCCGTCCTTGAGAAGCTGCTCCCCCAGCTGGTAGACGGTGCCGTCCTCCAGGGTGATCCGGTAAGACAGGAAGAACCGCCGGGGCCAGTAGTAATCCCCATCCGACCATTCCCGGGCCAGGATGACCGTATCAAACCAGGAGAGGTCTCCATTCAGGGAAGCCGTTACATCGTAATCGGTATATTCCTTGGGACGCTCCGCGGTGACAACCACTGCCTCTACCTGGTCGCCGGAAAGAGGAAAGGCCTGGGAAAAGGAGGCAACCTCCTTGGTAAGAAAGCCCCGGAGGGCATAATCTACCATTCCGTCGTCGGCCAGCATGGCATTTTCGGCGGTGAGGGGGATATACAGGTCTGCGATCCGTTCCGGATGGTCCAGCACGCAGGGCTTGCCGTCCAGCGTGACACCCTGGGCCGAGAACGCAAAGGTACAGGTTTCGTTTTCATGGTGAAAGGTCATGGAAAAAGGTTCCCGGATCTCCAGCGGCTGAGTGGGGGCTTCGCCTTCTTCGGCCAAAGCCAGACCCAGAGAGCGGATAAAGGAGATATACTGGCGGTTTGGGCCGCCGGGGACGGTGAGCTGGGCGTCCGTCCGGGTGAAAGTGACGTCTCCCTCAAGGTTGCCGTAGCTGATATCATCAAAATAGTCAGGCAGGTCGGTGACCCGGTACTCAAAGAAATAGGACCCGCTGCCGCCGGGGAATTCCGCATCCAACCGGACGCAGTATTTTCCCCTTTCTCCCGGCAGCTCCAGCGTGTTCCCGGACAGACCGGGAGCCGTCACGGCGGCCATTGTGAAGGAATCGGGATCCTCCTGCCAGAGGGAAACAGAGACGGAAGTGGGGGTGACCCCCTGACCTTGGGAATCCCGGAAGGCAAGGACACAGGAGGTGTCGGAGCCGGGGGTGATCACGGGATCCGTTTCGTAGTACAGCGAACTGGGAAAAATTTCTTTCATGGAGGAGCTCCAGGTTTTCTTGATGCCCTGGTAGTCCAACTCGGACTGGGAAACAGGGAGGGACAGGCCGCTCATGGTGGCATAAAGGGATACCCCCACCTGGGAGCCGTCGTGGAGAGGATCAAAAAGGCTGCCGTAGTTAAGGGATACTTCGCCGTACAAGACCTCATTTCCCAGTCTGTCTATGCAGCGGGGGAGGGCGGTTTCATACTTCCAGACAGTGCCGTCCCCAAAAGTGAAAATACAGGAGGAGGCGCCGCCTGTTTTGGGGTTGGGCGGGCTTTCGGGATCCATTTTCCACACTACCAGGGCGCCCAGGCTGTCAAAGGCTTTGCGGATGTCATCCGGGCCGGTTGTGACCAGCCGGTCCTCATCAGATCCCGAAAGGGAAACCAGTTCCACCGAGACGATATCCTCGGGGGCAAAATCCATGTCCTCCCGGAGATAATAAATGTCCTGGGTCAGCAGCCCCTCGTATCCTTCCTTTTCATACTCATACAGTTCTTCCAGGGCGGCCGGGTTGGCGGGATAGGCGTCCGCGCCATTGGCCACGATCTTTTGGGAGGAAAAAGCGTAGGAATATTCCTTCCCCTGCCAGGAAAAAGCCAGAGTAAAGGGCTTGGGAATGTCCAGCGGAGGGTCGCCTTCCTCCAGGGGCCGCAGCTCCAGAGCGGCAAGCACCTGGATGTACCGCCGGAAATCCACGGGAGCGATCTCCACTGTGATGCCCAGGTCATCCCGGGTCACCTGGTCGTCCAGGGAAACCAGAATATCCACGTCGGTGTTCTTGTCCCCCAGCGCGGCCACCTCCTGAGGGACGGGGTCCCACACCTCCGGGGCGGAGGATTCCGGGGAACCGGAGTCCGGAAGGGAGGAAGGGGACGCAGGAGTGCAGGCCGTCAGGATCAGGAGCAGAGCGGCTGCCGCAGCCAGGATCCGCCCCAGAGGGCGGGCAGAGGGGAAAAGCCGGGAGCTTGTCATGATCATCGCATCCTTTCATAAAAATGGGAAAGTCCGCGGCCTGGTCCCCGCAGGCGGGCGTACCCTGGCCGGAAACGGATGTTTCTGCCATAAATACGATGGCAAAAAGGGAAATATTGTCATGAGAAAAGATTTATTGTGAATTTGTAAATTTCTCCCCCACGGCCTTGATTTTAATATCCAGTTGGACTATACTGTTTTTAGCACTCATCATATGCGAGTGCTAAAATAATCTGCAAGAGGTGCTTTCATCCATGGCCATGAAACAGTTCAAGGCGGAATCCAAACGCCTGCTGGATCTGATGATCAACTCTATTTATACCCATAAGGAGATCTTTCTCCGGGAGCTTATTTCCAATGCCAGCGACGCCATTGACAAGCTGTACTTCCGCTCGGTGAGCGAAAACGTGGGGCTGGACCGGAGCGATTTTTCCATCCGCATCACCCCCGACAAGGCGGCCCGTACCCTCACGGTGGCCGACAACGGCTGCGGCATGACCCGGGAAGAGATGGAGCAGAACCTGGGTACCATCGCCAAAAGCGGCTCCCTGGCCTTTAAGAAGGAAAACGGCCAGGCGGAGGACGTGGACATCATCGGCCAGTTTGGCGTGGGATTTTACTCCGCCTTTATGGTGGCGGACAAGGTGACGGTGGAGAGCCGGGCCTACGGCAGCGAGGAAGCCTTCCGGTGGGAATCCAAAGGCCCCGAGGGCTACACCGTTTCCCCCTGCGAGATGGAGGGCCACGGAACCCGGGTCATCCTGGATGTCAAGGCCGACACCGAGGAGGAGCATTACAGCGAGTTTTTGGAGACCTGGCGGCTTCAGGAGCTGGTGAAAAAGTATTCCGACTATATCCGCTACCCCATCACCATGGAAGTGGAGCACAGCCATAAAAAAGAGGGATCGGATGAATATGAGACGGTCCGGGAGCTGGAGACCCTCAACACCATGGTGCCCCTGTGGCGCAAGAACAAAAGCGAACTGAAGCCGGAGGATTACCACCAGTTCTACAAGGAGAAATTCCACGATTTTGAGGATCCCCTGCTGGTGATCCACACCAAAACCGAGGGCACAGCCACCTATGACGCCCTGCTCTTTGTTCCGGGCCGGGCCCCCTACGACTACTACTCCAAGGACTACGAAAAGGGGCTGCAGCTTTATTCCGGCGGCGTGCTCATCATGGACAAGTGCGCCGACCTGCTCCCCGACCATTTCAGTTTTGTGCGGGGCCTGGTGGATTCTGCCGATCTGTCCCTGAATATCTCCCGGGAAATGCTCCAGCACGACCGGCAGCTTTCCCTCATTGCCAAAAACCTGGAAAAAAAGATCGGCAGCGAACTGAAAAAGCTGCTGGAGACGGACCGGGCCAAGTATGAGACCTTCTGGCAGCATTTTGGGCTGCAGCTGAAGTTTGGGGCCTATGACCGCTTTGGAGCCAACAAGGAGGCTCTTAAGGATCTGCTTCTCTTCCACTCCTCCCTGACGGACAAGCTGACCACCCTGGCGGAGTATGTCTCCCGGATGAAGGAGGACCAGAAATATATCTATTACGCGGCATCCGATTCCGTGGCCGCCGCCGCCCGGCTGCCCCAGACCGAGCAGGTCCGCTCCCGGGGCTACGAGATCCTGTACCTGTCGGACAACGTGGATGAATTTGCCCTGCAGATGCTGCGGGAGTATGACGGTAAGGAACTGAAGAGCGTCTCGGACGGGGATCTGGACCTGCGCACCGACGCGGAAAAGGAGGAGGCCCGCAAGCAGGAGGAGGAGCATAAGGACCTGCTGGAAGCTGTAGCCAAGGCGCTGGGAGACAAGGTGACGGAGGTGCGCCTTTCCAGCCGTCTCACCGACACTGCCGCCTGCGTCACCAGCTCCGGCGGCCTGTCCCTGGAGATGGAAAAGGTCCTGTCCGCCATGCCCGGCGCTCAGGACGCCCCCAAAGCCCGGCGGATCCTGGAGCTGAATCCATCCCATCCCGTTTTTGCCGCTCTGGCAGCCGCCGCCGGGTCCGATACGGAAAGGCTGGCCGATTATGCCCATATTCTGTATCAGCAGGCCCTGCTGCTGGAAGGAATCCCTCTGGATGATCCGGCTGATTACGCCGCCCGGGTCTGCCGGCTGATGACCCAGAAGCAGTAAAACCTGGATGCAAAGCCGGCAGGGCGTGCTCCCCATAGTGGGGAGAAGCCCCCGTGGAGACGGACAGAACTGCTCCCAAACCGGGCCCGGCATATCAGCAGAAAAGGCCGCTGCAAAATAGGCCTTTCAGAAAAACAATGCACAAAATCGGCCCCCAAAGGAAGCCAGGACAGCTTCTTTGGAGGGCCGATTCTCGTTGTGATTTCTGATTTTTGTACAGGCCGCTATTGCATTTTTATTTTGCAGCAGCATCTTTGTTCAGGCAAAATCCCCGTGCATGAAGGGGATTTTGCCGGCAGGGAAATTTTCCTGATGGGATTCCACGCTTACCGGCACAGCCGGCGGCGATCCACAAAAGGTTTTACTTTTTCCGCAGGGTCACAGCGCCCAGCGCTACAAGGCCTGCCACGGCCAGAGCCATTCCCGAGAAAACAGGGCGGCCGGTTTCAGGGTTGGTGTCCTCTTCCACGCTGCTCTGGACAGAGGTCAGAGGTTTGTCGGAGAAAACATAGGAGCCCAGGGTGCGGGTCTTGAGGACCCAGCAGCCGTCGTCTTCCGACCAGACGGCATTGGATTTGGACACTTTGCCGTCGCCCAGATAGTTGTAGATGACGCCGTCTTTATCCACCTGGTAGAAGTAGACGGTAGCGGTGCTGTTGAAGGTGGGACGGCCATCAAAGGTGAGGGCGGAAATGTCGGCTTCCAGGTCGGCGTTGGCAATGAGAAGATCCTTGTCTACGTCATAGTTATAGCCCAGATAGGCCTTGTCGCCGTCGTAGACCCGGACGGAAACATCGGTATTGCCGTCATCGGTGGAGAAGTCCAGCGTACCGTAGGGCGAACCCTTGATGGTGTTGTCTTCAGGCTCGGGATCTCCTTCCGCAAGGGCCATGGGCTGGGGCCAGAGCGCCTGGTCGTCCGGATCCAGCTCGGAAACAAACTTGCATACCCAGTAAACATCACCTTCGGGCTCATAACCGGTCATTTTGGCAGTACGGCCCACCAGCGATCCATAGAGACAGGAAAGCGCCTCGTCGGACATGATATCTACTTCCTGGTCCTCGTCGATGAGCACTTCCACCAGACCGTAGTTTGCTGTGAGAGGTTCCCGTTCACCCTCCGTCAGGTCAAAAGAAAATTTTTCGGACCGGTAGTCACCCTTGCCCTTCAGCTCAAAGGAGAAAGCAAGCTTTTGGGGCTTGTCGATGGTGTAATTCGGCTTCAGGACGATTTTCAGGGAGTCATCGCCTTCCTCAGGGGCAAGGACCACTTCCTCCACCAGGGATTTTCCGTACTCAAATTTCAACTTGCTCAGGGTATAGTTTTTGGCGTTCAGCTCTCCGGAAAGTCCCACCATTGTGGACTCCATCTTCAGTTCGCCGCTGGGCAGAATGTCACCCGGCTCAGTGACAGGAATTGCCGGAATGGCCAATGCTACGGTGGTCAGCATGGCCACCGCCAGGACCAGGGACAGGATCTTGCGGATGCGCATGATACGTTTTCCTCCTCTTTCTTTCAATGTGAGCGCTGACGATATTTCCCGGCAGCGTCTTGCAGTTTTAGTATAACCTGACAGACTTTAAAGAGGCAAGAAAAAACAAAGATTTAACCAAAATAATCTTATAAAAAAGGCAAAAATTGGGCATAAAACCGTTTATGTGACCCGCAGTGCCTCGCTCAGTAAAATTTTGAGGCAAATTGGCCTCAATCCGGTACAGGGATGGAGGCAGCTTGGCAAAGGCTTTTATGCCGGAAAGCTTTTTAAAAAATGCCGGGAAAGCTGCCAATGCTCTCACTGCCCCATGAACAGGGAAGCAGATGCTGCGGATCAGGACAAATACGACCGTCCAGAGGGTGGCATGGTCCGGCCTCTTGTTTTCTTCCACATACCTGCGGACGGGGATTTTTTCCTTCCGTTTCAGCAAAGATCCGTTTAAACCAACAGAGCAAAAGCCCGGCAATACCTGCGTATTGCCGGGCTTTTTACTTCAGTATGACAGAGCTGCAAGGGTCGGGATCGGCGAGTAGGGGTCGTAGAAAAAGAGCTTTGCCCTTACGCCTTGTTTAAAACGGTTTCCCCCTGAGCCATGGACTGGGAGGAGCTTTTCTGCTGCTGCCAGTAACGGAAAAACAGGGTCAAAGAGAGAATCAGACACAGACCCTCGGAAACACTGGTGGCCATCCAGATGCCGCTGTCCCCCAGGGTGGCGGCCAGAACCGCCAGGCTGCCCGCCAACAGTACCAGACTGCGGCTGAGAGAAATGCTGAAGGAGCAGCGGG
>CASEAH010000067.1 GCA_949285935.1 uncultured Oscillospiraceae bacterium
CGCACCTGGGGCAGCGTGCGGCACTGTGCCCGCTTCTGCCCAGCCAGTCAAGGCTTTCCTTGATCTCCGCCTCGGAGGCCACACGGTGGCATGTATCGGCGCCGTAGGCAACGTTCAGGGAACCGCCGCCGTCCCAGCTGGCCAGGATGTTCCCAGCGTCATCCACACCCCGGCATACGCCCTGTGTCCCCGCCACAGGGGCTTGCGGGTCATCCATACTGTCCAGGACGATCCGGCAGCCCGCAGGGAACTCCCGGCGGAGCTTCTTCAGCTCTTTCTCAGTGGGAAACTTCATGCCCCTCCTCCTTCCTGCCTGGGAAGGCCAGGCTGCAGGATCCAAGCCGGCGGATGGCTTTCTCCCTGCCAATGCTGTCGGCCAGGGCTTGCTCCAGGATATGCATCGGGAAGTGGAATGCCCGGTATCCATCCGCCAGTACCTTGTAATAGGCAGGTGAAGGTCCTGCTAATGGATGCCCGTCTGCCATAAGGTAAACCATGGCGGTAAGCCGGATCGGGTCCCCGCCTTCCAGCGGAAATACTTCTACAGGAAGTTCTCTCTTGTAATAGTAGGCCGGGTATCCCTCATATCGGTCAAGATTTTTCTCATCCGCCTCTGAGATCGCCCACACCAGCACTGGTGTGTTTTTCTCCGGGTTTTCCTCAATGGTGGCGTGATACCGGAATACAAGCTGCCAGCCGGTAAGGATGGCTGTCCCCACGATCTTTGCGTCCGGCGTCCGGAATGCCATTTGCTCTGTTGAAAGATTGCTGCCATAGGCAATGTAGTATCTCTTGCTCATAAATTCCTCACTCCTTTTCTCTTGCGGTATTGGTATATTCGCTCTATGTCTGGTCATTATCAAGTGATTTCCCGCCTAAATCTTCCACAAAGATGTGCTGGAAAGATTGTGCGGTTTACAGCTTCTGGAATTTTGCCAGGTAAGCTTTGGCCGGCTTCACGCCGATGCTGTCCGACAGTCCTTCGTCCAGGATCTCCACATCAAAGCCCCACCGGGCATATCCGTCATCCAGGAGTTTATAGTACTCCATACGAGGCTCGCCCAGCAGCCGCTCTTCATGAAGTACATACGCCATACACTGTTTGTTTCCCTTGAGCCGTCCGCCCCGCAGGGTTTTGACCGCCAGCTGAAAATACCGTTTGTAGTAAAATTTCGGATACCCTTCGTAGCGGTTCAGCAACGCTTCGTCAAATTCACTGATCTTGTAGACCAGGGCCGGCACAAAGCAGTTGGCGTCCTGCTCGATGGTGGCGTAAAACCCGCTGCCGCTTTTCTTGAAAAGCAGCCGGTACCCTGGGATCTTCGCAGTCCCGGCGGCTACGGCATCCGGGCACCGCTTTGCCATCCGCTCCAGGGAAAGGTTGCTCCCATAAGCCAGGTAATAGATAGATGGCCGGTGGGAGACCTCAATGCTGAATCTGGTCCATGCGTCCATTCCCGTCACCGCCTTTCCAGGTTTCTGTAACCTCTCTGGCTTCAAATTCCACACCGGAGAAATCTTCCGCCACAAGGATGATCTGACCGTTATGCCACCAGTCGCTGACCGTCTGTTCGGCATCGTCCGGCGTGGGGGCCTTCAGTTCCGATTCGTGTACGGTGACCGTCCGCCGCCGTGTTTCCGTGATCGTCACCTGGTATACCCGGCCTGTTGGCTGTGTCTGGTGTTCCTGTTTTTTCTTCATGGTATCTACCTCCTTCTTCTACCACCCAAAGGGCGGCCATGCCGCCCGGAGG
>CASEAH010000068.1 GCA_949285935.1 uncultured Oscillospiraceae bacterium
CCGGACGGCGCCGGGATCGGTATCCAGGTATTCCAGGCACTCCTCCAGAGGCATGGTGAAGGGATGGTGCATGGCAACCCACTCCCCTGCTTCCTCATCCCACTCAAAGAAGGGGAACTCCACGATCCACAGGAAGTTGAACTTGCTCTTGTCAATGAGGTTCAGCTGACGGCCCAGGGTGTTGCGCAGAGCGCCCAGCACCGGCAGGGTAACCTTATTTTTGTCAGCGATGATCAGGGCCACGTCTCCCTTGCGGCAGTCCAGCCGCTCCAGAATGGCCTGCATTTCCTCGGCAGTCATGAACTTGCCAAAGGAACAGGTGGGGGTATCCTCCACAAAGCGGATGAAGGCCAGGCCCTTGGCGCCGATGCCTTTGGCAGCCTCGGTGAGCTTGTCGATCTCCTTGCGGGTGAGGACCGAAGCGGCCCCCTTGGCCACAATGCCCCGCACCGAGCCGCCGTCGGCCACTGCCCCGGAAAAGACGCTGAAGCCGCAGTCCTTCACCAGATCGGACAGGTCGATGAGCTCCATGCCAAAGCGGGTATCGGGCTTGTCGCTGCCGTAGCGGTTCATGGCCTCGGCGTAGGTGAGCCGGGTGAGAGGGGTGGGGACATCCACCTTCAGCACCTCGCCAAAGAGGCGGCGGACATACCCTTCGATCATTTCCAGCACATCGTCTACGTCCACAAAGGACATTTCCAGGTCTACCTGGGTAAATTCAGGCTGGCGGTCGGCCCGCAGGTCCTCGTCCCGGAAGCAGCGGGCCAGCTGGATGTACCGGTCAAAGCCGGAAAGCATCAGCAGCTGCTTGTAGATCTGGGGGGACTGGGGCAGGGCATAAAAGCTTCCGGGATGCACCCGGGAAGGCACCAGGTAATCCCGGGCGCCCTCGGGGGTGGACTTCATCATCATGGGGGTTTCAATCTCCAGGAAGCCGTTTTCGTAGAAGTACTCCCGGGTCACCCGGGCAATATCGTGACGGAGGATGATGTTTTTCTGGAGAGCCCGCCGCCGCAGGTCCAGATACCGGTACTTGAGGCGCAGCTCCTCCTTGACGTTGGTGTTGTCGGTGATCTCAAAGGGCGGGGTCTGGGCCTGTCCCAGGATCCGCAGCTCCGAGACATACACCTCAATGTCCCCGTTGGCCAGATCCTTGTTTACCGATTCCCGGCGGCGCACCACGCCCCGGGCCGCCAGAACATATTCGCTGCGGACGGTCTGGGCCTTCTGGAGCAGCGCCTTGTCGCTGTCCTCGTCCAGGGCCAGCTGGACGATACCGGTGCGGTCCCGCAGGTCGATAAACACCAGCGTCCCCATATCCCGGATCTTCTGGACCCAGCCGCAGACCACCACTTCCCCGCCCAGCTGCGCCGAGGTGGTCTCGCCGCAGTAGCCGGTCCTTTTCAGTCCTGCCATACTATCTGCCATTGTTATCCTACTCCCTATTCCAAAGATGGTTGAATCAAATATTCCCTGCCGGGACAAAATTTCCCCAACAGGCCGGGGGAATGTTTATGCAAATTACAAAGACAGCGGAACCCCCTGTTTCCTCCCGGGTACGCCCCTCCAAGCAGACGGGGCCTGTGAGCCAGTTTTTCGAGGCAGCTCCGCCCGGGGCCGTGTTGCCAGGCGTTTTTCCCCAACGGATGGGCTTGCTTCAGTAAATCCTTCCGGCAGCTTCGCACCGGGGGTGTTGCCGGATGGTTTTTTCCAACAGATGGGGCCTGTCAGCCGGTTTCCCCGGAAGGCTCCGCCCCGAGCTATATTGCCGGATGGTTTCCCAACGGCGGGATACTTCGGCAAATCCCTCCGGACAACTGCGGCCGGGGATCGTGTTGCCCGGCCCTCCCCCAACAGGCGGAGGGCTTTTCACCAGGCTTCCCCAATGGCGGCATCCGGGGCCCGCTCCGGGGCAGCATTTCCCGGGTAACTTATTCCCCGCAGTGGCCGCAGGAGCAGCCGGGTCCGTGGGACTCCCCGCCCTCCAGCCGGTCCATGGCCTCCTCCAGGTTGGCGTAGGCCGTGTCCATAATGGCTTCGTACATGGCGTCGGCAAAGCCGCCGTCCAGCGGCACCGTCCGGGTCTTGTCGCTGTACATGCTCTTGAGCACCGCCTGGTTTTTGGCCAGCTCATCATCCCCCAGAACAATGGAGTACTTGGCCCGAAGCTTGTTGGCGTACTTCATCTGGGCCTTGAGGGAGCGTCCCATGAGGTCGCTCTGGGCGGCAAAGCCCTCGCTGCGCAGCAGGTTGGCCAGCTGGAAGGCCTTGACCGCCGCCGCCGGGCCCATGGAGGCGATATAGACGTCGCAGGTGTTTTCCGGGGGGAAGTCACAGCCCTGGGCCTCCATCACCGAGATGAGCCGTTCCAGGCCCATGGCAAAGCCTACGCCCTCCAGATCGGGGCCGCCCAGTTCGGCCAGCAGTCCGCCGTACCGGCCGCCGCCGCCGCAGACCAGGCTCCGGCCTTCCCGGTCGGTGTGTACAAATTCAAAGACGGTGCGGGTGTAGTAATCCAGCCCCCGGACGATAGAGGGATTTACCTGGTAGGGGATCCCGGAGGCGTCCAGCAGGGTTTTGACCCCGTCAAAGTGCTCCTGGCAGTCCCCGCAGAGGAAGTCCAGCACCTTGGGCGCGCCCTGAGCGATCACTCCGCAGATGGGGCTCTTGCAGTCCAGAATGCGCATGGGGTTTTTGTCCAGCCGTTCCAGGCAGGTGGGACAAAGCTTGTCCCGGTACTGCTCAAAGTAGGCCTTGAGGGCCTTGTGGTATTCCGCCCGGCAGGATTTGCAGCCGATGGAGTTGAGCTCCACATGGATGCCCTCCACCCCCAGGGTCTCATAGGCCTCGTGGACCATGGAGATCAGTTCGCAGTCCGCCGCAGGGGAGGTGGCGCCGTACAGCTCCACTCCAAACTGGTGGAACTCCCGGAACCGGCCGCTCTGGGGCTTTTCATACCGGAAGCAGGACAGGACATAGCTCAGCTTCACGGGCAGCGCGTCCCCCAGCAGGCCGTTCTGGATGGCGGCCCGGCAGAGGCCCGCCGTGCCCTCGGGGCGCAGGGTGATGCTGCGGTCCCCTTTGTCCAGGAAGGTGTACATTTCCTTGTTCACCACATCGGTGGTCTCCCCCACCGACCGGTTGAACAGCTCGGTATGCTCAAAGGTGGGCACCCGCAGTTCCCGGAAGCCGAAGAGTTCAGCGGTGGACAGCAGGGTGTTTTCCACATACCGCCATTTGGATACGTCCCCGGGCAGCAGGTCCTTAGTGCCTCTGGGGGCGGTGGTCAAAAGAGCCATGGGCAGGATTCCTCCTCACAAAAGGTATAAAGCGGCCGCAACGGAAAAAGGGGCAGACCGCCTGTCTGTCCCCTATCATAGCACAGAATTTTGCTGTTGTCTCTATCTTTTTCCGCCCTTTTTCCTCCGGGAGGGTAACAGAGAGCCATTGCCGGAGGCAAAGCCGTACCGGCAGGGCGTTCCTGGCGCCGGCGGGAGGTAAAAGCGGGCGGTCACCTTCCGTAAATAAGCGGGCGATCCGTCGCGCAGGCCGGTGGCGGCGCAGCGGACAGGAGCCACATGGTGGAAGAGATGGCGGCGCAGGCGGGATTATTTCTTGGGGTTGACGATATCCCGCCAATCCAGGTCGCCGTTTTCCAGAGCGTGGATCAAAGCCTCGCCGGTAGCGATGTTGGTGGCCATGGGGATATTGTACACGTCGCACAGACGAAGCAGGCTGGCTTCATCCGGCTCGGTGGATTTGGCGTTGATGGGATCCCGGAAAAAGAGCAGCAGGTCGATCTCATTGCAGGAAATCCGGGAGGCGATCTGCTGGTCGCCTCCCTGGGAGCCGGCCATAAACCGGACGATATTCAGGCCGGTGGCCTCCGCCACCATTTTGCCGGTGGTGCCGGTGGCGCAGAGGTTGTGACGGCTGAGGCTGCCGCAATAGGCGATGCAGAACTGGACCATCAGTTCTTTTTTTGCGTCGTGAGCGATGAGTGCGATGTTCATTGGGAACTTCTCTCCTTTCGTCCCTGGCGGAGGGGGGCTCCGCCCTTGCTGTGTTGAAATGTAAATCGGTGTGACGCGGTAGTTTGATTGTCCGGGAGGATCAGGACTGGTACAACAGCTCCAGCTCCTCTCCCAGGAGCCTTCCGGCGATGTTGTCCATTTCCTGCCGGGCGGCCGCGCCGCTTTTGCCGGGGGGCAGGGGCGGCGCATCTTCCCGGGGCAGGGCGCCGATGAGCCGTGCGCCCACCAGGTCGATCACGTCATCCAGATCCCGGATCGCCGGAGAAGGCATGAAAACCCGGGGGATCATATTGATGATGAGCCGCTGCCGGGTAAGTCCTTCCCCTGCCAAAAAGCCGGAGACCCGGCCTGCGGCCCGCACGGCGGCTTCCTCGGGGGTAGTCACCAGCAGGGCCAGGCCGCACACCCGGGCCAGCCGGGCAGCCAAAGGCCCGTAACCGGCTCCGCAGTCAAAGATGATATGGTCAAAGACCTTGCCGGCCTGCCGGCAGAGGGCCTCCAAAGCGGCCTGTGAGGGCAAATAACCGGGATCGGCGGCGGCGGGAAGCAGGCGGATTCCGGTGGGCCCGTGGACCTGGATGGCATCGGCGGGAGCGCAGCGGCCCTGGGCCACATCGGCAAAATCGAAAACGGTATTGCCTTCCAGCCCCAGCAAAAGATCCAGACTGCGGAAGCCCATGTCTCCCTCGGCCAGCAGGACCCGTTTGCCTCGTCGGGCCAGACCGGCGGCGATGCCGGTACAGAGGGTGGATTTTCCCACGCCTCCCTTGCCTGACGCCACCAAAATGATCTCTGCCACCGCTGTGTCCTCCTGAAACCAACAATGCTCCCTGCCTCTGTAAAAAACTGGAAGAGGCAAGGAGATACCATTACTATTGTATAGTTTAGCACAAAAAGTGCCGCTTTGAAAACCCCTTTTAACCTCAATTCAAACAAATTTCATAGAAAATTTTTGAACCTTTGCCTCCGCGCCCGTAAGAGGTGTATCTCTATAGAGTCGTCCCGGGCCGGTCATGGATATCTTCGGGTCTACTCCCAGGCACCGGGCAAAAAAGAAGGGGCCGCCGCAAAATGAAAATGCAATGGCGGTCTGCACAAAGAATGTGAGACAAACTATGAAAACCGGCCCTCAAAGGAAGCGGTTCTGCTTCTTTGGAGGACCGGTTTTTGTGCCTTCTTTTTTGGCGAGGCTGTTTTGCAGCAGCTCATTCCAGATTCTGTGCTGCGGCCTCAGGAGACCGTCAGGGAAGCAGCTGGCCGGGGTTGGGAACCTCTTCGGCGGCAGGCTTGCCGAAAAAGTACTGCTCGGCAATGGCCCGGGCCACAGGGGCGCCGGTGTAGCCGTGCCAGCCCTTTTCAATAACCACGGCAATGGCGATCTCCGGGTCCTCAGCGGGAATATAGCAGATATAGGTGGAGTTGGGGTAAGCGTGGGTTTCGGGGGTACCGGTCTTGGAGGCCACCGTGAGGGGGAAGCCGGTCCAGTAGCTGGAGGAGGTGCCCCCCGGCTGGGTAGCCATAATCATGCCGTCCCGGACGATGCGGAAGGCCTCCGGGTCGGCGGGGACCTGGTCCACCACCTGGATTTCGGTTTCTTCCACCGTCTCGCTGAAATCGTAGGATTTGATGCTCTTTACCAGATGGGCCTGCATCCGGGTGCCGTTGTTGGCCAGGGTAGCCACATAATTGGCCATCTGCACAGGGGTAAATTTATGATCCAGCTGGCCGATGGCCGACTGCACCACATAGCCGGGCCCCCATACGTCTCCGGCGGCCTCCCGGGTGGCGGGAGAGGAAAGCTGTCCGGCGCTTTCCGGCACCTCGATGCCGGTCTTGGAGCCCAGGCCGAAGTGGGCGCTGTACTCGTTCATTTTTTCGATGCCCAGGCGGTAGCCCAGTTCATAAAAGAAAATATTGCAGGAGACCTGAAGCGCGGTTTTGACATTGCGGGGGCCATGGACTCCCAGGCACCGGGGGTGATAGTCAGAGAAGCGGGTGTACACGCCGCCGCAATCAATGATGGTGTCCTCCTGGATGAGGCCCTCGGCCAGCCCGGCGATGGAAACCGACGGCTTATAGATGGAACCGGCGGAGTATTCCCCCATAAAGGCGCGGTTATACAGGGGGGAAGGGCTCTGGGTGGAAAGCTGGGCAAAGTTCTGATTAAAGGTGGAGGCGTCGTAGTTGGGATAGGTGGCGGCGGCCAGAATCTCTCCGGTGCCCACCTGAATGGCCACCACGGCGCCGGCGTCCGCTTCCCGTCCCTCGCCTTCCGGGGCGGTCTTCTGCAGGTTCAGGATGGTTTCCTCCAGAGAGGTCTGGGCCACCTGCTGCAGGTCCCGGTCCAGGGTCAGCACCACCGTGTTGCCGGGAACCGGCTCCACGGTAATCTCGTCCCCGATCACCTCGCCCTGGGCGTTGAGGGTGATCCGCCGTTCTCCGCTCTGGCCCCGGAGCTGTTCCTCAAAGGCCTGCTCGATGCCGTCCTTGCCAATGGATTCGTTGCCTTTGTAGCCCTGCTTGTTCTCCTGGCTCCACAGCTTCCCCTCCTCCCGGAGCTGGGCCATTTCCTCGGCGTAGATGGGGCCGATGGACCCGATGATATGGGGAGCCAGACTGCCGTTGACATACTCGCGGTTGGTGGACTGGACCACATCCACCCCGGGGAGCATATAGCCCCGCTCCTGGACGGTGGTGGACACCAGTACCCCTACGTCCTGGGCAAAGGTATAGGTGTTGGCCAGGGAAAAGTCCCGGCGGGCCATTTCGTACCGCACACCGGCGATCTTCCGCATGGTGGCGGCGTCATATTCCCCCAGGTCATAAAACTTGGCGTCCGCCAGCCAGTGGATGCAATCTTCCGCGGTGGCGTATTCGTTGACCCCTACATAGCTTTTGAGCCGGGCCACATCCGATTCCCGCCCCTCGATAAATTCAAAGGGCTCCTCCCAGGTAATGGGCAGATTGTCGATCCAGCTCTGGCCCATGCTTTCCATCAGCTGGATGAGATCGGCGATGACGGGATTGGCCTTGTTGCCGTAGGGCAGAAAGGTCTGATCCAAAATGATGTCATAGCTGGCGCGGTTAATGGTAAAGGGGCGTCCGTACCGGTCCACGATCTCGCCCCGGGCGGCGGCCACCGTCTGGGTGGTCACCGAGCCGGCGGTGGCTTTGCTTTTATAATATTCTCCCTGGGAGATCTGGAGGAGCATCAGCTGGTAAACAAACACGGCCAGCACCAGAAAGATCAACCCTCCCAGCATCAGATAACGCTGGAGTTCTTTTTTTTCCATGGTCATTCCACCTCCTGTGGGTATGGGACGGGGCCTGGGCAGGCCCGGGTAAAAAAGAAAGTCCGGACCCATGGCCGGGCCCGGCGGAAACGCCTCCCGGGGCGTCAGGTCTGGATTTTTTCCTCAAACACCATACGGATCCGGGTCATAAGGGGATAAAGGAGCAAACCGGTGGCGGCGGTGTAAAGGCAGAGGGGCAGCACACTGGTGAGGAAAAACAATCCGGCGTCCTCCACCCCCCGGATATAGATCACAAAGAAAAAGCTGATCCCCCGGATCACCAGCATGGACAAAAAGGTAAAAAGGGCGCAGTTGAGGGCCACCGGCCGCATAAAGGTCTGGACAGCCAGCCCTACGGCCACGCAGCAGACAAAGAGCATCAGGGCGGTGTACCCCACCTTGTCCGCACCATACAGGTCGCAGAGAAATCCGGCATAGGCTCCAAAAAGCCCTCCGGCCAGCTCCCCTTCCATCATGGCCACAATGACCGCCAGAGCTGCCACCGGCATGGGTTTTACCCCACACACCACAAACAGGCCGGGGGTATTCTGCATCACGCACAGGAATACCGCCAGCAGGCAATATACGCCGTATTTAAAGATGACATACTTGGTTTTGCTGTTCAATGGAGTCCTCCTTGACGGGGCACTGTGGGTGAGGCCCTTTGCAGGCACCCGGAAAACCGCCCTGAAACGCCCCGCTCTTCTGCAGGAGGGCAGCCTTCCATGGGATCTCCCAAACCCCTTGGCTCTCCCCTCTCCGGCTTCCGGGAAAAGCGCTTCCCTGTCCCGTTGGAAAATGAGACCAAAATTCCCGCCTGGGGAAGGTCTGTTTCCTTTCCCGGCGCTCCCCCGCCGGCTCCCAAAAGAGCAAAAAAATTCCCGGCCTGGTTCAGGATGGGTAGCGGAAACCCGGGGACGATTTATGGCCAAAGGCAAAATCCTTTTCCGGTCATCCGGAAAAAATATCTGTCCCTTGCGCCCTCACAGACAGTGCCTCACAGGAATCTGTGGAAAGCCACCCTGGCAGCTTCCCGGCTCCGCCACAAAACAAAAGGATAAAGTTTTTCAGAAACGGGAACCCATTGGGTGCTTTATCCTCTATGGCGCTGCTGCGCGAAAGCAAGGAAAATGCCTCCCTGCCCCTGTTGGGCCTCCTGGCCCCCATCCTGCGGGAAACGCTGCGTAAAACGGGAATCAGGGCTGTTCCCCGATGGGAACAGCTTCGGTACTTTGGCCTGTTGGGCCTCCTGGCCTGCATTCTGCGGGAAACGTTGCGTAAAACGGGGCTCAGGACTGTTCCCCCGATGGGAACAGCTTGGGTACTTTGTATCTATGGCGCAGTTTTGTGAAAGAAAGAAAAATGCTTTCCTGGGCCTGTTGGGCCTCCTGGCCTGCATCCTGCGGGAAAGGCTGCGAAAAACGGGGACCAGGACTGTTCCCCGAAAGCAGATAAAGCCTCATTCCACTTTCCGCCTTTTCCGCCACGGAAGCGGAGGACGGAAAAAGGCCGGAAGCCGCGGGTCAGGGGGCTGCCTCCTCCTGACCGCCAAACTGAGTGATAACCAGAACGCTTTTGGCGCCGGTGATGTCCGCCGCGGGCTTGATGACGGCATACAGGGAAAGGCCGGTGCTTTCGCTGCCGATCTCCTCGATCTCACCGATGACCAGACCCTTGGGCAGCAGCCCGCCGATGCCGGAGGTGACCACCGGGTCCCCCGCCGCGGCGCCGCTTTCCCGGGGCAGGAAGCCCATTTTGCAGCGGCCGTCCAGGGCCAGGGCCACGGTGCCGGTGACGATGCCGGTATCCAGGGTACGGCTGTCCACCGCGCCGATATCCACCGATACATCCAGGATGGTGCTCACCTTGGAATAGTTTTCGCTGACCTCCTTGACGATGCCGATGAGGCCGTCAGGGGTTACCACCGGATCCCGTACCGACACCCCGTGGCGGGTGCCCACGTCGATGGTGAAGGAACCAAAGCGGTCGTCAGGGGAACGGCCCACCACGGTGGCAGGCTCAAAAACAAAGTCCTCGTTGCGCTCCTTGATCTCCAGGAATTCCCGCAGCTGTTCATTTTCATTGCGGTAGGCTTCGTAGTCCACCAGCATTTCGGTCAGGCGGCGGTTTTCCTCCCGCAGGGCATCGTTTTCCGCCTGCAGTTCCGGAGCGTGCAGGTACACGCCGAAATGCTCGTCCGCCCACCGGGAAACCGAAGCGGTAAACCCCTGGAAGGGGGTCATCACCATGCCCGTCAGGCTGGTGACAAAGGGCATCAGCCCGCCGGTGTAGATGGACCGGAGCAAAAAGGCGAAGAGCAGGGCAAAAACCGTCAGAAGAATCCTGAACCGGGTGCTCTGGAAAAAATCTTTCATGGGTATTCCGTCTCCTCAGGGGGTGATGGGGCTGAGCGCCTTCACCGGCGGCTCTCGAAGAGGGCGGACTTGTGGAGGGTGGGGGACTCCAGGATCTTGCCGGTGCCCAGGGCCACGCAGTCCAGCGGGTCCTCCGCCACATGGACGGGCATCCCCGTTTCGATGGAGATCAGTTCGGCCAGGCCCTTGAGGAGAGCGCCGCCGCCGGTGAGGGTGATGCCCCGGTCAATGATGTCGGCGGCCAGCTCGGGAGGCGTCCGCTCCAGGGTCACCCGGACGGCGTCCAGAATCACCAGGATGGAATCGGCCAGAGCCTCCCGGATCTCCTTGGGGGTCAGGAAAATATTCTTGGGGAAGCCGTCCACCAGGTTGCGGCCCTTGACCTCCACCGTCTCCTCGTTTTCGTAAGGGTAGGCGGAGCCGATGCAGATCTTGATGTTTTCGGCGGTACGCTCGCCGATGAGCAGATTATATTTCTTCTTGACATAGGCAATAATGGACCGGTCAAATTCATCGCCGGCCATCCGGACGCTTTTGGCGGCCACAATGCCGCCCATGGAGATGACCGCCACCTCGCTGGTGCCGCCGCCGATGTCCACCACCATGCTGCCGATGGGTTCTTCCACCGGCAGCCCGGCGCCGATGGCCGCGGCCATGGGCTCTTCCACGATGGCTACCTGTTTGGCGCCCGCCCGCTCGGCGGCCTCCCGCACCGCCCGTTTTTCCACGGCGGTGACGCCCGAGGGGATGCAGACCACCACCCGGGGCTTGGAGAAGGGAGATTTGCCCAGCACCTTCTGGATAAACAGCTGCAGCATGCTGGCGGTAATGTCAAAATCGGCGATGACGCCGTCCTTCAGGGGGCGGATGGCCACGATGGAGCCGGGGGTACGGCCAATGACGTCCTTGGCCTCCTGGCCCACAAACTTGACGGTATCGGTGCGGATATCCACCGCCACCACCGAGGGCTCCCGCATAATAATGCCTTTATCCCGCATGTAGATCAGGGTATTGGCGGTACCCAGGTCGATGCCAATATCCTTGGTTCCCATTCCAAACATCATCAAAAGCTCCTATCCGCCGTCCAACGGCCTTTGAATATTCCGCAAAAGCGGGGCGAATCCCCTGGGGACGGGCCGGCTCTCCCGGGAAGGGCTTTCCGGCTGCCTTCTTCCGCCGCGGCAGGGGCGCAAAAAACCATTATGCGGTTATTATACCCCATTTTTCCTTCTTCCACAAGAAAAAGGAGGGAGTCCCGCCCTCCTTTTTTGTTTCAATATTATGAATTTTTTCCCGGCAGCAGGCCCATCTCCCGCAGGGCCCGCCACACCTCTGCCACCGGGAAGCCCATGACGTTGAAATAATCCCCCTGGATGCCCCGCACCAGCAGGGAGCCCTGCCCCTGGATGCCGTAGGCCCCGGCCTTGTCCATGGGCTCGCCGGTGGCGGCATACCAGGCGATTTCCTCCCGGGTCAGGGGGTAAAAAGCCACCCGGGTGGCACAGTGAAAGACCCGCTGTCCGCCGGGGGCCAGAATAGCCACCCCGGTAAAGACGGTATGCTCCTGCCCCGAAAGGTCCCGGAGCATTTCCTCCGCCTCCCCTTTGTCCCGGGGCTTGCCCAGGATGCGGTCTCCCAGAGCCACCACCGTATCCGATCCGATGACGGCGGCCTGGGGATGGAGCGCCCGCACCGCCTCTGCCTTGCGCAGGGCCAGCTCCTCCACCGCCCGGTGGGGAGGCGTTCCGGGGGCCAGGGTCTCGTCGGCGTCCGAGGCAGCCACGGTGAAATCTGTGGTGATTACTGAAAGCAGTTCCCTGCGGCGGGGGGAACCGGAAGCAAGGATCAGTTCCATCTTTCCGCCCTCCCTCAGCAGCGGCCGGTAGAGCCGAAGCCCCCCGTGCCCCGCTGGGTCTCGTCCAGTTCCTCCTGCAGCTCCACCGGCGGAGTCAGCACCGGCACCACCAGCATCTGGGCGATCCGCTCCCCCGGCTGTACGGTGTAGCCTTCCTCCAGCTGGCAGGTGAGCCCCACCGAGATCTCTCCCCGGTAGTCGCTGTCGATGACCCCCACGGCGTTGGCGGGAACCACCCCGTGGCGGAAGCCCAGGCCGCTGCGGCCAAAGACCAGCGCCACAGTCCCCGATTCCAGCGCCACCGCCACCCCAGTGGGGATGACGGTGATCTTCCCCCGGGAAACCTCCGCCGGCTCTGCGATAGCGGCGGAAAGATCATAACCGGCGCTGCCGTCGGTGGCCCGGCAGGGGGCCTTGGCGTTCTCCCGGAGGAGCTTGACTTTCAGCTTGTCCATGATAAAAGCACCTCGTTTGTATGTCTTGGATGGTATGCCGCCCTGCTCAGGATGGCCGGGCTTCCCGGCCCCGGCCTTTGAGGGGACGATCCCGGGGATTTTCCCTAAAATCCGGGAATGCTGTGGCAAATTTTCCCGGTAGTTCTCGTGGAATGTATCAAAGAGATACAGCCCCGGCCTTTGAGGGGACGATCCCCGGAATTTTTGCCCCAATCCGGAAATTCCGCGGTAAATTTTCCTGGTGGTTCTTGTGGAATGCATCAAAAAGATACGACCCCGGCCTTTAAGGGAACGACCCCCGGGACTTTCCCCCAATTTGGGGATGCCCGCCGGCAAATTTCTCCGGTAGTTCTCGTGAAATGTATCAAGGGGATACGCCCGGGCGCCCTGTCCCAGCCTGTCAGGACTGAGCGGAGACGGTCAGGATCACCTTGTTGGGCAGGCAGGTGGCGATATCCCCGTCCTTCCGGAGAAAACCGGTGTTGACGCAGATCTTGTCGGGGCAGTCGGAGTGGAGGAAGCGGATGGCGTGGTCCTTGATCTGGAAGGTAATGTCCTTTCCGGTCTTGTCCAGAATGGAGAATTCCTGGTCCTCCGCTCCCTGGAGATCCACTGTCAGCACCTCCTGGTTATCCAAAGTGACGGTGGCCACGACGGCGCCGTCCCTGTCGGGCCGCAGCAGGCTTCCGGCGCAGAACAGCGCCCCCACAATCAGTACCGTCCAAAGCAGCTGACGGATATTGGTTTCCTTGTTCATCGGGTGGATCTCCTTCCTTGCTGTCCGTTTTGACCATAAGTCGGGCCTTCCAGCAGCAGCACCGCCGCCGACCGGGGGCAGAGGCGGACACCGTCCTCCACCCCGCCGGCAGAGAGCAGCAGCCGGGCGTTTTGCAGTTCCCTGGGCTCCCAGGGGATCTCCCGGGTATCGCTCCCCCGGTTGACGCAGATCAGCAGCCGGTCCTCTCCCAAGCGGCGCAGATAGGTGCAGGTGTCCCGGTCAAAGGCAACGGGAACAAATTCCCCCTGCCGCAGGGCGGGGCTGTTGCGGCGCAGCCGCCCCAGGATCCGGAAAAACTCCACCAGCCCCTGGTCCTCCCGGCCCCAGGGGTAGGTCCCCCGGTTGAAGGGGTCGGCATAGCCCACCAGCCCGGCCTCGTCCCCGTAGTAGAGGCAGGGACATCCGGGAAGGGTGTACTGGATCACCGAGGCCAGCAGGAACAGCTGACGCCCGGCGTAGTAGGTGTTGGCATCCAGGGTGTTGTGCTCCCGCTGCCAGTCCCGGTCATGGCCCGCCATATCCGGGGCCGCCAGGGCGGTAATGGCCCGGGGCACATCGTGGGTGGACAGGAAATTCATCAGTACGCCCACCACCTGGGGAGGATAATTTTCCAGCAGGTCCATGACGGCGTTTTCCAGCTCCCGGCCGCCGCCCTCCCGGACAAAACGCAGGATGGCGGTGCGCCAGGGATAGTTCATGACGCTGTCCAGCTCTTCTCCCATCAGGTACTGCCGCTGTTCCCCGCCGCTGTATTTGGTGGAAGCGTCCTCCCAAACCTCCCCCAGCAGGAGGTTTTCCTCTCCCTCCGCCTTTACCGCCCGGCGCAGGTCCCGGATGAACCGGTCAGGCAGCTCGTCGGCCACATCCAGGCGGAAGCCGGCGGCACCCGCCCGGAGCCAGGAGCGCACCACCCCCTGGGGCCCGCAGATAAATTCCTGGTATTCCGGGCATTCCTCGTTGACGTTGGGCAGCGTCTCAAACCCCCACCAGCTTTGATAGCGGTCGGGCCACCGGTCCCAGAGAAACCAGTCATGCCAGGGGCTGTGGGGGTCCCGGTAAGCGCCGCCGGACCCGTACCGGCCCTCCTTGTTGAAATAGACGCTGTCGCTGCCGGTGTGGTTAAAGACCCCGTCCAGCACCACCCGCATCCCCAGCGCCTCCGCCTGACGGCAAAGCTGCCGGAAGTCCTCTTCCGTCCCCAGCAGGGGATCGATGTGCCGGTAGTCGGCGGTATTGTAGCGGTGGTTGGAGTGGGCCTCAAAAATGGGGTTGAGATAAAGCACCTCCACCCCCAGGGAGTGAAGGTAAGGCAGCTGCTGGGCAATGCCCTGCAGGTCGCCGCCGAAGTAATCATCACAGCGGAAAACCCCGTCCGGACCGGGGCGGTCGTCGGGGGCTTCTTTCCAGTCCCCGTGGAGCCTCCGGTCGGGGGGAACCCCCTCCTTGGCCTGGCCCGAACAGGCAAAACGGTCGGGAAAGATCTGATAAAAGACCGCCCCTTCCAGGGAAGCGGGGGTGGAAAATCCGGGACGGAAGACGGTAAGCTGCCACATCCGCCCGCTGTCCCGCAGGGCGGATGCGTCGTCATCCCGGCCCAGCCAAAAGGTCCCGTCGGCCCCAAAGCACCGGAAACGGTAAAAAAGCAATCCCGGCTCCCGGGGGGTGTACTCACAGGAAAAGATCCGCTCCCCGCCGGGGGCGGCTTCGGGGGTCATTTCCGCCTCCCAAAAGGGCTCCCCCTCCTTTCCGGGCAGGAACACGGCCAGCCGGGGCGGCCGGACGCAGTCCCGCAGGGGCAGGCAGAGGCGGAAGGTCACCGGGGTTCCGGCGGCCACGGCCCCGAAGGGATGTTTGTGAAAGGGGTTACGGCTGTTGTAGACCACAGATGATCCCACCCTTAAAAAACATGGCGGAGCCGCCCCGGAGGGCGGCGTCCCGTTACTCTTCGATGGTAATGCTCTGGATGACCACGTCTTCCAGAGGTTTGCTGTCGCTTTCGTTCACCGGCACCTGGGCGATGGCGTCCACCACGTCCATTCCCTCCACCACCTGGCCAAAGACGGTGTGCTTATAGTCCAGATGCGGGGTGCCGCCCACCTCCATATATTTGTCAAAGGCGGGTCCGTACTGGGCCTGCATCTTGTCAGAGACGCCGTTTTCCGAAAATTCGGCCAGCAGGTTGTTCAGTTCCCATACCATATATTCCCCGGCCTCCTGGGAAATACCGGCCTTTTCCTGCAGGCGCAGCTGCCGCTCCAGTTCGTTGTAGGCAAACTGCCAGAAAACACTTTCCCGGTCGGCTTCCTGAGGCTTCTGCCCGGACTGGACGATAAAGAACTGGCTTCCGTTGGAATCCACGCCGCTGTTGGCCATGGAAAGGGCGCCGCGGAAGTTGTGGAGATTGTCGGAAAATTCGTCGGCGAAGGGCGCACCGTCCTCAAAGACGCTTTCGCCGCCGGTGCCGTTGCCGTTGGGGTCCCCGCCCTGGATCATAAAGTCGTTGATGACCCGGTGGAAGGTGAGACCGTCATAATAGCCGTTTTTGGCATGGGTGATAAAGTTTTCCACTGTTTTGGGGGCCTCGTCGGGGAAAAGGACCACCCGGATGTCCCCCATGGAGGTGTGGATGGTAGCCATGGGCCCCTCATAGTCCTCCCGGAACTGGAGCAGATCCACAGGATCCCGGCGGGAATCCAGATCCTCCAGGGCTGTGACGTCCACGGCGTCATCGGGGCGGACGGGAGACTGGGACTGGCTCTGGGAAGAGGCGCCGGAGGACTCCTGGGAAGAAGAGCTGCCGGAGCCGGCGGAACCGCAGGCGGCCAGCAGGCAGAGAGCCAGGGCAGCGGCGGCGATTTTTTGAATTTTCATCTTGAACGTTCCTCCAAAATCTGGTAAAATACAGTTCCGGCATCTTTGGAGCCGGAAGGGAATACGTTGGTAGTATACCAAATTCCCCGTCAAATAACAAGGACGCTTCCCGTATCATAGCATCTGTCCGGGGCAGGATAAAGGAGAAGGCTGTAAACAGGCTGTGACTTTTTTCCCCGGCAGGTGAAGAAGTCATGAAATTTTTTGTCTGTGTTGACTTGGGACACAGTTCCGGGTAAGATAAAGAGGAACGGATGCTCGTCCCATTGGCAGCCACACCATAACGACCGGCGCCCGGCGCCGCAGGAGGGATCATCATGGACAACGAGAACGCTTTGGAAAAGGACGTTATCAGCCTTCTGGACGAGGAGGGCAAGGAGCATGAATTTGAGATCGCCGACGCCGTGGAGATGGACGGACAGGAGTATATGGCCCTGATCCCCCTCTACGACCATCCGGAGGACAGCCTGGAGGACAGCGGCGAGCTGGTGATCCTGCGGGTATCCGAGGATCTGGACGAGGACGGCGACCAGTTCCTGGAAGCCATTGAGGACGAGGAAGAGTACGACCGGGTAGCCGAGCTGTTTATGGGCCGCCTGGAGGAGTACTTCGACTTCGAAGAAGAAGACGAAGAGGAAGACTGATCCGTACAGACAGTTACCCTGCTGTGTGCGTGATTGCCGCTTTATATAATCCAACACTTTTTTAACGGGAACGGAATCTCCAGAGGACGGATTGCAGACCTCCCGGCTCCGGCCGGACGAAGGGAGCAGGAACTCCCGGGACGTGCCCACCTGTCGTAAAGACGGGTTTTATCTGGCGGTGTAACGGCATTGGCGGGGTTTCTTTTGCAGACAAACGGGCCGGAGCGGAAAGCTCCGGCCCTCGGTTTATCTCCCAGTCTGCCATCTTCCGCTCCGGGACTGCAAAAGGTCCCCGCGCCAGTGTTCCGCAGGGACCGGCAGATGGAGGGCTGGGCGTTGGCGGGAATACGGGGAGCCGCTGCCGGCGTCATACCGGCTCATCTCCCCTTTCCCATGGAGCCGCAGGAAAGCGTTTGGGATTGGAACATGATTTTGTCCTAAGGCCCTTCCCAGCCCTCCGCCTCAGGAAAGCCGCTGTTTTCCGGCAGATCCATTTTACCGGCACGGTGCCCGGGGGCGGGGGAACCGGCGGCTGCAGGCCTGAGGTCGTTTGGGAGAGCGGGCGGAGGAACTCTGCCGCCGGCGTTTATACAAGCTGAATCTCCCTTTCGTCCGGAGCCGCAGGAAAGCATTGGGGATTGGAACATGATTTTGTCCCCAGGCTTTTCCCGGCCCTCCGCCTCAGGAAAGCCGCTGCTTTCCGGCAGATCATTTTGCCGGCACGTCGCCCGGGGGCGGGAGAACCGGCGGCTGCAGGCTGGGGCGTGAGAACAGAAATCAAATCTTGGGCGGAGGCATTTACACAGGCCCAGCCGCTCCTTTTGCGGGCAGACGGACGGAGAACCGGCAAGGGCCGCCTACCCATCTGGCAGGCTGCCTTTTCCAAAGCATGTGTACTGCACCCCCACAGGAAGCTGTAAGGGGCCCAGACCATCTGGCGAGCCCATCCCCTAAACTGTGGCGAGACAGTCGGATACTCATTTCAAAATCCAAAGCGTGGAGATACCCAGGCGGGAATGAGGGCCCGGCCTGTGCAGCGGAAATTATCCCCAAAGAAGGGAGAAAAAACCATGTGGGAATATCTGGAACGAACAGCGCTGGTGCTGGGGCAGGAGGCCCTGGAAAAGCTGTCCCGGGCCCGGGTGGCGGTGCTGGGGCTGGGCGGTGTGGGCGGTACGGCGGCGGAAGCTCTTTGCCGGGCAGGAGTGGGCCGGCTGCTGCTGGTGGATAGCGACCGGGTCTCGCTCAGCAACCTGAACCGTCAGCTGCTGGCTACCCGGCAAACCCTGGATATGGATAAGACTCAGGCGGCCCGGGAGAGGTTGGCTGCCATTAATCCCCACTGCCAGGTGGAGACTGCCCGGCGCTTTTACCTGCCGGAGGACAGCGCCTTCCTTTATGACTGGGAGCCTGACTATGTGCTGGATGCGGTGGATACGGTGACGGCCAAGCTTCATCTGGCCCGGGAATGCCAGGACCGGGGGATCCCCCTCACCGCCTCTATGGGTACGGGAAACCGGCTGGACCCCTCCCGGCTGCGGCTGGGGGACATCTCCGAAACGGCAGGCAACGGCTGTCCCCTTTGCCGGGTGATGCGCCGGGAGCTGCGCCGGCAGGGCGTGGACCGGCTGGAAGTTGTCTACTCCCTGGAACTGCCGGCCCGGGGGATTTGCGCCGAGGCGGAAAACGGAAGGCACAGTCCGGGAAGCAGTCCCTTTGTCCCCCCTGCGGCTGGGTATCTGCTGGCCTGGGCGTGCGTGGGAGCCCTGGCGGGACTTCGGGAGCGCCGCACACGCTGAAGCGGGAAAGGATGGGAGCAAACCTGTCCCCTGCCCTGCCTTTCTCAAAAGGAATTCCGTGATCCGGGGGCCAATGGCAATGATATATGGACACAAAAACAAAAAAGCCCGGCGAGCCCGGGATGGATCAGCCCAAAACCGGTAAAAGTGTGACTGGGAAACGGGGGCGGCAAAGCCGCCCCCGTTCTGTGTTTATCCATGCCGCCCCGCCGCCTGAAGACCGTGGAAAAGTTGGGATCTGTTGCGGTAGCGGGGAAGGCCGCTGCAGGTCTACACGTTTTAAGGCCTTCCCCTCCCCAGATAAAAGATTTTTTAAATCATAGAAAACCTTCATTCTCACATATCCGCCGCAAGTGCGCCCCGGGCCCCGGCAATTACCGGAACCCGGGGCACATTTGTTGGAGAAAAAATGGTGGCTCTTCAGGAAAGATCCTGGCAAAATTTTTTGACTCAGATATTTTACCCAGCGAGCTGTAAATAATCGATCCCCGGCTATAGGCCATAAAAATTACCGGCGGGATGGTAGCTGCATCTTGATGGATTTTGGAAAGTGAATGCAGATAAAACAGGATTCGGTATGCCAGGAGACAACTGCCGGCAGCAGGCCCCAGCCGCCCGAAGCCGCAGAGCGTTGGGTATCCGGGAAGAAAGCGGCCCTGCCTCTTATCAGGAAAAGGAGGAAAAATCCGGGCCGGTATCCTCCACCACCCGGCCGTCGCTGATGGTGATGACCCGGGGCGCAGCGGCGGCGATGGAGCGGTCGTGGGTGATAAGGATCAGGGTGCGGCCCTCCCGCCACAGCTCCAGAAGGATGGACATGACCTCTGCTCCCGAGGTCCGGTCCAGGTTGCCGGTAGGCTCATCCGCCAGCAGCAGAGGCGGACGGGGGGCGATGGCCCGGGCAATGGCCACCCGCTGCTGCTGGCCTCCGGACATCTCGGCGGGGCGGTGATCGGTACGCTGCCCCAATCCCACCCGGTTCAGAGCCTCCAGTGCCAGACGGCGGCGCTCTTCCCGGGGAACGCCCCGGTAGCGCAGAGGCAGCTCCACGTTTTCCGCAGCGGTAAGGCTGGGGATCAGGTTGAATCCCTGGAAAATAAAACCGATTTCCCGGTTGCGGATCCGGGAGAGCCGGTCCTCCCCCAGGGTGGATACCTCCTCTCCGCCGATGCGGCAGCTGCCCGACGTGGCGGTGTCCAGGCAGCCGATGAGATTCATCAGGGTGGACTTTCCCGATCCCGACTGGCCCACAATGGCGGCAAATTCGCCCCGGCAGATGGTGAGGGAGACCCCGTCCAGGGCCCGCACCTCATTACTTCCGGGGCGATAAATTTTCGTGATATTTTCCAGACGGATCAGTTCTTCCACGCTTTTCCCTGCCCTTCCTTGCCCTTACTGCTTCAGTATGCCCGCATGAGGGGAGGGAATACGCAGTCCTGTGGGTCAGGAGGCGTTTTTTGTCTGGGATACGGCAGCTGCCGCTCCGGCGGGGGACCGGGCCGGAAGCTGGGCCAGCACGATGGCCACAAACATCAGCAGGCAGCCGATGGCCTCCCGCAGGGAAAGCGCCTGTCCCAAAAGCACCCAGCCTGCCAGGACCGAAAAGACCGATTCCAGGCTCATGGCCAGAGAGGCTATGGTGGGGTCGGTGTTTTTCTGCCCTACGGCCTGCAAAGTATATCCCACGCCGGAGGAGAGGACGCCGGCATACAGGATGGGGGCCCAGGCGGCGGCCAGATCGGCGGGGGCGGGGCGCTCCCCTGCCAGGAACATGAGGATCAGGGACAGCACACCGCTGACCATAAACTGGAGGCAGGCCAGGCGGACGCAGTCCACCCGGGGGGAGAAATGGTCCACCAGCAGGATCTGCAGGGAGAAGAAAGCGGCGCACAGGAGCATGAGGAGGTCGCCTCCGCCGATGGAAAAGCCGTCGGTAATGCAGAGCAGGTACAGGCCTGCCACCGCCAGCGCCACCCCCATCCAGACGCCCCGGCCCGGACGGTTACCCAGGAAAATTCCGGCCACCGGCACCAGCACGATGTACAGAGCGGTGATGAAACCGGCTTTGCCCACCGTGGTATAGGCGATGCCCATCTGCTGAGCGCCGGAGGCGGCGCACAAGGCCGCGCCGCACAGGATGCCGCCCATAAGGAGGGTGCGTTTTTCCTCCCGGGTAGCGGGAGCGCTGCTGCGGCCGCCGTTTTTAACGGCCAGGCGGTCGGTAAGAAGGATAAAGGGGATCAGCACCAGCCCTCCCAGGAAGGACCGGGCGGCGTTGAAGGTAAAGGGGCCCACATAGTCCATGCCCACGCTTTGGGCCACAAAGGCGGCGCCCCAGATAATGGCGGTGAGGGACAACATCAGAATGCTTTTACGGTCGCTGGTTTTCATAAAAATGCCATTGCTCCTGTCTTGTAAATTTTTTGCGCCGGGAGGTCAGAACTCCCGCTTCAGGTCCCGGAGAAAAAGACCGGCCAACACCTCTGCGGGGTCCTGGCGGTCATAGACGGCGCGGCAGACCGCGTCGCAGATGGGCAGCTCCACCCCATACCGGCGGGAAAGCTCCAGCATGGAACGGGCGGTTGCCACGCCCTCGGCCAGGCCGCTGAACTTCTGCCCCCGGGCCAGGGCTTCGCCGTAGGCCCGGTTGTGGCTGAAGGGCGAAAAAACGGTGGCCTCGTAATCTCCCAGATGGGCCAGACCATAGGCGGTGATCTCATTGCCGCCCATGGCCTGGATCAGGCGGGCCACCTCCCGGGCGCCCCGGGCCATCAGCGCGCCCTTGAGGGAAGTACGGTCCAAACCGTCCAGGACGCCGGCGGCGATGCCCACCACATTTTTGGCGGCGGCGCCCACTTCGTTGCCGATGAGGTCGGTACCGTAATAAAAGCGGATCAGATCCCCGCCAAAAGTCGCGGCTACCTGCTCCTTAAGACCCTCGTCCAGGCTGTCCACCACCATACAGTTGGGGCGGCCCCGGGTAAAGTCCTGCACATGGCCGGGTCCCACCCAAACGGCGCAGGGGGTGCCGGGCAGTTCCTGGGCGGCGATCTGGGTCAGACGGCAGCCGGTGCCTTCTTCCAGTCCCTTCATACACAGGATCACAGGGACCGCTTCTTTCTTGAAAGGCCGCAGCTGCCGGAAAAAGCCCCGCAGCTGTTGGGACGAAATGGAAACGATCAGGATCTCCGCCCCTGCCGCCGCCTGCTCCAGGTCATGGGTAAGGGTCAGCTGGGGCGGGAGGGTGAGAAGGTCGTTGCTCCGGGTCTCCTGCAGCTGCAGCAGCCTGGAAGAACCGGGACGACCCCAAAGGGTGACGGTATGGCCCTGGCGGGCAGCATACCAAGCCAGGAAGCTGCCCCACCGGCCGCATCCCAACACCGAAACTTTTTTTGCGTTCAAATGACATTCTCCTCTTCTCTTTTGCATTCGGCGCAATCAATATGATACCCCAACAAGAGGCTTTTCACGAACTGGCGCATCAAAAAGCGCATCATTGGCGCTTCCCGGCATCGCCCAATTTGTCTGTCCGGCCCAAAATCCGCCAGATTCCCGGCCTGCTCCCCAAAGGGGATAAGGGGGGACAAGACAGCAGGAACCTTGCAGAGCCAAGGAACTGCCGGAACACCATGGGAAAAGAGAAGGCGCGCAGCCGCCGGTTCCTTTCCCACGCCGGGCCCATTGCTTTTTATCCCCAGACGGTGCGGCCGCTCCCCGGAGCCTGTACGGTCCCGGAAGTTTGCATGGTGCCGGCGGCAGGGAATGCCGCCGAAATTTTGCCGTAAAACGCAGGCCGAGGCTATTTCAGCTCCCGGAAGCTGAGCCCCCGGGTCACATCGCCACCCAGGGCCTCCCCTTCCCGCCAGGCCCGGGCCACCCGCAGACAGCCGGCGGCATTTTCACCGGTAAAGCGCAGGGTCACATGGTCCAGCCCCCGGAGGGCCTCCTGCTTGTCCCCCAGCCACAGGGGCACCATGTTCAGCAGATGGGAATACTCCCGTCCCCGGCACCGGATGCCGAAGACATTGCCCCGGCGGTCGGTGATGGTGCTGCTGCCGGGACAATTGCCGCAGCCGGAACCTCCCCGGCCGGGGCAGTTGCGCAGGGTCATCAAAGGCAGGTAGCCGTAGCCCAAAACGCCCCGGGGCAGGCTGTCTGCCATGGATGCGGCCAGACGGAGGCTGGTCTCAAAGGAGAGGGTTACATCCCGCAGGCCCAGCTCCCGGCAGAGGGCCAGAGAGCGGCTGTTGAGGACATTGAGGCCCCAATCTCCAGATACCGCCAGCCCCGCCTCCCTTCCCAGGAGCACAGTGGCCAGATTTCCCGCCAGAAGCCGGGTGATGCCCCGTTCCCGCAGCGTCTCAAGGCTTTGGAAGAAAGCTTCCTCCCGTCGGGGAAAGACCAGCAGGGGTGCTTCTGCCAGAAGCTTCCCTCCCAGTTTCTCTGCCAAGGCGGGATCGGCCAGGATATCTTCTACTTTTAGTATAATTTCATCAAAATATTTTAGAGCCTCGGGGGTAAGCTGGTCAGGGGATTCAAAACGTCCCCGCAGCAGCGGCCGGGACGGGGCCTCATGACATGCCAGCTGCGGCAGCTCCTCTACCCTGCCGCAGGGATGCCCCGGGGTTTGGGAGCGCAGGGCCAGCAGCCTCTCCAGTGCGGCGGCCCGGAGCCGGTTAAGAGCCGACATGGGCAGCATCAAGCCCGGCTGGATGAAGGTCTCCAGATTTTCCAGAATAAAAGGCGTACCGCCGGTTTTTTCCAGGCTGCGGCGGGCAAGGGCCGCATCGGTGGGTCGGTTCAGGGCCTCCTGGGGGGTGTCGCCTTCCTCCGTCACCTGACGCGATCCGTCCCGGACCGTGAGCCGGGCGGGATTTCCCCGCTCCATGGTCAGGGTCATTTCCACCGGGACCCGGCAAAGTTCATGACGGTAAGCTGCCGCCAAACCGGGCAGCACTCCCGCTGCGGCAGCTACATCCTCTTTTCGCCGGTGCCCGAACATTTCCAGATTCCGCCGATTCTCGTAATAACCAGCTGTAAATCCACTGCGAGAAAATACTGATTGTAAAGTATCCAGATCCGGCCTCTCCCCTGCCAGGGCCCGGCGGCAGGCAGATACGGCGGCTCCCACATATTCCGGCCGCTTCATCCGCCCTTCAATTTTCAAGGAAGCCACCCCCATGGCAGCCAGTTCTTCCAGGCGGTCCACCAGGGACAGATCCTTCAGGGACAAAGCATAACTCCGGCCTTTGCTTTTCCAGTCCAGGCGGCAGGGCTGGGCGCACAGCCCCCGGTTGCCGCTGCGTTCCCCCAGCAGAGAGGAAAGATAGCACAGCCCCGAGACGCTCATGCACAGCGCGCCGTGAACAAAAACCTCCACCTCCAGGGAAGTGCCCCGGCAGATGGCGGCGATCTCCTCCCGGTCCAGTTCCCGGGCCAGCACCACCCGGGAAAAGCCCAGTTTTTCCAGCATCCGGGCTCCCGCCAGGCTGTGGACCGCCATCTGGGTCGAACCGTGGAGAGGCAGTCCGGGACAGAGCTTCCGCGCCATATCCGCTACGCCCAGATCCTGGACGATGATGGCGTCGGCTCCCGCGGCGGCGATGGAGCGCAGTTCCTCCACCAGCGCGGGGATCTCCGGGTCGGTTACCAGGGTGTTGAGGGTGACATAGACCCGTACTCCCCGCCCGTGACAAAAGGCCACCGCTTCCGGCAGCCCCAGTTCATCAAAATTTTCGGCATTGCGCCGGGCGTTGAAGCCTTTGGCCCCCAGGTAGACGGCATCCGCCCCCGAGCGCACCGCGGCTTCCAGCTGTTCGCGCCCTCCCACCGGGGCCAGGACCTCCGGCAGGGCCACGGCCCGGCTCAATGGGTATTCCCTGCCGCCCGCAGCTGCTCCAGCTCCCGGCGCAGGCGGTCATTTTCCCGGCGGGCCTCCTCCAGCTCCATCCGGGCCCGGGCCGCATCTTCCAGATACTGGGTCAGCTGCTCCCGCATCCGGTCGGTGGATTCTTCTCCGGAAGACAGGTCATCCATCAGGTTCAGGGCCAGGACCACAAAGGCGTCCATGGTGGAGAGGTTGGGCCGTCCGTCGATGATCTCCTCCAGCTGGCTGTTCAGCTTGGCTTCGATCTCCCGTACCCGGGCCTCGTTGCCGTCGGTGGAAATATAATAGGAGTTTCCCATGACTGTGATTTTGATCCGGTTTGCCATAGCAGAGCGCAGGCTCCTTTCTTCATGATATCCTGACACAGCATCATATACATACACAGCGGCCGATCCTGGCCTGTGGAGGGAGGACCGGCGTCCGAACCCCCGGGAGAGAGCGGCGCGCCTTTGGCAAAGCGCCGTTATGGGCGAGTAAATGCTCCGGCCCCGGGTTCCAAGCTTTATGATACCAGATAATGCAGGGATAAAAAAGTGGTTTCGTAAATTTTGTTTGAGGGACGTTGAAGAATCAGGGGCTTTGGGATATAATAATCTTTGTATGACGCAGCGGCCGCGGAAACGTTTCCGGCACCGGGAGTCCCGCGTCATTTTCCTTGCAGACGAAGGAAAGGAGCATGTTATGCAACAGCACAAGAGCAAAGAGGAGATTCAGGAAGCCATCGGACGCAAGCTGAACGGACAGCTGGGCGTATCTCCCAGACAGGCGTCGGATGAGCAGTTCTATAAAGCGGCGGCCCTGGTGGTCCGGGACCTGGCGGAAGAGAAGCGCCGGGCTTTTCTGGCCCAGTGCAACGCCACGGGCCGCAAGCAGGTCTACTACCTGTCCATAGAATTCCTCATGGGCAAGAGCCTGAAAAACTCCCTTTACAACCTGGGGCTGGTGGAGGAGTTCCGGGAGGCTCTGGCCCACTACCGGGTCAAGCTGGAGAACCTCTACCGCTGTGAGCCGGATCCCGGCCTGGGCAACGGCGGCCTGGGACGGCTGGCAGCCTGCTATCTGGACGGCCTGGCCACCGACGGCTACCTGGCCATGGGCCACAGCATTCTGTATGAATACGGGATGTTCAAGCAGAGGATCTCCGACGGCTGGCAGAGCGAGCTGCCCGACTACTGGCTTCCCGGCGGGGACGTGTGGCTGGAGGCGGTGCCGGAGCATACGGTGGAGGTGCGCTTTGGCGGCCAGCTGGATGAAAAGTGGGACAATGGCCACCACATGACCCATCATCGGGGGTACACCACTGTGCTGGCAGTGCCCTACAATATGTATGTCACCGGGTACGACACCCAGGCGGTGAGCCTGCTGCGTCTGTGGCAGGCCAAGAGCCCCGGCATCGATATGGAGCTGTTCAACAAGGGCGATTATCTGGGAGCATTCGGCAAAAACTCCTACGCCGAGGTCATCAGCAAGGTGCTGTACCCCAACGACAACCATGTGGAGGGGAAGCTGCTGCGGCTGCGCCAGCAGTATTTCCTGGTCTGTGCCGCGGTCAGCGACATTTTCCGCCGGCATATGTCCGTTTATGGAACGGTGGACAATTTTGCCGAAAAAAATGCCATCCACATCAACGACACCCACCCCACCCTGGCAATCCCCGAGCTGATGCGCCTGCTGCTGGATGAGTGCGGCTACAGCTGGGACAAAAGCTGGGACGTGGTGGTGAATACCTTTGCCTACACCAACCATACCGTTATGGCAGAGGCCCTGGAGCAGTGGGATGTGAACCTGGTCCAAAGCCTGCTGCCCCGGATCTACCAGATCATTCAGGAGATCGACCGCCGCCACCAGGCCGCCCTGCGGGAGCGGTACCACCTGACCGAAGGCGAAGTGCGGCGGATGGCCATTATCAGCGACGGCAAGATCCGCATGGCCTACCTCTGCCTGGTGGGCAGCCACAGCGTCAACGGTGTGGCCGCCATCCATTCCCAGATCATCCGGGATACCATCTTCCACGATTTTTACAAGATCCAGCCCGGCAAGTTCACCAATGTCACCAACGGTATTGCTTCCCGCCGGTGGCTGATGCAGTCCAACCCCCGTCTCAATGACCTGATCAAAGAGCTGATCGGAGACGGCTTCCTCCATGACTTTTCCCAGCTGCGGCGGCTGGACGAATACCGGGAAGACAAAACCGTCCTGGAGCGGCTGGCCGCCATCAAGGCGGAAAATAAACTGGCTTTTGCCCAGTGGCTGGGGGAGGAGCGGGGGATCGTTCTGGACCCCTCTTCCCTCTTTGACGTCCAGGTCAAACGCCTTCACGAGTACAAGCGGCAGCATCTCAACGCCCTCCACATCCTGTGGAGATATCTGGAGTTGAAAGATCATCCCCAGATGGATTTCCAGCCCCGCACCTGCCTGTTCGGCGCTAAGGCTGCCCCT
The DNA here is from genome assembly GCA_949285935.1 of uncultured Oscillospiraceae bacterium. Taxonomy (GTDB): domain Bacteria; phylum Bacillota; class Clostridia; order Oscillospirales; family Ruminococcaceae; genus Angelakisella. The sequence goes on from CASEAH010000068.1 coordinate 26,431, forward strand.
GGCTACTACCTGGCCAAGCAGATCATCAAATTTATCTGCGACCTGGCGGAACTGCTGGAGGGAGATCCCGACGTCCGCCAGAGGCTGAAGATCGTTTTCCTGGAAGAATACAACGTCACCATGAGCGAACACCTGATGCCTGCCAGCGAGATCTCGGAGCAGATCAGCCTGGCCGGCACTGAGGCCTCCGGCACCGGCAACATGAAGCTGCAGCTGGGCGGCGCCCTCACCATGGGCACTCTGGACGGCGCCAATGTGGAGATCGCCAATGCGGTGGGAGACGAAAATATCTTTATCTTTGGCATGAAAGCTGCGGAGGCGGCGGAATTGAAGGCCCGGGGCTACCGGCCCGGGGACTTTATTGCCGGAAGCCAGCGGCTGCAGCGGGTCCTGGCCTTCCTGGACGCTCAGGCGGGCCGTTATCCCTCCTTTGGCCAGATCGCCGGCTACCTGCGTACCGCAGACCCCTACATGGCCCTGGCGGATTTTGAAAGTTATGTGGAAGCGCAGGAGCGTGCCCAGCGGATCTATGCCGGAGACAACCTGGCCTGGCAGCGGATGAGCCTGAGCAATGTGGCCGGGTCGGGAATCTTCTGCGCCGACCGTGCCATCCGGGAATATGCCCGGGACATCTGGCATCTGTGACCCCGGGCCTGGAAGGAGCCCCGGCAAAGGCCACCTGGGCGGGGGAGTCAGCATCCCCCCTGCCATCCGGGAAGTTGCCCGGGATAGCTGGCATCTGTGCCCCCTGGGCCTGGAAGAAGCCCCGGGAAAGGCCGGCTGGGCGGGAGAGGCAGTATCTCCCCTGCCGTCTGGCAACATACCCGGCGCATACGGCAGCGATGATCCGGCATTTTTTAAAAACCCGACAGAAAAAAGCCGCCTGCGGGCGGCGGAATGGAGAGCAATAAGATGATGAAACAGTTTGACGCCCCCAAAGGGGAAATTGCGGTGATCGAGACCACGATGGGCACCATGAAGGCCATGTTTTTCCCCGAGGACGCCCCCAAGTGTGTGGAAAACTGGCTGACCCATGCCAAAAACGGCTATTATGACGGCCTGATTTTTCACCGGGTCATCAAGGATTTTATGATCCAGACCGGAGACCCGGAAGGCACCGGCATGGGGGGCGAGAGCATCTGGGGCCATGGCATTGCCGATGAGTACTCCAAGAATCTCTACCACTTCCGGGGTGCGGTGTGCATGGCCAAATCCAGCCTGCCCAACAGCATTGGCAGCCAGTTCTACATCGTCCAGGGTGTAGAGGTGGGCGCCGATCTGCAGAAGCAGATGCGGGATGGCGGCTGGCCTTCCGAAGCGGTGGAGGCCTATGCCAAAGCGGGCGGATACCCCTATCTGGACCAGCGGTATACCGTCATCGGCCAGGTTTTTGAAGGGCTGGAGGTAGTGGAGGCCATTTCCAAGGTACCCACCGGCCGGGCTGACCGTCCCAAGGAGGATGTCAAGATCCTTTCCATCCGGGTGGAAGAGGTTTGATCCGCTGAAAATGCGGGAGAAAGTCCCTTGCTGCGGCGGCAGATCCGGGACGGATGAGCCGGAAAAGATTTGGTGCCGTCCTGGGGTGGGTCCCGATGAAGGAAAACCCGCTGCTTCCCTGTCTTACCGGATGGGGAAAGTGTTTGGAACCATAAGATTTTTAATGTGGGCAAAAGGTATTGCTGAAAAATAACAAGGCAATAGCATTCTGCTCAAAAAATAGAAGCCAAGAACAAAAAATCGGGCTCACAAGAAGTGGTTTTGCTGCTTTTGAGCCCGATTTTTTATGCATTATTTTTGTGCGGCTATTTTGCAACCGTTCCTTTTTATTTTGCTCCGGCCTGGCCGCAAACCCTCTGTCGGCTTTGCGGCAAAGGACGCGGAAAAGCCTTGGCCGCAGGCAGCAAGTGCAGGCTGTTGGCAGCCATCTTACAAGGACAGCAGACTGCCGTTGAAACGGCGATTGTCTGCTTGAGGGCCGGAGACAAGAGGCACAAGAGGAAAATTCAGTGTGCCGCGAGACGCTGGTTTGTAGCAGGTGCCTGCAAGGTCCGCCCGGGCGTCGCCTTGGCCGGTGGGCATGCCGTATCAGACGCCGCTCCGGCAATTATGACGGTTCAAAAATGGGACTGCGGCAAAATAACCTCGCCGGAAACAATATACAAAATCGGTCCAGAAAAAGCAGCAGAACCGCTTCCTTTCGGGGCCGATTTTCTTTGCTTGCCTCACATTCTTTGTACGGATTACCCTTGCATCTTTGTTTTGTGACAGACTCCAAAGAAGGTGCAACTGCCGGAGCAAGGGATGGAGCTTTGAAAAATGATGCAGTTCCTGGAGGATGGCCTATCCTTGGGCCCCGCCTGCACCGGGGCAGGCCGCAGATTTTTCCGGAGAGCAGAAAAACCGGTGCTTGCTGCCCGTTTACTTCAGGGACCGGAAGCAGCCCAGATACAGGCAGGCTGATTCAAGCTGGCAGGCTCCCGGTCTGCAAAATCAGGAAAGGCAGGAGCCGTCCCGCAGCCGGTGGCCATTTCCCTGTCCGCCGCCCATGCGGCCGTTGCCCAGCCCAGCGCCCGTGCCGTCGCAGCGGCCATTGCCGACGCCGTTGCCCAGCCCGGCACCTGTGCCGTCGCAGCGACCGTTGCCAACGCCGTTGCCCAATCCGGCGCCCGTGCCGTCACAGCAACCGTTGCCAACACTGTTGCCCAATCCGGCGCCTGTGCCGTCACAAAGGGCCTGGCGCTCCTTCATGGCCTCCAAAAGGCTGTCAGCCTGCTCCTGGGTAAGCTGTCCGTCGGCTACCCGCGCCTCCAGACGTTCCTCACGCAGGGCCAGCATGGCTTCCTGAAATTCCTCCAGTTTGCCGGCACCGGCGGCGATGGCGCCGCAGCTAAGACCCTCTTCCCGCAGTTCCGCCACCTCCTGGGCCGATTTTCCGGTGACACCGGCCACAGCCTCGGCGGGGGTTTGCCATTCCGCGGCCAGGGCGGTGCCGGTGGTGACAGCCAGGGCGGCTGCCAGCAGTCCGGCAGCGGCGATGGTTTTTATGATTTTCATGGTCAAAATTGCTCCTTTCGTGTGTTCCGTCAGGCATGATCCTTCCGGTGACTTTATGGTACCCCTCCTGTGTGGCAGTCCTGTGGCAAAATGATAAAATTTTTGGGACAGATTTTCTCCTTTTGCCACACCGTTGCCTTATTCATGGGATATCTTTATAATGAAACCGAATGAAAATCAATCAGAACCGTCTGGATGGAGGAGAAAGATATGGCCCTGATGCTCATTGCGGACGATAACCCCCAGCTGCTCAACATCCTGCGCAGCGCAGCCCGGAAAGAAGGTTTTGAGACGGTACTGGCGGAGGATGGCGAAAAGGCTCTGGAGGAGTTCCGGGCCCGGCGGCCCCAGATCGTCCTGCTGGACGTGATGATGCCCGGCCTGGACGGCTTCCAGGTCTGCCGCGAGATCCGGAAGGAATCGGATGTGCCGGTGATCATGGTTACCGCCCGGGGGGAGGATTTTGAGAAGATCATGGGACTGGATATCGGGGCGGACGACTATATTGTCAAGCCCTTTTCCCCGGGAGAGGTGATGGCCCGGGTGCGGGCGGTGCTGCGGCGGGTGGAAAAAACCGGCCCCGGAAAAATCTTGGAAACAGAGGGCCTGCGGATCAATCTGGAGGATTACAGCGTCACCGTGGACGGGCATCCCGTGCCTCTTACCAAGCGGGAGGTGGAGATGCTCTGGACCCTGGCGGGAGGACGGAACCGGGCCTTTACCCGGGAGATGCTGCTGGATCTGCTGTGGGGATATGATTATTACGGCGACCCCCGTACCGTGGATTCCCATGTCAAGCGGCTGCGGGCCAAGCTGGATGCCTTTCCCCACCCACGATGGGAGATCCGCACCATCCGGGGGGTAGGCTACAAATTTGAGGTGATCTCATGAAAGGAAAAATCGTATGGCGGCTGGCAGCCTGTTTTGGGGCTGTGCTGCTGCTGTTTGCGGCGGTGCTGGGAGGAGTGTTCACGGTCCTGTTCCGGGAGCATACCGTGGCCCTCAACCGGGCATCCATGGAGGCCCGGGCGGTTTCGGTGGCCGATACCCTGGCCCAGCTGCCGCTTCAGGAGGCGGGGGAGCCTTACGGTGGGGATCCCGGCCAAACGGTTCTGCCCTCTCAGGGGATGGGCGGCGGAAAGGGCTATGGAGGCGGTTCGGGAGGCGGTAACGGCCTGGGTTATGGGTCCTATCTGCGGTATCTGGACCAGCTGGCCATGGCGGAGATCTGGGTGGTGGACCAGGACCTGCACCTTCTTACCTACGGTCACGGACAAGCCCCCTCCGATTCTTCCCAGCTTCCCCAAAATGCCGAGGAAATCGTCCACCGGGTCTTTGAAGGAGAAGTGACCTATGGCGAGGAATTTTCGGGACTGCTGGAAACCCCTTCCCTGACGGTGGGGGCGCCTATCCGCCGGGGGGAGACCGTCGTGGGAGCCGTGCTCCTGCATTCGCCGGTGAGCGGTGTGGAGGAAGCGGTCCGCCAGGGGTTGTCCCTGCTGGGGGCGGCAGTAGCGGCGGCCCTGGTGCTGGCAGGCGGGGCGGCGGTGGCTCTTTCCTGCCGGTTCACACGCCCCCTGCGGCAGATGGAGCAGACTGCCCTGCAGCTGTCGGAAGGCCGCTATGATGTCCGCACCGGCGTCAGGCAGGAGGACGAGATCGGGCGTTTGGCCTGCACCCTGGATCAGCTGGGCCAGCGTCTGGATGAAGCGGAGCGGCAGCGGGCGGAGCTGGACCGGATGCGGGAGGATTTTGTGGCAAGCGTCTCCCATGAACTGCGCACCCCGGTGGCGGTGCTGCGGGGATCCCTGGAGCTGCTCCGGGACGGAGCGGTGGAGGACCCGGGAGAAAGAACCGAATACTACGACCAGATGCTTCGGGAAAGCCGGCATCTGGAGCGGCTGGTCAATGATCTGCTGGATCTGACCCGGCTGCAGGACGCACAGTTCCGGTTGGAGATGGCTCCTCTGGACCTGCGGGAAACGGTGCGGGACGGGGTGCGCTCCCTGCGCCCCGCAGCAGAGCCGCGGGAAGTGTCCCTGGCGGCGGAACTGCCTGAGGAACCCTGCGTCATCACAGGAGACTATGGCCGGGTACGGCAGCTGCTGGTGATCCTGCTGGACAATGCCGTCAAGTTTTCCGATCCGGGAGGACAGGTAGAAACAGCGGTAAAAGTGGACTCTGACAAGGTGGTTCTTACTGTCACGGACCATGGAGTGGGGATTCCTCCGGAGGAACTGCCCCGGATCTTTGACCGGTTCCGAAAGTCCCGGAGCCGCCGCAACCGTACCGGCACCGGTCTGGGACTGGCCATTGCCCGGGAGATCGCCCAGCGCCACGGCGCGGAGATCCGGGCGGAAAGCGGCGGTGGGACCACCCGGTTTACCGTGGCCTTCCCCGCTGCGGCAGAAAATTCTGCAGAATGAGGCCCCTCCATTCCTCCAAGGCACGAGAGACAGAAGCCCTGGGACGAGCCGTTTGCAAAAGCCATAAAACCGTAAAAATGCCCCGCACCATGGACTGGAATCTATGGCGCGGGGCATTTGGCTGATTCTGAAAGCCGTCAGTTATACTGTAAAAGGTGATCCATAAAAAGCAGGGCTTTGCTCCAGGCATCCTCCCCCATAAGCCCAGAGGGGCGGATTGCAATGACGGAACCCTGACAGGCGGGCAGCCGCTCCTTTACAGCCGTCGGGCCGGGTGACAGGGGTAAGCGGCTGCATACAGAATGAATCATGCCATAACGATCCAGGTCCGAACTATTCTCCCCGCTCCCGCACCACGATGCGGATGGGGGTGCCGTCCATGGCGAACTGCTCCCGAATCTGATTTTCCAGATACCGCTGGTAGGAGAAATGGAACAGCTCCGCCTGGTTGCAGAAGCAGACAAAGGTAGGAGGGCGGGTAGAGGCCTGGGTCATGTAGTAGATCTTCAGCCGTTTGCCCTTGTCGGAGGGGGGCTGCACCCGGGCGGTGGCGTAGGCCAGCAGGTCGTTGAGACGGCCGGTGGAGATACGCAGGGAGTTCTTTTCGTTGACCAGGTTGATCAGTTCAAAAAGCTTGTCCACCCGCTGCCCTGTCAGGGCGGAGAGAAAGACAAAAGGCACATAGGACATAAAGGAAAAATCGTTTTCCAGCTTCTGGCGGAATTCCTGCATGGTGCGGCCATCCTTTTCCACCGCATCCCATTTGTTCACCGCCACCACGCAGGCCTTTCCCTGCTGGTGGGCGTAGCCGGCGATCTTGCTGTCCTGCTCGGTAAAGCCCTCGGTGGCGTCAATGACCATGACTGCCACGTCGGCCCGGTCCACCGCCATATAAGCCCGGAGGACGCTGTACCGCTCAATGTTCTCCTCCACCTTGCTTTTGCGGCGGATGCCGGCGGTGTCGATGAAGATATACTTGCCAAAAGCGTTTTCCACAGCGGTGTCGGTGGAATCCCGGGTGGTGCCTGCCATGTTGGAGACAATGACCCGCTCCTCCCCCGCAATGCGGTTGACCAGGGAACTTTTGCCCACATTGGGCTTTCCGATGACCGCTACCTTGATGTAGTCCTCGGGGTACTCCTCTTCCCGGTCAAAGTCCAGGTATTCAAAGCAGGCGTCCAGCAGTTCGCCGGTGCCGTGGCCGTGGACGGAGGAGACGGGGATGGGGTCTCCCAGGCCCAGGTTATAGAACTCGTAAAAATCCGGGGGCACGTCCCCGATGCGGTCGCATTTGTTGACGCAGAGGACCACCGGCTTGCCGCTGCGCAGCAGCAGGGCGGCGATGTCGCTGTCGTTGGCGGTGACGCCGGAGCGCAGGTCGGTGACCATAATGATGACATCGGCGCTGTCAATGGCGATCTGGGCCTGGGCCCGCATCTTGGCAAGGATCATATCCTCGGTCCGGGGCTCGATGCCGCCGGTATCCACCAGCATGAATTCCCGGCCCCGCCATTCACAGGGGGCGTCGATCCGGTCCCGGGTACCGCCGGGGGTATCCTCCACAATGGCCAGCCGCTGGCCGATGAGCTTGTTGAAAAGGGTGGATTTGCCCACATTGGGGCGCCCCACCACCGCAATCAGAGGTTTTGCCATGGGCTGTCACTCCTTTCTGTATCAGGATGGACGGTTCCGGGACAGAATATTGCCGGAAACCGAAAACTTTTATGGATCTTTCAGCGGGAAAGGCGCAGAGTCCGGTAAAAGCGGAGACCGCCATGCTTCCCCAGGTACCCCGGAGGGGCGGCTGGGAAAACCAGAGACGAAAGGCGGGCTGCCGGAAGGGCCTGCGGGTCAGAGACGGTTGGGTGCAGAGACGGGGATGAAGAAGTCAAACTCCTTTTCCCGCCGGTTTCCGCCAGGCTCTGAAAAATTTCCATGCCTTTTTCTCCCATCCTCAGGCCAAAGGCCACAGGTGGAAATTCTGCCACCTCCTGCTTCTGCCTCTTAAAAATATTCAGATGGAAGCATGGAAAGTGATCTTTCCTGTCCCACAGATGGGAGCGGGAGAAGGGCTCCGGGAACTTTTCTCATAGCGATTTTTCCCTGTTCCACAGATGGGAGACCCTGGAAAGACCTGCTTCCGGGTCGGGATGTGGGGAATACTTGGCCTTCCATCCCCGCTGTTCCCGGCAGGGACACCGGGAGACAAAACCCGTTGGCGCACCGGTTATAAACCGGGCATCCCGGGCATTCCCGGCGGGCATGGTGCCAAATCCCGCTCTTCCCCTTAAAAACATTCAGATGGAAGCATGGAGGGGATTCTTTCCTGTCCCACAGGCTGCAAACCATGGAAAGACCTGCTTCCGGGCCGGGGTGTGGGGAAAATATTCAGCCTTCCGTCCCGTCCCGGCCCAGCATGGCGTCCAGCAGGCAGAATCCGTCCACATCGTGGACCCGCACCGGAACTCCCAGGGCTTCCTCCAGCTGAGGAAGGGTGGTGTCATCCAGAAAACGGTCCTTTTCATGGCGGAGCATCACCGAGGGCAGCAGCAGATTTTCTCCCAGGTCCCGGTCCTTGAGATGGGCGATGATATCGCCTCCGCAGATCAGTCCGCTCACGGTTACCGTATCCCCAAACAGGCGGTTGGGGATGGCGAAGGTCTGGATTTCCAGACCGGGGAATTTTGCCGACGCAGCGTCGGCCAGTTCCCGCATCAGGGGCTGGGCCGCCACCCCCGACGCAATGGATACCCGCCGGGACAGGGGCTCCCCCTCCTCCAGGGCCAGGGCGCTGAAAAATTCCTCCTTCAGCAGGGCCCAGAGCCCCACGCCGTTGTCCAGCTGAGGATAGTCCTCGTAATACTCCGGGCCGGGGATGGGCCGCCCCGCCTGAAGAAACAGCTCGTCCGAAGCAAAGGCAATGCGGCTGCCGTGCCGCCGGAGCATCTCCTGCCCAAATTCTTCGGCCAGATCCAGGCACCGGCCCGCCTCTTCCCGGGTCATGGGGCGCAGAGGATACAGCCCCTCCCGGTGGCGGGTCAGCCCCACCGGCACCAGGGCGATGCTCTGGACGCCGGGGGCCAGTTCTCCCAGATCCCACAGGCTGCGGCGCAGCTCTTCCCCGTCGTTGAGACCGGGGCAGAGCACCAGCTGGGTGTTCAGCTTGATCCCCGCTTCCACCAGCATGGGCAGGTACCGCAGGGAGGGCCCGGACTGAGGATTCTTCATCATCTGCTCCCGCAGCTGGGGGTTGGTGGTATGGACCGATACATTGATGGGGCTGATATGCATTTTGATGATCCGCCGGATCTCCTCCTCCGAAACATTGGTGAGGGTCACATAGCTGCCGAAAAGGAAGGACATGCGGCTGTCGTCATCCTTAAAATACAGGGTTTCCCGCAAACCGGGGGGAAGCTGGTCCACAAAGCAGAAGACGCACTTGTTTTTGCAGTGGTGCTGCCGGTCCATCAGGTAGGTATCAAATTCCAGACCCAGGTCGTCGTACTGCCCTTTATGGATGCGCAGACGCCGGGTCTGACCGCCGGGGCTTTGCAGTTCCAGTTCCAGCCGGGGCTCGGTCATATAAAAGCGGTAGTCCAGCACGTCGGCAATGGGGTTGCCGCTGATGGAAACCAGAGTCTCGCCGGGGAGGACCCCCGCCCGCCGGGCCGGTGAGCCCGGGTCAACGCTTTTGATGAGTACCGCCATGCCGGTCCGCTCCTTTCCCGGGGCATTCCCCCGCTTTCAAAAAAACGGAGGAGGACTTGGCATCCTCCTCCACTTTCGGTTGGCTTATTCCGCGTCGACCTTGACGACCTCACGGCCCTTGTAGTAACCGCAGTTACCGCAAACGTGGTGGGGCAGCTTCAGCTCGCCGCACTGGGTGCACTTGCAGAAGTTGGGGACGGGGAGCTTCCAGACATTGGAGCGTCTGGTGTTCTTCCGGGCCTTGGAGCTTTTTCTCTTGGGTACCGCCATCTTTCAGCACCTCCTTCAGGTTGATCCTTATGATTCCTATTCTTCAAAAAACTTGTTCAGGGCGTCCAGCCGCGGATCGCCGCTGGCAGTGGGGCATCCGCACTCCGTCGTGTTGCGGTCGCAGCCGCACACGGGGCAGAGACCCCGGCAGTCCTCCCGGCACAGGAATTTGGAGGGAAGCTCCAGCAGGATGTCGTTGGTAGCGAGCTCATCCAGCTCGACGACGCCCTGAGGGGCCACCACATAGTCGTCCTCCTCCTCATTCTGGAGGGAGCGGACCACCACATGGGTGCTGTGCTGGTCGACCTGTTTGGTGAAGGGGGTCAGGCAGCGGTCACAGGTGAGGAACAGAGTGAACCGGTAGTCGCAGTCGAGTGAAACCACGCCCGCCCGGTTGCAGGCTCTGGCCGTCATCCGTACAGGCTCTCTGAAAGGGGTCACGCCCCGGTACCTGAAAGCACGAAGGTCCACATCTTCCGTTACCACATCGGATTCTCCCTCGCGGTCCAGCACCTTGCAAAGATCAAATTTCAAAGGATCGCCTCCATCCGTCCGACAGAGACAATACGCCGCCGGCTTCCGTCCAGAAGCGCCCCAGGGCATACCAATCCCCTGGCGCAACTGTCACGGAGAATATTATATCGTTCCCCACAGCCTTTGTCAAGGCTTTACAGGCGCTTTTCCGGCTTTTTCAGCGGCTTTTTGCCCCGGGAAGGAAAGACCTGCAGCGATGTCCGCCTCTTTCTTGATTAAGAATGTCCCGCCAGCCCCATACTATGATGACAGATTGGGGATTTTGGCCTGGTTTGAAGCAGGAACCGGGGCAAGGAGCCATCACTGCTTCATTCCACATCCCCCATGGTTTCCAAGAGGCACTCCATGGGGGAAAGCCGGAGTTTTTCCGTTGAATCCCCGGCCAGGCCCGGGAGGAAGCCCGGGAAGGGCGGCAAGAGGCCGGAGGGGCTGGTTCCCAATCCCCGCCCGGTTCCGGGAGGGATGCAAAAGCAGAAAGGCGGGACTTTTTGCCCAATGGGCAGCCCGGTCCCGATTCGAAAATGGATCCAAATAAGAGAGGGGGGCCTGCCTTGCGGCGTCAGACTGAGCGCACTCTGGGGGCTTTTGGAAAATCCTTCGGTATTACCCTGTTTGCCATGCTGGTGGTACTTTCGGCGGTATGCGGGGTCTTTTATCTGCGCACCCGTCTTCCCCGGGAATCGGAGGAGGAGCTGCCGGTGGTATATCTGCCCCGGAGTGACGACCGGATCACCGTCCTGGTCACCGGCCGGGAGGACGACCGGACCCCTCCCGATCTTTTTCTGCTGTTGGGCTTTCTTCCCGATCAGGGCCGGATCGCCCTCTGTCTGCTGCCTCCCGCCACCAGTGTGGACTACGGCGGAGAGGCGGCCACACTGGCCCAGCTGTATCAGAGAGGCGGCTGCCGGTATGTCCAGCAGGCCCTGGCCGCCTGGCTGGAGATTCCGGTGGACCGGTGGGCCGAAGCGGAGGTGGAGGATCTGGAACGGATCTTTTCGGTAACCGGGCTGATGGATTACTACCTGCCGGTGGATTTGAACGGACAGGTCCATGGTCGGGAGGTGGTAATGCCCAAGGGCAACTACCAGCTGGATGGACGCAAGGCGGCGGATATCATGGCATACCCCGCATACAAGGGGGGCGAGGTGGAGCGCAGCGACCGGGCGGCGCTTCTCCTGTCCCAAATGCTGGGGGAGACCCTCCCGGCATTCCTTACCGACCTGGGGGACAGCCTGATGGCCACGGTACTGGAAACAGTGGATACCGATCTTTCCTGGAAGGACTATGAGGAGCGGCGCTCGGCAGCGGCCTTTCTGGCCCGGCTGGACCTTCCCGCCACTGCCGTGGCGTATATTGACGGCAGTTTCAGCCGGGACGGGGCTGTCTTTTACCTCAATCCCGACTGCATTGCCCGGATCCGTGAGATGTATGCCGCGCCGGGGGAACCTCCTCAAACGGAGGGTGACCAGCCCCAGCCACCGGGGGGAGAACCCGGAGAGGAACCGGGGGTCTTCCCTGCCGCCCAGCACCCGGAGCAAGAGGCTGCGTCCTCCCAACCGGCCGGGGATACGGCTGGCCCGGTAGGGCTTTCGGAAGTGATTGAATAAAGAGATTCCCCCTCCCCATCCACAGAAGACAGACCAGCGAAGAAGGCTCCTCCTGGCAGCAGGCGGGTGCTCAAGAGGCCGGGAGGCCGCCGGGGACAGGCCCCGGTCCCAAAGTCTGACAGAACATACCGGGCCATGCTGCAAGCCTTGACATTGGACAGAGAGACGGGCCTTGCTGTGGAGGCAATATGCAGCCACGCAAACGCTCTGACTTCCCATCCGAAGAAAATGAGCCGCTGAAGATACGAAACAGAACCCCCGAGACGGCCGGAAAGTCCCCATATAGTTTTTATCAGAATCCTTTGAGGCCCGGGAAAAGGCCCGCAAGGGTTTTGTAGAGAGCAAATCATAACCACCGGCCGTGCCGGTGGTTTGCACAAATCCCCTTGAGGCCTTTTACCAGCCGTGTCCATAGGCTCACAAATTGTACTTCTATTGTATGGAGCGCCCCGCTGCTATTTAAAATAGCGGTGGGGTGATTCTCTTTGGCCTTGTCCCATCTTTTGCTCTCTGCCTGATGGGTCTGGGAACCGTTCCTCCCTTCCCTGGAATCTGGTTTGGAGGCATAGCGAAAGCTTTTTGAAACCACCGCCGCAGCCGGTGGTTCTCGTTTGCAACCAAAACCGCCCCCCGGCCTTCCGGCTGGGGGGCGGTTGACTGTATCAGCAGAAAAGCAGTACCTGTACCGGCCTGCCGCCCAGGCTTTGGGAGGCGCGGCTGGTTTCTTCCATGGCATCACCCGATGAGGATCTTGCCGTTGGGGAGGACTTCCCGCCGGCCGGAAGTATGCATGGCCAGGGACACCGCCAGGGACACCGGTCCTACCCGGCCCAGAAACATGGAAAGGATCAGGACCATCCGGGAGGCAGAGCTGAGCTGGCTGGTAATGCCTGCAGACAGGCCTACGGTACCGAAAGCGGAAACCTCTTCATACACAATGTCAATGGCGTTGGCCTGCTGATCCAGAGCAAAGTGGATCACCATGGAGGAAAGCACCACCAGGCACAGGGCCAGGAAAAGCAGGGCCAGGGCCTTATAGACGGCCCGGTAATCCACCCGGCGGCCAAAGATAACGGTATCGTTTTCTCCCCGCATGACACAGACCACCGTCATGGCTACTACCGCCATGGTGGTGACCTTCACACCGCCGCCGGTTCCGGCAGGGGCCGCGCCGATAAACATCAGGGCAATGGCAAAGATTTTGGACAGATCGGTCATGGCCGCCTGGTCAATGGCGTTAAATCCGGCGGTACGCACCGTCACCGACTGGAAAAAGCCGCCCAAAAGCCTCTGGAAAAAAGGCATGCTGCCCAATGTGGCAGGATTGTTCCATTCGGCGGCCACAAAAGCCACCGTACCGGCGGCCAGAAGCACGCCGGTCATCACCAGAACCACCTTGGTATGAAGTTCCAGATGCCGGGTGCGATGCCAGCGGGCCACATCCCGCCATACCACAAAGCCCAGTCCGCCGGTGATGATGAGGGCCGATACGGTGAGGAGCACCACCGGATTATCGGCAAAGGTCATGAGAGAGGAGTAGGGGGCCTCGCAGCCCATCAGGTCAAAGCCCGCGTTGCAGAAGGCCGACACAGAGACAAAGCCGCCCTTGACAGCCGCATCGGGGAAGCCGTACCGGGGCAGGAATGCCAGGGTCAGGATGATGGCGCCCACGGCCTCCACCCCAAAGGTAATGGCAAAAATCGTGCGCACCAGAGCCCGCACATCCCCAAAGGAGTCGGTGCTGAGGGATTCCTTGGCCACATCCATTCCCCGCAGTCCCAGGCGGCGGCCCAGGGCCAGGTTAAAAAAGGTGGCAAAGGTGACCAGACCCAGGCCACCCACCTGGATGAGGGCCAGGATCACCCCCTGGCCGAAGGGGCTCCAGTACAGATACGTATCCTGAACCACCAGGCCGGTAACGCAGGTGGCCGAGGTGGCGGTAAACAGGGCGTCTCCCAGAGAGGTAACCACACCGGCGCGGGAGCTGACAGGGAGCATCAGCAGCACGGTACCGGAAAGGATTACCAGCAAAAAGCTGACGGTGATGACCCGGGTGGGATTCCCGCTGAGGAACCGCTGCAGCCGGGAACTGGGTGCGCTGAACAAGGCCTGTTCACCTCCCTGCGTCGGCGCTGGGGGCGTCGGCGTCTGTTTTGGGGATGCCCAGGCGCTTTTTGGCCAGGCGGATGAGCCTTTTGTCATTGGCAAAGGTAACCATATCGGCGGCCTTGTCAATGGGCACCCAATGGACTTCGCTGATTTCTTCTTCCTGGGGAATCAGGACCTCTCCCATGGCCTTTCCCAGGAAATATACCACTTGCTTGCGAACCCCCGGCTTTGGAAAGTATTCCACACTTTCCCGGAAGCCCTCCAGCAAACGGATGGTAAGGCCGGTTTCCTCACGGACTTCCCGCAGGGCGGTCTGACGCTCGTTTTCGCCCTGCTCCACATGGCCCTTGGGGAAGGACCAATGGCCTCCAAACTTGTGCCGGAGCAGCACCAGGTCGTAGGCCCCTTCATTTTTGCGGAACACCAATGCTCCGCAGGATTTTTCTCTTTTCATTCCATTCCCTTCACTTCTGCCGTTCCCGTAAACGGCCATAACACAGCTGCGCCGGTATTTTTGCGCCAGCCGGTTTTCCGGGAGGCCGGAGCCTGCCCGCCGCCGGGGGCGATAACATCGGCCTTCCCAGGCTCCGGCGGAGAGCGGGAAAGGCGCAGAAGATGACAGCCCGGAGGGGCTGCGGCGGCGGAGCTCGCCCGGCTCCGTCCGCCTTGTGACATAGTTACTATACCATACTTTGCGGGTAAAATGAAACCCCGGGAAAGATTTTTTTCAAAAACCCGGGTGGGCCTTTCCTTTTCTTGACAAACCCCCTCGGCGGCGGTAAAATGATACCGTCATGGGCAGGCCCCGCGCCTGCTTTCTTTATCCGTCTCCGTAGCTCAGCAGGATAGAGCGTTCGCCTCCTAAGCGAAAGGCCGTGGGTTCGAATCCCGCCGGGGACGCCATCATGCAGGGCCCCGGGACCAGAGCTGTTCCGGGGCCCCTGTTTTTTGTGTGCCCGCATTTGCTGCGGCGGCAGGAGGGCAGATTCAGCCATCCTCCCGCCCTCCGGAGCCGGTTGAGCCATTGGAGGCCTCCGTCCGGAGCATCCGCTGGGAAAGGCCCGGACGGAATCCTCAATTTAAAGGAAAAGCGGGCGCAAGCTTCCCGGCATGGATGGAGAAAAAGAAGTTTGTCAGCTTTGCCGCCGTCCGTCATGATGTATGCCTGGAAAGCGGCCCGGCTTACTGTCTGCCGCTCCAGGCGGAGTTTGTTATAAAGAAAAGAGGTTATGTATGATGCTGGACGTCCACACCCAGGCACCGGATTTTACCCTTCCCGACAAGGATGGCAATCCGGTGCGGCTTTCCGACTTCCGGGGCAAAAAGGTGATCCTGTATTTTTATCCCAAGGACAACACCCCGGGCTGCACCCGCCAGGCCTGTGCTTTTGCCGCGGGCTATGAGGAATTTGCAAAGCTTGGCGCCGTGGTCATCGGGGTCAGCCGGGATTCCGCTGCCTCCCACCAGAAGTTTGCCCAGAAGCACAGCCTGCCCTTCCTGCTGCTTTCCGACCCGGAGCTTTCGGTGATCCAGGCCTACGGTGTCTGGCAGGAAAAGAAGATGTACGGCAAGGTGAGCATGGGAGTGGTGCGCTCCACCTACATCATTGACGAGGAGGGCGTCATCGAAAAGGTCATGCCCAAGGTGAAGCCGGACACCAACGCGGCCGAGATCCTGGACTATCTCCGGAGCCGATAACTCCGGGGCAGGCTGTTTTGCCCTTTTATATCCCCCGGCGGCTTTTCCGTTGGGCGCCGGCCGGAAAGCGGGAAATTTTCCATGGGGCAGCAGGCTGGGAATACCCAGCGATACAGATACAATAAAAAGCCCCGGCGGAGGGCGTTAAGGAGGAAATAAAATGTTTGATTTGCTGCTGGTAGGCGGTATGGTCATTACGGTGGACAAAAACCACACCATTTGGGACAAGGGATATGTGGCGGTGGAAGGCGACCGCATCGCGGCGCTGGGCCCCATGGAGGAGCTGGGCGGACAGCTGCCCCAGGCCCGGAGGGTCCTGGATATGACCGGTCATGCTGTGCTGCCCGGTTTGGTAGACGGCCACGGCCACGCCGGCCACTGCCTGATCAAGACCCTGGGAGAACACTGCTCCGACTGGGAGAACATGGCCCAGACCATTTACTACTGCTGCACGGATGAGGATTTCTGGTATGCCGAGGGCGCCCTGGCTGCCGCCGAGCGTCTCAAATTCGGCACCACCACCGGCGTATGCATGGTAGGCAGCACTCCCCGTATCGACAGGATCGAACCGGTGGGCGCCAGCCTGGAGGGAGCGGCTTCCACCGGTATCCGGCAGCTGACCGGTATCGGCAGCGCCTATGGCGCTTTCCCCAAGCACGCCCGGGTGTGGGAAAAGGACGGCAGCGTCCGGGAATACGATGTAACCCCCGAGATGGCCTGGAAGACCACGGAGGAAACGCTGAAAGCCTACAACGGCCGCCATCCCCGCCAGACCTGCATCGTGGCGCCGGGGCGGATGGGGCTGCGCCCCGACGAAAGCCCCGAGATGAACATCCGGCACAACCGGGAGATGTTCCGCCTGTCCCAGGAGTACGGCGTGCCCCTGCACAGCCATGCCTTTGCGGGAGACGTCCAGTTTATGTATGACAATACCCCCGAGGTGCTGACCCCGCGGCTGTCCCTGACCCACAGCACCGGCTACAGCGACCGGGAGCTGGATATTCTGGCAGAGACAGGAGCCTTTGTTTTCCATGGCCCCACCACCCACAGCAATGTGGTGGGACATTGCCGGGTGATGGAGATGCTGGACCGGGGCGTCAATCTGGCGGTGGTCACCGACGGTACCGCCCCTGACCGCAGCTACGACCTGTGGCGGGATATGAAGAACGTACAGCTGCTGCAGCGGTTCCGCTTTAAGGACGGGGATCTGCTGCCCTGCGGCAAGGTACTGGAGCTGTGCACCATTGAGCCGGCCCGGGCTTTGGGGCTGGACCATCTGGTGGGCTCTTTGGAAAAGGGCAAAAAAGCGGACATCATTACCGTGGATGTGATGCAGCCCCATCTGGCTCCCTTTGGAGTGATGCCGGTGCAGCGGCTGGTATACCATGCCATGGGGCAGGATGTGGACTGGACCATCGTGGACGGCCAGGTGGTCATGGAAAACCGGAAGTTGACCCAGGTTTCGGAGCAGACGGTGATCCAGCGTGCGGCTGCCGCTTTCGACACCATGATGGAGCGCCTGGGCCGCCGGGATATTGTGGAAAATCCCCGGCTGTACGAGCTGCGCCAGGGCCAGTAAGAGACATTGGAGCCGCCGGCGGGAGATCCCTGCCGGCGGCTTTTTGTTGGAAGAAAAACCGCTCTTCCTGGAAAGGAAACGGTACCTTTTCCTTTTCCCGTGTGGGTACAAAAGCGTACCGCCCCAGAAGAAAAACGGAAACCGGGCAGAAGGGGCCTGTTGGGGTTCAGCCTGGAGAAGGATGCCTGCTGCCTGGGAGAAGAGGGGCTGGCAGCTTTTGACGGAGGATGGAAACAAAATCCTGTGTGCCCCGGCGGAAAAGGAGAGAATAAGATAAGGCCATATTTGGCAGGAACTGACCAACATCACCGATGCCGTGCCGGAGGCTGCCCTTAAGGAGGCGGCAGCCTCCGGCACGATCCAGCGGTACCAATACGGCCAGATGCCTCCCCGGGTGGAATACGGTATTACCCTCAAAGGGGGTTTTCGGCAGTGCCTGGCTTGCAGAAGAACTGCCGGTGGGCCAACGCTGCTTACAGGGAAGAAGCCGGCCCCAATCCCCTGCCCGCTACCCCAAATGTGATTGCCGCGGCGCACGTCTCCCCTCTCCCCGGGGAAAAATTGAGAGCGAGACGTACTGCCTCTTCAACAAGACCCGAAGATTTCTCCTTCTGCCGGTGCTGCAGGGGTGGAAAATCTTCGGGTCCTGCTTTATAATAGAACCGTATTGATATCAGCCCCAGCCGCGCCGGACCGCCGGCAGGCGGAGAAGGAGAACCCATGAGAAGAAAACTGGCCCTGCTGGTCCTTTGCGCCTGCCTGGTGCTGACCGGAGGATGTGCCGCCGCAGCCCCGCCGCCGGAGATGATCGCGGCAGTCCATTCACTGGAAGACGAAGCCTCCTCTTCCCAAAAAGAGCCGGATTCCCCATCCTCCCGGGAGGAAGAGAGCGCCCAAAGCGGATCTTCGGATGCCGGAAGCTCTGCCCCTTCCTCCAGTTCGGCTCCACCCGCTTCTTCCAGCCAGAGTGTGCCGGCTGCCTCTTCCCCCGCGTCCCAGCCTCCGGCGGACAAGCCTGAGGAAGACCCCGGGAAGGAGGAGCCCCAAGGCAAACCGGAGGATAAACCTGAGAAAGAGCCGGAAGACGAACCCGAGGAAGAGCCGGAAGAGGAGCCGGAAGACCGGCCGGAGGAAAAACCCGAAGATGAACCGGAGGAGGAACCCGAATCGGGAGAGACCCTGTCCATTACAGCAGGGGGGCGGAAAATCTCAGGGGATGCGCTGGACATTGTATCCCAGGTGGTTATGAACGAAGTGGGAGACAAATGGCCCGAGGAAGCCATCAAGGCTCAGGCGGTAGCGGTATACACCAATATTTTCCGTCAGAACAGCCAGGGGGTCAGCCCGGCCTTTAATGTCCGGACCCCATCCGCTTCGCTGAAAAAAACGATTTCCCAGGTAATTGGGGAAATGGTACTTTATGATGGCAAACCGGCCCTCACCACCTTTTTTGCCATCAGCCCGGGGGTTACCGCTTCCTCTGAGAATGTGTGGGGGGCCAGTTATCCATACCTGACCTCGGTGGACAGCTGGGAGGAAGAGGACTATAAGGATTACGAAAAAACCGTGACCCTCTCCGCTTCGGAGGTAAAGCGGAAGGTGGAGGCAAAGCTGGATGTGGAGCTGGTGCGGGGCCAGGAGGACGACTGGTTTGAGATCCTGGACTACCATGACGGGGAATTTGTCCGGAACATCCGGGTGGGCGGCGAGGACGGCGTCACCACCACCGGCCGGAATCTGCGGGAGAACATCCTGGGCCTGCGCTCCACCGCTTTCGATATCCGCTATGATCCGGGAGCGGAAGCCTTTGAGTTTACCACCCGGGGCTATGGGCATGGCGTGGGGATGAGCCAGGTGGGGGCCTATTACTGCGCCCAGAACGGCTGGGACTATGTGGAGATCCTGGAATATTACTATTCCGGGGCCTATGTGGAATGATTTGATCCGGACAGTCCCGCGCCACTTGCGGGCGGCGGCCAATATGCTATAATACCTTTTGGAATGTTTGTCCGGGGCCTTTGCGGAACGCCCGGCGGAACAGATTGTCATGGGAGCGCTGTCCCGTGAGGAGCGGCTCCCGGAAAACGGAGTAAAGCTATGAAGATCGTAATTGTCGGTGACGGCAAGGTGGGCTATGCCCTGACCCAAAAGCTGTCCCGGGAAGGCCATGATATTATTGTCATCGACAGCAATCCCCAGGTGCTGCAGTCTGTGGAGCTGCTGGATGTGCTGGTGGTCCATGGAAACGGCGCCTCCCTGGAGGTGCAGCAGGAAGCGGACGTGGCCCACAGCGACCTGCTCATTGCCGCCACCTCAGCGGATGAGATCAATCTTCTCTGCTGTGTGCTGGCCCGGAAGCTGGGGTGCCGGCATACCATTGCCCGGGTCCGTAACCCCGAGTATACCAAGCAGCTCCAGTTCCTTCGCGAGGAGCTGGGCCTTTCCATGACCATCAACCCGGAGCGGGCCGCGGCGCGGGAGATCTTTCATCTCATCCAGTTCCCTTCCTTCCTTAAGCGGGATACCTTTGCCAAGGGCCGCGTGGAACTGGTGGAGCTGAAAATCAAGGAAGGAAGCCCCCTGGCCGGGCGACGGCTGGATCAGCTGGAGCAGGCCACCAAGGTGCGGGTGCTCATCTGCGCCGTGGAACGGGACGGGCAGGTGACCATTCCTGCGGGGCAGTTTATGCTGCGGGTGGGAGACAAGATCACCGTCACTGCCGACAATCGGGATCTGGCCCAGCTGATTAAGAATCTGAAGATCGACACCCAGAAGATCCACCATGTTATGATCATCGGCGGCAGCCGCATCGCCGCCTATCTGGCGGAAGACCTGCTGGCAAGCGGCGTGGCTGTCAAGATCATTGAACAGAAGCCCCAGCGGTGCGAGGCTCTTTCCGAAGCCCTTCCCCATGCCCTTATCATCAACGGTGACGGCTCCACCCAGGACCTGCTCATGGCCGAAGGCCTGGCTGAAACGGATGCGGTGATCACCCTCACCGG
>CASEAH010000069.1 GCA_949285935.1 uncultured Oscillospiraceae bacterium
CAAGAGCCTGGAATTGATCCGGAACGAGGGGGTTTTGTGCAGGGAGTGCTCCGGTGTGACGGAAATCGACGAGCTGTTCGATTTCATAGGAACAAAACTGCAAGCTGCGGGCAGGCCGCAGCTCCCGTCCAATATTGAGGAGCTTTTTGCTTCCTTTGCCCAGCGGGCAGCCGGCCTGACGCCTACCGAGCACAACATTCTGAGATATTATGCCGATGGCAAAGGGATCAGTGAGGTGGCCGAAGAGGCCTGCATCAGCATCAACACGGTCCGGAGGCATAACGCGAACATCTACCAGAAACTGGGGGTGGGTTCCCGGGAGGAACTCCTGCTTTACATCGAACTGTTCCGCCGCTGCGACCGGCTGGACGAACTGCTGTAAACGGGGTTCCATCGACAAGCTGAAAAAACCTTAAACAGGCAGGACGGCAGACTTTTCAGGAAGTTGCCGCCCTGCCTGTTTTGCGTTACCGGCTGTTCCCGGAAGGGAAGATATCTCTTCTGGATATGTGCATTTTCAACAAAATTGTTCCCAAAAAAGAAAGCATAGCACACTAAATAAATGATGTATTTTTCAAAAATGCCCACGAAATACATAATCATGCAATGGATTTGAAAACAAAGAACTGGTACTGTGGATGCAAAGAAGCGACAGGACAAAAGGAAAGGTGGGGGGTTCGGTGAAACAGGTTATCAGGGAACATCTGATCGATTGCTCCGATCAGGAAAAATTTGTTTTCAACCTGATTTGTCCGGAGTGCGGAAAAGTGTGGCAGAGTACGCCGGCCGGCTTTTCCAAGGCGGGAGAAGATCCCCGGACCGAATCCAAGCGGGTCGTCTTTTATCTGCTTTATGAGCGGGAAAAGAAAAGGGCTTTCGACAAGGCGGTGGAGGAAGCGGGCCATTTCTTCAATTTGTGTCCAGTATGCGAGCGCCTGGTGTGCAACAACTGCTTCCTTATCTGCCAGGAGATTGACATCTGCCGCCGGTGTGCAGAGCGGCTGCAGGAAACGGGAGAGCAGGTTTCGTTTGCGGGCTGGGCAACCCATGAGGATCATTGCGGCGAGAAAACAGGCTGAAGCATGGGGAGCAAAACAATCATCCATTGACAGGCCGTGAAAAAAACATGTTTAATCCTTGACATGAAAGTAATTTGGGAGGCGAACCACCTATGGCAACTGGTATTACTACGTATCAATGTCCAGCATGCACTGGCCCTCTTCATTTTGTTGGGGAGAGCGGAAAACTGGAATGTGATTACTGCGGAAAAGCCTACGAAGTGGCGGAGATCGAAAAGCTTTACAGCGAAAAAGAAGCGGCTTCCGTGGCAGCCCAGGCCAAAGCGGATGCAGCCCGGGAGAGGGAAAATGCTGCGGCTCAGGAAATGGGAATCTCCTGGGATGCCCAGGAATCCGCTGGGATGAAGAGCTACAACTGCCCTTCCTGCGGCGCTGAGATGATCTGTGACGCCACCACCGCGGCGACCAGCTGCCCCTATTGCGGCAACCCCACCATCGTGCCCGGTCAGTTCACCGGCGGACTCAAACCGGAGCTGGTCATTCCCTTCCGGCTGGATAAGCAGGCGGCTGTTGCTGCCCTGAAAAAATACTACAAAGGCAAAAAGTTTTTGCCCAAAGCCTTCAGGGAACAAAACCACATTGAAGAGATCCAGGGGGTCTATGTCCCCTTCTGGCTGTGCGACTGCCAGGTAGACGGGACAGTTACCTATCACGCCACAAATTCCCGCACCTGGAAAGAAGGGGATTACGAAATCACCGAGACAGACCACTATCAGGTTGACCGCAGCGGCCGGATTGGATTTGAGCGGATCCCAGTGGACGCTTCCACCAAGATGCCGGACGCCCACATGGACGCCATCGAACCTTATGATTACAGCGAGATCAGGCCTTTCTCCACTGCCTACCTGCCCGGCTTTCTGGCGGATAAGTACGACGTAAGCCAGCAGGACAGCCTGGCGCGGATCGAAACCCGGGCAGAAAACAGTGCCGAAATGGAACTGCGGAATACGGTAAGAGGGTATGAGGCAGTTCATCCGCAGGGTCGAAGTTTCCAGCTCCGGAAATCCAACATGAAGTACGCGCTGATGCCGGTCTGGATGCTCAGCACGAAATGGAACGGCCGGGACTTCCTGTTTGCCATGAATGGCCAGACCGGAAAACTGGTCGGCGACCTTCCGGTGGACAAGGGGAAATATTTCGCTTGGTTTGCCGGGATTGCCCTTCCGCTGATGGCGATCATCCTGGGATTCTGGTTTTTATTGTAAGGGAGGTGGAACAGATGAAAAAGAAACTTTTCGGATTCTGTGCGGCGATATGTTTCCTGCTGTCGATGGCCTGCCCGGCCTTTGCCTCGGCGGCGATTCTCCCCTTCAATGAA
>CASEAH010000070.1 GCA_949285935.1 uncultured Oscillospiraceae bacterium
CACCGTTATGCTTCCCAGGCTGGTGGCTCCGGTGCCGCCCCGGGCCGCAGGCAGCGTTCCGGCAGTGGCCTTGCTCATATCCAGCGCCGTCACCGGAATGGTGATATTGGCGCTGCCGTCAAAGCCGGTGGCCGTGCCGGTAGCGCCCCCGCTCAGGGCAATGGTCCGCTTTGCAGCCAGTTTGGAGGCGCTTCCCACATTCATTTGTGAAAGGCCGGTCAGATCCCCCGAGCCGTGGGTGTGGGCAATTTGGGCTTTTTCCGCCAGACCTGCTTCAATCCGTCCTTCCAGATCATTGAGGTTTTGGGCGTTCAGGGCATCTCCCTCTTCCACAATCAGCCCTTCCTCCCGGGCCACATCGTACACATCCGTGGTGCCGGTAGCGGTCAGTCTCCTCCGTCCCGGATACTCCGCCTGCCGGTCCACCCATGTTTTTTTTGCATATGCCACTCAGATCACTCCTATCTCTTCTCCGCTCCATCTTTCTCCCGCCCGCGGTACCGTCTCCCGGTTGGCTGTCAGCAGGCTGTGGATATCCCCCAGGATCATTTCAGCCTCGTTCCATTTTTCCCAGGTATTCAGAGGGGCTTCCGGGGTGGCGGGGGTGGTGCTTCGGGTATAGTACGCTGCTCGCAGCCCTGCAATATTCCTCAGGACCCGTTCCATCTCTCCCGAAGTGGGAAAATCTGTCCGCGCCCATCTTTTGGTTTGCAGTTCCTCCTCCAGGGCTTCTCCCAGCCACTGGCAGTTCTCTTCCAGCCGGTTCAGGTCCTCCGCGTTGCAGAAAGCCTTTTTCCGTCTCAGGATAATATCTTCCCCCGTCCGGTCCGTCACCGGTGTCTGCCATGCCATCACATCACCCCCATCGTTTCTCCCGTGTAACATTCTCCGGCCCGGTACTGCCAGATGGTGGTCAAGGGAATGCCCGCTATCTGGATCCGTGCCAGTCCGCCGCCCGTCAAGTCTATTTCCATCGCTTCAATATAGCCCTTCAGGAGCGCTCCATCCCGGTGCTGGACAATGACCATCCGGGATACTTCTTCCTCCCCCGGGAGAATGGTAAAACCGCTTTGATACCGCCAGGCATAGTAATCAAGGACTCTTTGAGCCACCTCCTGTGCCTGAGCGCCGGCCATAAGAGTAGCGTCTTCCACCGTCAAAACATTTTCCGCCTGGGTCAGGGGCAGATCCGGTACCCTCACGGATACGATCCTTTTTCCCTGCACATACTCGCCTCCCCGAAGGGTCACTTCCCCTTCCCCTTCCAGAAAAAGGTCGGCATAATTGGGGCCCCATTTTTCCAGACTTCCTCCGGAAATTTCCAGTCCCCATACAGGTTTGTCCAGCAGGATCCGGTGTTTTCCGGCGGGCAATGTTTCCCGGAACAGTTCCCGGGCTTCTCCTTCCCGCCGCCAACTGTGCAGGGTAAGGTCCACCCCGGTCACTGTCTCGCGCAGTCTGGTGGTTTGTCCTTCCAACTTTCTGGCAAGGGGAATCAGGGCAGAAGGCCGCACCTCAATCGGTTCCACCTGAAGTCCTTCCCCTCCGCCGTGTACCGCCGCCCCCAATGCAAAAGCTGTCCTCTGCAAAGCTTCCCGGCAGGAGCATAGCGGCAGCCATCCGCTGAGAGGTATGTCCGCAAGGGTTCCGGATATTTCGCATTCCATATTGGCCGCGCTCATGATTTCCTGAATCAGGGCTTTGCCTGACATTTCCTCATAAATGCCTCCGAGAAATTCTCTGCTGTCAAGCAGGCCCACAGCATCCTGGGCTTTCATCCGGATTCCGCCTTCCCCATCGTTTTCCCAGTTTTGCAGGTAATAAATTTCCGGAGCTTTTGCCTTACCCTCCACCCATTGGGTCACTTCCAGCCTCTGACTTTGCTGCAGCAGGGAGAAGGTTCCCTGGGGATTGAGCAGATGGAAGGCTTTTTCATCGCTGTGCAGGGTAAATTCCAGCGCCCCCGCGGGCAGCCGGGCCGCAATGGGGTCTGCTTCCCGGGTGATTCGTGCGGATACAATAGCGTCCCCGCTTAAAATTCGGGTAGCACCATAATCCAATCCGGTAATTTTCAAATAGCGTCCCGGCTGCGCGGTGCCGTAAAATTCCAGCAGGATCCGTCCGTAATTTTCCACCTTCTGCTCCAGGACCCACTGGAAACCGTTTCCGGTAAAATCCCCCGTGCATAGAAGATTTCCCGCAAGGTCGTACCAACGCGCTCTGACCCGGGAGGGCCACCCACCCCAGGGATCAAAGCGCAGGGTGAGTCCCACACTGCTGTGCGGGGCGGTAAAGCTGCTTTCCAGACGCAGCGGTTCAACAAAATTGCCGCTTTCATCGCTCTGTTCCCGGGACCACACCCCCCACCCGCTCCCGGATGGGTCATCCGGGAAGGGTTGGAAGCTGCCGTCCAGCAAAAAATAATCCTCTTCCAGGGTTGCCACGGCAGGAAGGGATACGCCTTCCTCCTGCCGGAGATCTTCCAGACGGGCAAAGGGCTGCAAGGGGTCCTGAAACTCCAGATGGCTGTCCTGACGCGCGGAGGTATCGTAAAGCCCAAATGCAATTTCAACCCAAGTATTCATTTGTTCCTCCGTTTCAGCTTCTGGCGGGGGCGCGGGCAATAAAGTTTACCGTCAGCCCCCGGAAGCAGCTTTTTCCGTCCCGTTCCCGAAGCAGCTCGTCTCCCACACCGGCAAAATAGGCGGTAAAGGTATCGCTTCCGTTTTCCGCCGGTACCGTAACAGTATGGAATTCCACCGGCTCGGTAAGTTTTCGCCACAGCCTGCGATACTCGCCTGTATCCAGAGTTGTTCCCAGCTTCAGCTGGTAGTTGAAGTAGACGCCGATCAGTTCCCGGCGCAGCACACCGTCCTCGGTGCGCTCGGCATATTTATCCAGGAAGTCCGCCTTCCTTTTGAGGGAGATCACCGGAACGTCATACTCCTGTCCGTCAATATAAAGCAACGCTTCCCCCTCCTTTGATCAGGCTCTGGCCCTGGCGGTTTTCTTCCTGTTCCAATTCAAAGCGAAGCCAGCGCACCAGTTCCCCGGTGCTGCCCCGGGCGCTCACGTTGAGCCGCAGCTGTCCCTGCCCGCTCTCCTCCCGGACAATCTGCCGGATCAGGCCTTCCGGGGCCTCCAGATTCCGCCCATGTTTCTGATCGCCCAGCACCGCCAGGAATTCCGCGCCGGGCGGGATGACTGCTCCGGTGGCCAGCATGGGGATCTGATACGGTTCTATGGGGTCGATGCTCACTCCGAAACTTTTTCCGCCAATGTAGGGCACCCAGTCCGGAACATCGAAATGGATGCGATTCATCTGACGGATGAGGAAATTGATTCCGTCGGTAGCAGCTTTGATCATGGCATTGATCAGGGCAATGATCGCATTGGCTGTTCCTTTGGCAAAGGCCTGCATGGCATTCCATTGCCCGCTGAAAATCTCCTGCACTCCCTGCCATGCCCGTGACCAATCTCCTGTAAAGGTGCCTGTCAAAAAGTCGATCACCCCGGAAAAAGTGGTCATAATACCGGCCGCCACTCCGGCGATGGTCTCTCCCATGGCTTTGGTCATGTCTCCCACGGCTCCCACGGTGAGTGTGGCTCCCGGCAGCAAAACCGTAGTAAACGCATCCGTTACCGGCGTGATAAAGTTTTTAAGGATGGGGGGAGCCTGGGCGATGAGCTGTGCCAGATAAGTCATCAGACTGTTAAAATTGGGAACGATCTGCTCATTCCAAAAGGTTTCCAGCAGCAGGGATGCATCTTCCAGGATCGGTCTGACTGTTTCCTCCCACCCTTCGCTGATTAAAGTAGTCAGCGCGGGGATCAGTTGTCCGATATTCCCGGTAATCAGAGCTTGAGCCGCAACCCAGGAGGCAGTAATGCTTTCCAGTTTCTCCCGCCACATCTGGTCCATCCCCTGCGTAAGTTGGGAAAACGCTCCTCCGATGCCATCCAGGTCATCGGTAAAACCAGCGGCATCCAGGCTGAGTTCCGGCGTATGCTGTGCACCGGGCTGCCCACCTCGCCCCTTATCCATCCCGGGGAATTTCTCCGCATTGGTGAGTTCTTCCGACGACCCGGAGGCTGTCGCTTTTTTCTGTACCAGCACATCCAGCTGGTCAAAGCTGGCCAGCGCGCCCTTAGCGGATTTTGAAACTGCGGCGGTAGTCTTTGCCAGCTGTTCCTCCGCCTTTACCACCTTGTGCATGGTTTTGGCGGTGTCATTCATTTCCTCCAGCAGGGTCCGGCTCCCTTTGCGCAGCCACTCCAGATCCGTACCGGCCGGCGTGCGTTTGGGTTCTTTGTCAGCCATTCTCCACCTCCTCATTGGATCCATGTTGGTTCAGTTTCCGATAAAATTCTTCGATCCGTGTCATCTCCTCAGCAGTACCCGGCTCTGCGGGAGGGAAGGCGGCGGGGCCCAAAGCCGCCGCCAACCTTTTTTCCTCCCGGGTGGCAGTTCCCTGAATCAACCGTCTCCGCAGGTTTACCAGCCGGCAAAAGGTACAATCCTCTCCCAATTCCCGAAAGAGAGCGCAGAATTTCCACCAATGGAGTTCCTGTTCCCGGCTCAGGTCCACCCCATGACAGCTGAGGATCCCGGAAAAAATCAGTTCTCCGTCCCGGACAAAACTGTACAGCCTGGGACCGCCGGGAACTTTGGGGGGATCATAAGTCCCGCTCAGGAACCGGATCCCCAGTTCCAGGGCCTTATGCAGGCCTTGGGCGGTAGCCGGCAGTCGGGGGTACAACAGCTTCAGCAGCAGCGCCTGCCGTTCTCCCGGCGTCAGTTCCGGATCCTCAAAGGCTTCCAGGATGCGCAGCCCTGTTCGGAATCCGGTGTTCAGCGGATACCGCTGCCCCTGGATCTCCACCTCCCGGGGCAAATCTCCGGTCAGAAGGTTCATCGCAGCACCCCGCCGTCTTCATCGGTGTATGCGGCCAGTTTTTTCTCCCGGGCCTTCCGCACATAGGGCACCACGCCCTCAAAGAACTGCTGATACATCCTCAGGGAATTGCCGCTTCCAAAAGCAGTCTCACAGGTTCCCTCGCCAAAGAGCCCGTCAATTTCTTTCCTCAGCCAACCGCACATCTCTTCCATGAGGACTATCGTCCCCTGGGCATCTCCCTCCTGAAGAGCGGCTGCTCTGGCACGATATTCTTCCTCTTTTTGAGCAAAACGTCCGGCCAGGCCATAAAATCCCGCCGCAAAGGCCACGTCCTCGGGATCAAAGGCAATGATCCTTTCCGGGTCTCCGTTGACGGCCAGTTCTACACGGCCGCTTTCAATTTTCAGGGTTTCCACCGTCCGCACCTCACTCTCCGGGGGTAAAGGCCTTGGTTTCGGGGTCAAAGGTTCCCGCCACGGGGTCGCCGATCAGGTTGACGGTAAAGTTGAGTTTTGCGCTTTCTCCACCCACTCCGCCAAAATCATCGATCTGGATGGAACAGGTGTTTTTCTCTGCCGGGTAGCCGCTTCCGGTATTTTCCTTATACAGATACACGATGCAGCATTCCGTTCTGGCGTCTGCCAGAACGCTGCGCTTCATCCTCAGGCCGTCCACAAAGTCAAATACGGGGTCTCCCGCGATGGCGGTCATGGGCGTGGCGATATTGAGCCGATAGCTTTCCACATCGGTGACGCCGCTGTCCTGATGGACATAAACCTCCTCGCTCACCTGGGGATTGTAGGCAATCACCTGTTCGGTGACGCCGTCGCCGATCAGGGACCATACAGGCTCTTCACTCTGGGCCCCTGCGGTATTAAGGAAAATTGCCAGCTTACTTCTTTTGATCTTTCCTGCCATAAAGTTACTCTCTCCTTTTCTCAGTGAATATCAGTGTCAGTTCCAACCGGTAGCTTCTGCCCTTGCCGCCGGAGGATTCCATGATGCGGCTTTCTCCGGGCTGGATTCCTTCCGCCCTGCAAAACTCCGGCAGCTGAGGCAGTTCTTCCGCCTGGTCCTTCTCCCGGATCCACTGGGTCAGCCGTTCCATAAACTCCTGGTTTTCTCTCCGTTCCTTCTCATCCGATGCCAGAGAATTGCGGTACACCCAATATTTCCGTGAGATGGTGCGGTTGCCTGCCACATCTTCCCGCACCAGTTCCTCCCCCGCCGGGGAGACCGCCAGACTTCCGGCTTTCTCCCCGGTGAGGTCGGTGGTGATCCTGGTTCCCGCTTCCAGCTCCGGATACCCGGCCAGGAAGAGGCGCAGCCCCTCGGCAACGCTTCGGGGCGCCGCATCTGTTACAGCAGCGACCATAAGTACTCCTTCCCCCGCACTTCCAGATGGGCCATTCCGCCGCCGAAGCGCCGCATGGCTACCGCGGTCACGGTCATCACATCATCCCATTCTTCCAGGATCCGGCTGGAGCCTTCCAGTTCTGCCGGGCATTCTCCCCGTACGATCCGGTCGCCCGGCTGTACGGTCCAGCACTTGCTCTTATCCGCAGCCTTTTCCCATACTTTGGGCGGCAGGTATTCTTTCCCGCCGGTACGGGCATGGTTGGGGATCAGGAGCATGGCGCTGTCGCCTCCCGCTACCCCGGTGCGTCTCATAACAGCGCCCCGGGTCCCATCCCAAAAGACGCCCTCCACCACGGTGCGTTCCCAGCGTTCCTCATCCGCCGCGGTGTATTTGTTGTAAACGGTGCATGTTTCTCCCAGCACCGCGGTCACATCCTTTCCTGTCCATATGAGGCGCCGGCAGTTTCCTCAGCACCACCGGCACAGCAGCCCCGTATTCCCCAGCCAAAGAGACGCCGTCTCGTAAAGCCGCCGGTCCAGAGAGCTGTTTCCCGTATCGGCGTAGGTCTGTTTCCAGCTGCCCACTGTCTGGCTTTTCAGCGCGCCTCCCTGTTCCTGCCTCCACAGCACCTCGGCAACCGCACAAACCGCCTTGCGCACGGGCTCCTTCTCAGGGTCGGCCCGGTTGCCGGTGACTCCGGTCAGCCACTGTTCCGCAGCGCCTTCCACCCGTGTCCAGGCGTCGACGGGCACCAGAGTCCCGCCATAGGCGTCGGTATAGTAATCATAGTCGGCGTACATTCTGCGTCTCCCTTCTGTCGGTCAGCCCAGCACCCGCACAGCCAGTTCAGGATGCATGGTTTTGAAGGAGTACAGCACGTCCATGGACAGCATTTCCTTTTTGTAGGTCATATTGTAGCCCCGCACCACACGCAGGCTCAGGCCGTTATAGTTGGTGACGTAGCTTTCCACGCCGGCAGGCTGTGTAAGGGGCCGGGTAACAAAGGCAAACGCCATGGGATGGAAGGCCAGGTTGGCGGTATGCTTCCCCATCAAAGTCACTTCGGTGTCATCGGGCAGTTCCGGCAGAGCAGGGTACACCTCCACACCGGCAGTGGCATTGGCGGAGGCCTCCGCGCTGTCCTTGGTGACCACATAATTTTTCCCGCCGATGGTAAGCACATCGCCCTTGATAAACTTACCTGTCAGAGCCGTTCCATCAATATTGATGACGGTGTCTCCCGCCTCACAGCCGCCGTTGAGCTTGAGATCGGTTCCATTGGTAACGCCGCTTTCATGGACGCGCACTGCCTGGGACATATAGTTGTTCAGTCCGAATACCCTGCCGATGGAGCCATCCCGCAGCGCCTCGCTGCTGCCGGATTTTTCGGCGTTGACCAAAGCGTCAATGGTGGTAAACTGGGTATCCGCCTCGGTATCCCATACCGCATATCGGGGGCTGACCGGCACGCAGTTCTGGTTCAGGGCGCAGCGCACCGCTGCCAGATCCTCCAGGGTACCGGGGGTTTTCCCCGCAGTGCCGACGCAGCCGGGGATGTCTGCATACAGAGCCAGACCATCCCGGTTGATCTTCTGAGCCAAAGCGGCGGCAGCAGGCTCAATGAACTGCCGCTGAATGTCCCCCACGTTGCTGGCGCCCTGGAGAGCGGTGATATCCACATCCACAGTAGCGATGCGGTCAAGGGTCACCTCCACCGACTCCTCTTTGATGTCCTGAGGGGTAACGCCTACCTTTTCATCAAAGTCCCGGGCTTCCAGAACAACAGGCTTGCGGACCTGGATCTTGTCTCCCAGGTTCCGGGCAAAGTCCCCGGAAAAATCCCGGTAAATGAGGCTGGGAAACACCAGATTTTCCATCAGCCTGGGCAGGGCATTTCTTGCGATTTCTTTAATAGTAATAAACTCATTTGCCATTCTTCAAATTCCTCCTCTGATCGTTTGGCTCCCGGTACGGCTGCCGCCGCCCGGGATGTGTCTGTCCGGTCTTTCCGGAATCAGCCGCCCAATTTCACCGCGTAGTATTCTTCATCACTCATGCTGTCGTAGTCGCAGCCGGGGCCGGGGCTATGGCTTCCGCCCGTGGTCACCCGGAGTCCGCCGCTCCCGTCGCCAAAGAGATATCCGTCGCTTTGACGGAGCGCCTTCAGTTGTTCTTCCAGTCCACTTACAGTACCGTCCGCCTCCAGCCGCAGTGCAGCAGTCTCCAGCATTCCCCGTACCGCCCGGACATTTTTGGCGCCGCTCTTCCATAGCGCCCGCTCCACCGCGCCTTCCAGCCGGAGATGGGCCGCGTCCTCATCATACCGCTGACGCATCGCCTCCATTCTGCTTTCCAGAATCTGCCGGTCCTGCCCGCCCAGGGCCATAACCGCCTGGATTTGTTCTTCGCTCAGTCCCAATTGAGCCAATTGTTCCGCACGCATCGTTCTCCTCCTTTCCTGCATTTTTGTCCTGCTGTCGAGTTTCGGGGCAAGAAACCCTCTTTGCCTTGGCTCGAAAAATCCAGGTCCAGGCACTCTGTTTCTGCCTTTTCTCACCCCGTCTCCTATCCGTCAGCTTTCTAAACTCCCAGCCTTTGTTTCCACGATCCCGGGGCATGGGGCCCTCTGTTTTTTGCCCATGTCCCCAACAACTTCGGCAGATAGGTTTCATAACAGGAACACCGGTTATCCGGCGGCTGACTTTTGCAGGTCCTGCGCTGCTTCAAGGGCGGCTTTCCTCGCTTCTGCTTCCGTTTCGCCATACCAGCGCATACGGTATTCCCACCGGCGCATCAGACCGTTTTGTACTTCTTCACGGTCCCGTTCCCGCTGGCTTTCCCGGTCGATCAGGTATCCATCCTCGAGGATCACCGCAATGGGGCAGTCGGGTCTGACGTCCATTCCCAGGGCTTCCCGTCCTGCCCACAGAATGGCCCGAAGGATCTCTTCCACTGCGCGGCGCACGGCCAGGCCATGCTTGGCAGCGTTCTGTACCAGTTCCTGCCTGTCTCCCATATACTGAGTCGCCGTAAGGATTTCTCCCCGTTCAAACTGATAATGCCTGGTACCCAGGCCGCACTTGAAGCTGAGATAATCCAGCTGCGCCTGAAGGCCGCCGGTATTCTCCTCCACCCGCAGGGAGGGGTTAAACTCGTGAATGAGCCGTTGGGCGTCCAGCCCGTCGTTGTCCCCCATGTTCATGAAAAGCTGCTGGGCCACATCGTCGGGGGTGATCATAGTCCCGTCGGCGTCACGCGCGGTCAGGGACTGGTTCAGAAAAACTTTTTTTCCGCCCAGCTTAAAATCTCTGCAAAAGTTATTGAAGCAGAGATCCACTCCTTTTAAGCAATCAATGGCGTTGGCAAATATGGACAGCCCCAATCCCGTGCCTTCGTCCACGTTGTTGACAATGGCAGGGCGGAGGATGGAAAACAGCGGCAGATCACTGCCAGTTTCCATTTCCCGGGCCATCCCCTGCGGGAGGGAACGGGGTTTCAGTTCGCCGTTTTCTTCTTTGAAGTACCGGTTCCGGATCACATAACCGTTTCTGCCCAGAGTATGGGTTTCCAGGTAAATAAGCCGCTCTCCCCCCTCCAGTGTTTCAGAAACAAAAGCTGCCTCCCGGATTTTTCCCTGCTGCACCGTAAGGGGGATAATATTGCGGGCGGAAAGAAATTCCACACCAATCTGTCCGCCGTGGGGGAGAATTCTTCCGTCCCGAACCTCCACACCGCCCAGGCGCAGCACCATGGCTCCTGTCCCGCTCATAAAGGCCTTTTCCACCAGGGTGTTGGCCTGATGCCAGAAGTCGCACTGTCCCAGAACGCCGCCCTGTCCGTCCTTCCCCTGGAGGAAGTCGCTGCTTTTTCGGTGTCCCACCGTGATACGGGTCTGTTCGTTCAGCAGCAGGGAAGCCCAGTCCTCGCAAACCTTTTTGGCCATTCCCAGGGTATACATTTCCCTGCGTATCAGCTGCGGGCCGCTGCGTTCCCGGAACTGGTGAAAGGGCCGGTAGCATCCCCGCCACCAGGCCTCCCATTCCCGGATACGGGCATAGTAGGCTCCGGAAAGATTTCCTCCTGTCTCCCGGTTCAGCAATTCTATAATTAATTGGATATTCAAATCGCGCCTCCTTTTTGGTTTTCCTGTCCCCCGGCCAGCTGCCGGATAAAGCGTTCAAAGCTGTATTCAAAGGCATCCAGGATGTCAATATCACTGGTAAAATTGTCCAGCCTTACGTCCCCTTCCCTGGACGGATCCCATACTGCCTCCTCCAGTCCCCGCCGCAGCAGGCTGCATTCTTTGTTGAGCTGCAGCCGGTCTGCGTTCAGGAGGGTATTGGTACAGCAGATCCGCTGAAAAATGGGGACCTTTGCACAATCTCCCACCTTGATTCTCAGTCCGGCGGCGGCACAGGCTCTTCTCAGTCCGTTGATGAGATACTGGGCCTCACAGTCGGCAAAGCAGTACCGCACCTCCCGCCCGGGGCAGATGCCCTCCACCTTCTGCACAAAGGCAATAAATTCCCGGTTCACCCGTTGTCCGTCGATCTCCCCCTTTTCCCCCCGGACACAGTGATCCGCCAGCACGGTCAGTCCCCGGAATCCCCGATGGATGGCCGTAGCTGCAAAGGTAGTCATAGACCTGCTTCCTCCAAAATCCACACCAATGGCGATAAACTCGGTATTCTCCGCCAAAGCCCCGCGCTGTCCCGGAGTACTCAGGTCGGTCAGCCATCTCTGGGGGTCGTCGGCAAAGCTGCGATATACCGCTCCCTGGGCCGCCACCCATTCTCCCAGGATGTACCGGCGGTAAAAAACTCCGGTATACTCCCGTTTCAGCTCCCGGACATATTGGGGGTCCAGGGCAGGATTATCCTCCAGCCGGAAGGTCATCCGCAGCAAATCCAGCTCTTGCTCCCGGCTCAGATAATCCTCCATCAGCCAGTGCCTCGGACTGTCCGGGTTTGTGGTAGCCAACAGCTTGGCTCCCGGCTGTGAAAGCCTGGACAGCAGCATGGCAAAAAAATTTCGGTCCAGCAGCGTCACCTCATCGCAGTAGGCTCCCGCCAAGGTCAGTCCCCGGATTTTTTCCTGTGAACGTGCGTCGCCGCCCCCTTCCAGGAAAATTTTTCTTTCAAAGAGTTTTCCTTTTTTAGAGGCCAAACTGTAAGCAAAGTGTTCCGGCCCTACCATTCCCATCAGCGGCTCCAGAACATTGCGTTCCAGCGCCGCCAACGTGCGTCCTGCCATCAGGTATCTCCCCTCCGCAGGACGGGAAGCCACCCACAGTGCCCATACCGCCAGGCTGATATAGGTCTTTCCTGATCTTACCGAACCTTCCAGAAGATTGAGCCGCTTCAGACCGTTGTTCCTCAGCAGCCGTATGAGTTCCTGTTGTCGGGGGCTGTAACAAGATTTTTCGGCTTCCCTCACGTTTCTTCAGGTCCTTTTCCGTCATTTGCTGCCGGCAGGCCTTCCAATCTTGCCAGGACCCGCTGCAGCTGCTCCTCTCGCTGGGCGTCGGTGCTGTCGGGATGGAGGCTGATCCAGTCCTTGAGAGCCGCCGCCAGCTTTCTCAGGCTGTCTATATCCACATCTCCTTCCTGCATTTCGGTTTTTTCCCGTTCCTCCACCATTTCCCGGAGAAGTTTGGCACTGTTCTGGTCATATTCCAGCTGTTTTTCCCGCACCTTTACCTTGATGGGGTGATGGGTCAGCTGATCCATAGCCTGTTCCAGCTTTTCCCCCAGCTGCTGGGTCAGATGCTCCACCCGCTCTGCCGGTGTTTTTTGCCTGCGGCGTTTTTTTGCCGTAGCCGCCATTTTCGTCCCCCTTTCCCTCCGGGTCGCCCCGGATTAGAACATATGTTCTTCTTCAAGACCTATTGTACCATGGAATTTTGGAAATGTTATCCTTTTTGAAAAATATTTTGCAATCCAGGCCTTTTTCCTTTTCTCCGCTTTTCATCAAATCCCGGGAAACTACTCCAACTGCTTTTACAGCCAAGACCTCCGTTCCCTATCGCAGCTTCCCTGTTTGTACCATCTCCTCCCAATATTCTATTTCTTTGCCAGATGAATCGCCGCAAAACAAAGACGTTCCAGATGTCTGTGCAAACCAAGCACCCATGACACCCGGCTGTGCCGGTGGTTTACACCGCTTCTCCTTAGACCCGCCTGCTGCCAGCAGCGCCTGATTATTCCATTTGCCGGGGCACTCTGCTTTTGCTTAAATAACGGTAGGATTCTTCCACGATTGCTTTCTGATGGTGAATCCCAACCAGCCCTATTGCTTTTTCTCATTCTTCATTTCCCGCGATATTTTTTCGGGCGGAGTGAAAACCTTTTACACTCCCCCACACAACCGATGGTTTCCTGACACAACAAAAAACAGCGCCCCTTCTGAGCCTAAACCGCTCAAAAGGCGCTGTTTTATGTAATAGCAGAACTGATAAATTACCAACTTGACAAATAAAAATATCCCGTAAAAAGCCTTCGCTTCAAGTGTCCCAAAAGCATGGCGCTGATGATAACCCTTGACGCACCCGCTTCCCGGATGTCCGTATCAAGTCTTGTGCTCCCAAAGGGACCCGGACTTTTTATGTTTCACCGCCAGGAAGCTCCCGGAGCACCCCTGCAAACAGCCGGCAGCTATGAAAGCCGGTTTGTAGGGCATCACAGGAACATCCCCAGGAGCATGCTGTAACCATAAGCCACGATGCTGAAGAGAACCACCATCGGCGTTGCCCGAACCACCAGATCGCCCAGGCTGGTCTGGTAATACCGTGCCGCCACAAAGGAGCATACATGGGTGGGCGAGATCTGCATGGCTCCCCATGTCACACACATCAGCATCACCAGCAGCGGCAGCCCCCCCTGGGGGATGGCCGCCAGCGCCATGGGCAGACAAAGGGCAATCATCGCCTGGGATCCGCTCACAATGGTTCCAAAGAAAAAGATCAGCCCAAAGGCCATGGTGATGGGGATGGGGAATTGCCCAAAAAAGTCGGGCAGCAGAGACACCACCCCGGTATAGGTGATGATTCCTTTAAAGAGCATGATCAGATACATATTTACCAGCAAAACCGGCTCTGCCGATTCTTTCAGCAGCCCCGGGATCTCTTTTGCCCTGAAGCGGTCCACCACATAGTTGACAGCTATAACGATAGGGGTTGCCATACATACCGAAAGGTTAAAGGTTATGATGATCAGCACCACCGCAATGAGGGACCACAGGTTTTTCACCAGATTCAGCCCTTCCTGCTTGCGATTCACCGGATGCTCCAGCGGCGGCATCCATGCAGGGATTTTTCTCAGGTAAAAAAGATAGGCCAGCAGGCAGGCAGCCAGCACCATGGGAAGCATGCTCAGCACAAACAGGCCGGCGTTGACGCCGCTGAGGGTAAGCGCCAGCAGCACGGCGCTGAAGGTGGGCAAAAACATCTCCGGTATATGCCGGTAGTAGCAGGACACCACCATTTTTTCTTTTTTATCCAGATATTCGCCGCAGGTGGTGTCCACCATATCGGCGCAGATGGTCATCACAGCGGCAGAAGGCAGCAGGCCCAGAATGGCGGAAGACAGCGCTGCATTGAGGCGCCGGTTGCGCAGCAGGCAGTCAAAGGACCTTTGCGCCTCCCGAAGGCGGCTGCGATGCTCCAGCATTTTTTGCAGGAACGTGACAAAGTAAAAGCTGAGCAGCACATTGATGGTATCTGCCGCAATGGTCTGTCGTGCGAATACAGAGACTGCATCCGCAAACGGCACACGGAAAAGCAGTACTGTGGCGATGATTCCGCCGCCGATGGCCATGAAAAGAGGCTTTTTCATCCAAAGGATTGCTATAATGACGAGAAAGACGATTCCAAGATATAAAATTTCCATATGACCCATCCTTAACGATATTGCTCCCGGCGCTGTGCAGGGAACGGGGGACACCCCTGCAAAAGGCACAAAAAATGCCCCGACGCTTTGTAAAATCTTTCTGCAAGGCGCCGGGGCTTGGAACAGCGGATGATTACCGGTTGGCTTTCAGTTCATCATACGCTTTTTTCAGTTGTTTCATGGCTTGTTCCACCGTCTTGCGGGGGCATGCCAGATTTACCCGGATAAAGCCCTCTCCGCCGGGTCCAAACCAGGTTCCAAAGTCTCCGGCAATTTTGGCTTTTTCCATCATAAAGGCATCTGCCTCCTGGGTTCCCAGGCCCAGCCCCCGCAGATCCATCCAGATCATATAGGTTCCCTCCGGTTTGCGCACCCGGATCTCAGGCATATCCTTCTCGCAGCACTGGATAACATAGTCCATATTGCCGCCTACATAGTCCACCAGGGTATCCACGTAAGCGTCTCCGGTACGGAAAGCCACCTCGCCGGCCAGAGGGCCAAAGACATTGGAGGCAGGCAGACGGTTGGCAAAGATCCGTTTTTTCAGCCGCTCACGGATCTCTTCGTTGGGTACGATCACAATGGAAGCTCCCAGCCCCGCCAGGTTAAAGGTTTTGCTGGGGGCATAGGTGGCGATCATGTTGTTGGCAATCTCGGTGCTGAGGGAACCGGTGGGAACATGCTTGTGCCCCTTCATGATCAGGTCACCATGGATCTCGTCAGAAACCACCAGCACCTGATGTTTGCGGCAAATTTCGCAGGCTTTTACCAGTTCTTCCCGGGTCCAGACCCGGCCCACCGGGTTGTGGGGGCTGCTGAGGATCAGCATTTTGTTTTTGGGATCAGCCGCCAGCTGCTCCAGATTCTCATAATCCATCACATAGTAGCCGGGCTCTTTTTCAATGAGGCAGTTGCGCACAATAGCCCGTCCGTTATTTCTGGGGCCATCGGCAAAGGGGTAATACACCGGCGACTGGATGATAACCCCGTCACCGGGATCGGTAAACTCCTGGACAGCGGCATTGATAACAGGCACTACGCCCGGAGTAAAAAATCCCCAGTCAGGATCGGGCTCCCATCCGTAACGGCGCTTCATCCAGGCCACTCCGGCCTCAATAAACTTGCGGACCAGGCTCATGTCTGTATATCCGTAAATTCCGTGCGCAGCGCGGGTCTTCACCGCCTCGATCACTTCCGGCGGGCAGCGGAAGTCCATATCCGCCACCCACATGGGCAGAACGCCCTGGGGGTCATAATCGGGGAACTGCTTACCCACACCCATCCATTTGGAACTGTAGCTGTTGCTGGTTTCCGTGCGGTCTGTCACTACGTCAAAATACGAAGCGTCCATCACAAAATCCCTTTCCATATGTTTTTTGGCTTCTCTGTATTTGTGTAAGCTTCCCCGAACCGTTTCCGCGATCCGTGAAGCAGGCAGCCCATCTCGTATCGCTTTTCCGGGACCAGTTTCATTTTTCTCCAAAGGCTCGGACAGATAAAACTCCCTTCTGCCCGCCGGGTGGAAAGCCTGTATCGTGTAGAGCTGGCGTGCTATGCCTACCGCATTTTCAGGCTTTCCCTCCGCCTTTCTGTTTCGTCCCGCAAAAGTTTTTTTATGTAAGAAGTTTCATGACTAAACTATCTCACAACCACCTGCTTTTGTCAATATCGCTTTGCTGTTCAAAAAATTTATTATCTGCATTGGAAATAATTTTTCGGTTATTTTCTCTGATTTTCTAACATTTTGATTTTCTACTTATTTATATATGATCTTTTTGCAGACAAATTTGAGAAAATCTCTGTTTAGATTCCACAAATTCTCTCGAAGAATATTTTCTTCCGCTTTTTAAGGATTCCGCGTCCTTTCTAAACAGGCACCTCCCTGGCAATCCGTTTTATTTTTTATGCTTCTGCCCTTTTCCGTTTTTTGTTTTCACTGTAAACTACTGTGATTTTTATTTTTCTCTAAAAATTATCGCCTGCTTTTCTTTCCCTTCTTGGCACATGGGCTGCTCCTTGACAAAGCATCCCGTTCCTTTTATACTGCTATCAGTACCGTACTTTTTATGGAGATTTTATTGGAAATGGATACAGAAATTATTTCCTCCTCGGAATTGGCCGAAAAATCCCATACCCTGTATAAGCTGGTGGATTATTTTTCCCTGTACGAAGCCATAAGGAAAGACTACGGCACCGGCGAATTTTTCAGTATGACAGAAATACACATGCTGGAGTACATTGAAAATCATCCCGGTATTTTGGCGACCGAGCTGGCCCGGGGATACCGGCGGAGCAAAAGTCTGATCTCCCGTATGGTCAACCTGTTCGAAAAATTGGGCTATCTCACCCGCATTCCGGACGCCTCCGACAGCAAAAAGAAATACCTGTATCTCACCCAAAAAGGGAAGCAGCTCAGCGATGTCCATACCCGATATGATGAAAACAGCCGTCTGGTGATTTATCGGTATCTGCGCCGCCGCTGCACCCATGAAGAAGTGGAGAGTTTTTATAAAGTGGCGGGCATTTACGCTCAGTTTTTGGAGGAAAAATGGCTGCATCTTTCTGCGCGGGACGCGGAAGCAGAAAACAAAGAAAACAAAAAGGAGGAACAAAACAATGAAGCTGGTACCCGGCAGCAGGATCTCTGATTTTTCTTTTGAAGCTTTGGATGGACATCACGAAAGTTTTCTCGCCTCTTTAACCGCTCCCAGGACTGCCCTGCTCTTTCATCGTTTTGCAGGCTGCCGTCTTTGTCAGCTGGCCATTCGCAGCGCCTCTCTGGCGTATGACCGCCTGCGTGCCCAGGGATGGGAGGTTTACATTGTGGTGCAGTCCTCTCCTGCCAACGCTGCGGCGGTGGCGGAAAAGCTGCATGTCCCTTTTCCCATTGTCTGTGACCCCTCAGAGGTTCTTTATCAAAAATTCGAGATCTTACCCGCCGCTTCCCGAGAAGCCATGGGAGATGCTGACAAGGTGGCAGAGCTGGTGGCGGAAGCCGGCCGTCTGGGCCTTGAACCGGGTGCGAAGGAAGGCAATCCGCTGCAGCTGCCCGCAGCAGTGGTGCTGGATGAAACGGGAAAGGTCCTGTACAGCCATTATGCCAAAACCAGCTGCGACATGCCGGATATTGAGCAGCTGCCGTCCCTTGTTGGGTAAAATAAAAAAATAATTTTGCAAGATCCCCCTGCACATAGTGCAGGGGGATCTTTTCGTACAGAAAAATTCCAGGCATCACCCTTATTTTTCCTCATACCCAAGACATCCCAGAAGAAAAAACAAAAATGAAATATAAAGTTTGGGTCTCTTCATTTTTCTCTGCAATATTCCCCCTGATCCGTTGCTGAATCAGCCTTTGGAACGTCCTGCTTTTTGTTTTGAACATGGCGTGTACGTGTTTCAGAATTTCCGGATTCTTCTTATTTGGGGGCCTCCAGCATGAATTTTTCTTAATATTTTTGAGGCAAATTGCTCAAAAAGACTTGATTTTAATTGTCTAATAGGCTATACTGTTGAATTAATAACGCCGGTCAGAAACATATGTCCTTCATACAAAGACACTTTAAGGGGCGATAGTAGGATGGCAAAATACATCTTAAAACGAATTATATTGATGATGGTCACTTTGCTGGCCATTACGCTGCTGACATTTATCATTATGCATGCCGTCCCCGGTGGTCCCTTCACCTCAGACCGAAATCTTCCGGAGGCGGTGGAGGCGCAGCTCAACGCCAAATACAATTTGGACCAGCCTTTGATGGTTCAATATGTGGATTATCTCAAGGGACTGCTGCGGGGAGACTTTGGTCCTTCCTTCAAATATCAGGGAAAAAGCGTCAACGATTTTATCCGTGACGGTTTTCCTGTATCCGCACGGCTGGGTGGTGTCACGGTTCTGTTTGTGCTGCTGGCTGCGCTTCCTCTTGGGATCGTGGCGGCACTCTGCAACGGACGCTGGCAGGATATTCTCACCATGACCATCGCCACCATTGGCGTAACGGTCCCTTCCTTTGTGGTGGCCACTCTGCTGATGTACATTTTCTCCTACAAGCTGGGCTGGACTCCCACCATTGGTCTTGATTCCTGGTCCAGTTACATTTTGCCGGTCATTGCGCTGGGCGGCTATTCCCTGTCGTTTATCGCCCGGCTCATGCGCTCCAGCCTGCTGGAGGTCATGGGTCAGGACTATATCCGTACCGCCCGTGCCAAAGGTCTTTCCGAGACCAAGGTAGTTTTCCGCCACGCTTTGCGCAATGCCCTCATCCCGGTGGTGACCATTCTGGGCTCCACCATCGCCAATCTTCTTACCGGCTCTTTTGTGGTGGAAAAGATTTTTGCTATTCCGGGGCTTGGCGTCCATTTCGTGGACAGCATCAACAACCGGGACTACACCGCCATAATGGGCGTCACCATTTTTTACGCCGCGTTCCTGGTGGCCATGATTTTTCTGGTGGATCTGTTCTACATTCTCATCGATCCCCGCATCAAATACGAATGACCGACCGGGAACCATCTCCCATCCATGATCCAAGGAAAGGCGGACAGCAATGGAAGAAAAGAAGGAACTTTGGGCGCCCTTTGTCGCTACAGATGAGGGCCGTGAGAAAATATGGAGCAAGGAGCGGAGTTTTGCGCAGGATGTATGGTTCCGTTTCCGACACAAAAAAAGCGCGCTGCTGGGGCTGGTGCTGATCGGACTTTCCCTGGTGTTTGCCCTGGCAGGGCCGCTGATGACCACCCGTTCCTACAGCGACCAGACTCTGGACTATGTCAGTATCCCTCCCTGGTTTCGGGTCTACACCATGGAGGATGGGACTTTTCTCTATCTTACCTCCTCCATGCGCCCCATCCAGGTGGCGGAAGACGGCACGCTGGGCGCCCCTCTTGTCCGGATTCAGGACGACATGGTGACAAAAAAAATCACCTATGAATACGGCGCTGACGTAGTGACAGTGGATTATTCCCAAAAGCCCCCGGCTATTCTGGATGCTGCCGGACAGCGGATGACCGCCGGCAAGATGGTCTGGAATAAAACATATCCCCTTGGCACCGACAACCTGGGGCGTGACCTGCTGGTGCGCCTGATGTACGGAGCCCGTATCTCCCTGCTGGTGGCGTTTGTGGCGGCCGCTATCAATCTGGTCATCGGCGTACTGTACGGCGGTGTTGCCGGTTACTTCGGCGGCAACGTGGATCTGGTGATGATGCGCATCGTGGATGTGATCAGCACCATTCCCCTTACCCTTTATGTGATCCTGATCATGGTGGTAATGGGGCAGGGCCTGCACAGCATCATTATTGCCCTCAGCTCCGTCTACTGGGTGGATATGGCCCGTGTGGTGCGCGGGCAGGTCCTTTCCCTCAAGGGCCAGGAATTTGTTTATGCTGCCCGTACCATTGGTTCTTCCACCGGCAAAATTCTCCTCAGCCATCTGATCCCCAACGCCATGGGGCCCATTCTGGTCACCGCTACCATGCTGATCCCTTCGGCCATTTTTATGGAAGCCTTTCTCAGCTTTATCGGCCTGGGCATCCCGGCACCCATGGCCAGCCTGGGCACCATGTGCAATGATGCCATCGCGGCTCTCCGTGTTTGCCCTTATCAGTTGTTCTGGCCGGCAGTTGCCATCTGCCTTATCATGTTTGCCTTTAACTTTGTAGGGGACGGCCTGCGTGACGCTCTGGACCCCAAGCTGAAAAAATAAACGTTTCTCCAGCCGCCGGCTTGTGCCGGCAGCCCTTTTGGAAAGGCACGGTGTTTTATGGAACCTATTTTGGAGGTCAAAGACCTGCATACTAATTTTTATACCAGCAACGGCGTGGTGCAGGCGGTACGCGGCGTCAGCTTTTCCTTGGAAAAGGGAGAGATCCTGGGCATTGTGGGAGAGTCCGGCAGCGGTAAAAGCGTTACCTGCATGTCCATTCTCCAGCTTTTGAGCAATACCGCCCGGGTTACCCAAGGTGAGGTCCATTTCCAGGGAAAAAACCTTGTCACCCTCAATAAAAAGGAGATCCGTCAAATTCGGGGCGGCAAGATCTCCATGGTCTTTCAGGACCCCATGTCCTCCCTCAATCCTCTGATGCGGATCGGCGAGCAGATTGGGGAGATGATCCGGGAGCACAACCGGGGCATGAGCAAGAAAGAAGTGGAGGCAGAGGTCGTCCGACTCATGGGTCTGGTTCGGATCCCGGAACCGGAAAAACGGCTTCGTTCTTTTCCCCATGAGTTTTCCGGCGGAATGCGGCAGCGGGTCATGATTGCCATGGCGCTGGCCTGCCAGCCGGATGTGCTCATTGCCGATGAACCCACTACCGCCCTGGACGTCACCATTCAGGATCAGATCCTGAAGCTGATGCGGAGCCTGCAAAAGGAATTTCAGCGTTCCGTCATTTTTATCACCCACGACCTGGGTGTCGTTGCGGAACTTTGCTCCCGGGTCATCGTCATGTACGGCGGACTGATTATGGAAGAAGCCCTGATCGACGATTTGTTTGAGCATCCTGCTCATCCTTATACCATGGGCCTGCTCCGTTCCATCCCCGGAGCCAGTCAGGACAGATCGCAGCGGTTGGTACCCATTCCCGGTTCGCCGCCGGATATGCTGAACCCGCCCAAGGGCTGTCCCTTTGTCCATCGTTGTCCCTATGCCCGGAACATTTGCGCTCAGGAGCTGCCGCCCTATACGCAGCTGGACGCGACCCATCGTTCCATGTGCTGGCTGCTGTCTCCCGACGCACCGGCAGATAACAATCCCTTCAAGGAGGTGCGGGAAAATTGAGCGGAACCAATCCTGAACTGATTCTGGAAGTCCGGGACCTGACCATGCACTTTCCCGTCCCGGGCAAACGGATCGACGGCAAACGTCCCGTGGTCCATGCGGTGGACGGCGTTTCCTTCTCCATCC
Organism: uncultured Oscillospiraceae bacterium; assembly: GCA_949285935.1. Taxonomy (GTDB): domain Bacteria; phylum Bacillota; class Clostridia; order Oscillospirales; family Ruminococcaceae; genus Angelakisella. Next base: position 21,047 of record CASEAH010000070.1, read on the forward strand.
GCCGGGGGCATACCCTGGGCCTGGTAGGGGAATCCGGCTGCGGAAAATCCACCTGCGCCCGCACCATTATCCGTATCTACGACCCAACCTCCGGTCAAATCAAACTGGACGGCCAAAATATCGAAAATCTCACGCAGGCGCAGCTAAAGCCCCTGCGGCAAAAGATGCAGATGATTTTTCAGGATCCCTATGCCTCCCTCAACGCCCGGATGACCGTGCGGGACATCGTGGCAGAGCCGCTGGCAGCTCATGGGATCGGAACCGAGCGGGAGCGCACCGAGCGGGTCCATGAGATGCTGGCCAAGGTGGGGCTTTCCAAGGAGCATGCCAACCGGTACGCCCACGAGTTTTCGGGCGGCCAGCGTCAGCGGGTGGGAATTTCCCGGGCGCTGATCCTTCATCCCGAACTGGTGATCTGTGATGAACCTATTTCGGCCCTGGATGTTTCCATTCAGGCCCAGGTAGTCAATTTGCTGAAGGATATCCAGGATGAGTGGGGCATTACCTACCTGTTTATCGCCCATGATCTTTCCATGGTCCGGTATGTTTCGGACGATGTGGGGGTCATGTATTTGGGCAAGTTGGTGGAGCTGGCAGACTCCGATGAAATTTATGCCCACCCCCTCCATCCCTACACCCAGGGATTACTGGCCTCCATCCCCGTTCCTTCCCCCCGCCTTGCCCGGCAGAAGGAAGAGGTCTCCATTGAAGGCGACATTCCCAGCCCCATCGCTCCCCCCACCGGCTGCCGGTTCCACACCCGCTGCCGATATGCCCAGCCCATCTGTTCTCAGGAGGAGCCGGTGATGCGGGATGTGGGCGGCGGCCACCAGGTAGCCTGCCATCTCTGCAAATAAAACGGATGATTTTCCTCCCGCACCGCGGGTTGGATAGATGTGTTTCCCAAGACGTATTTTAAAGGAGGAAATCCCCATGAAAAAGAAACTGTTGGCCCTGCTGACGGCAGTCCTGATGCTTACCAGCCTGCTTGCCGGCTGCGGCGGAACCCCCGCTTCCGGCAGCAGCGGTTCCCAGAGCGGTGAAGCAGCGCCCGTCAAGCAGGAAGTGGTCTTTGCTTTGCAGAACCTTCCCGACATTCTGGATCCCAATGTGACCAACAATTCCTTTGCCGCGCCCTTCCTGGACAACCTGTTCGAAGGTCTGGTTGCCTACGACAAGGACAACAACCTGGTTGCCGGCAACGCCGAAAGCTGGACCATCAGCGAAGACGGCCTGACCTACACCTTTACCCTGCGGGACGGCCTCAAATGGTCGGACGGCAGCGATCTGACCGCCCAGGATTACCTGTACACCATGAAGCGGATCCTGACCCCCTCCACCGCCGCCCTGTATGTCAATATGCTCACCGATTATGTGGCCGGCGCTCAGGAATACTATGACGCTCTGGCCAACGGACAGGAGCCGGACGAAGAGGCTCTGGGCATCAAGGCTCCCGATGACAAGACCCTGGTGCTCACCCTGAAGGCCCCCGCTCCTTACTATCTGGGCATCCTGGCCATGTACACCTTTGTACCTACTCAGCAGGCAGCCGTGGAAGCCGCTCCCGAGACCTGGGCCCAGAGCGCCGAAAACTACATTTCCAACGGCCCCTTCAAGATGACCCAGTACAATTTCAACGAGTCCATCGTTCTGGAAAAGAACCCCAATTACTGGAACGCCGAAAATGTCAAGCTGGAGAAGCTGACCTTCCGGTTTATCCTGGAGCCCTCCACCGCCCTGTCCGCCTTTGAAGCCGGCGAGATTGACGGTTTCCGCACCATTCCTCCTGCCGATCTGCCCCGCTTGAAGGCCGAAAGCGACGCTCTCCAGGTAGCTCCCAGCTTTGCGACCACCTATTATATGTTCAATTGCCAGAATGAGGTTCTCAAAGATGTCCGGGTGCGGCAGGCTCTGAGCCTGGCCGTTGACCGTACCGCCCTCATCGAAAATGTACTCCAGACTACCGACACTCCCGCCTATGCGCTGGTATCCCCCGGCTATTCCGTAGACGGAGTGGACTACACGGAGGGCCGTTCCACCTATGGTCTGTCCCCCACCGCGGATGTAGAAGCCGCGCAGAAGCTTCTGGCCGAGGCCGGCTATCCCAACGGCGAGGGCTTCCCCAAGCTTCGCCTGTCCTACTATACCGACGCCAATGTCAAAAAGATTGCTGAGGCTCTCCAGGAGATGTGGAAAACCAATCTGGGCATTGATACGGAAATCACCGTTGCCGACTGGGCCGTATATTACGACTCTGTCCAGGCGGGCGATTATGATATCTGTGCCATGGGCTGGTCTGCCGACTATCTGCACCCCACCACTTTCTTCCCTCTCTTCGTCACCGGTAACGTCAACAACAACTCCTTCTATTCCAATCCGGAGTATGACGCTCTCTACGCTCAGGCAGCTGTTATGACCGATGCCCAGGCAGCCATGGAAGTGATGCACCAGGCAGAAGATATGCTGATGGCGGATATGCCCTTCCTGCCTCTGTATTACCGTGCCACCACTTATATGCTGCGTCCCGGCGTCAAGGACGTGAATATGTCTCCTTTGGCTCAGCTTTATTTCAAGGACGCGTATGTAGCGGAATAATTCATCTTTAGTTTCAAGGCGCTGTGCCTTCTCCTCCGGGAGGGGGCGCGGCGCTTTGCCGACAGGATTTCATACCGTTAAGGAGGTTTTCCCATGCCCACAACTGCGGTAATCACCATGGCCGACGGCGGCTCCATGGTTTTTGAACTGTACCCCCAAAAGGCGCCCATCACCGTCGAAAATTTCCGCCGTCTGGCCGGCGAGGGCTTTTTCAATGGTCTGACCTTTCATCGGGTGGTAAAGGGCTTTGTGATCCAGGGCGGTTCGGCGGACAACACCTGTATGTGTCCCACCGATTTTACCATCAAGGGAGAATTTAAGGAAAACGGTGTCGACACGGGACTGGAGCATATCCGCGGAGCCATTTCCATGGCCAGAGACGACGATTTCGACAGTGCCGGCACCCAGTTCTTTGTGGTCCACCAGGATGCTCACCGTCTGGATGGAAAATATGCGGCTTTCGGCCAGATGATCCGGGGTTTTGATGTCCTTGACCGCATTGCTTCCGTTCCCACCCTCTCTCCCGCGGAAGAAAACCGGCCGCTGACACCCCAGGTCATCCGCTCTGTCACTGTAACCGATACAGAAGATCTTCCCTGATCCTTTCACAAAATCAGAATCTTTTTCCTCTCCAGCCTCCGGGATCCTGTCCGGAGGCTTTTGTATGTCAGGAAAGGGCTTCCTGTCATCCCTCAAAATCTGTTCCATTTTTTCTGAAGTTTCCGGATAGTGAAACCTGTAAGTTTCCATCAACGGAGTAGTTTCCTATTTGGCGTACTGCTGAACTTCCATCCTTTGCCACTGCCCATCAAGCCTTTAGCCCTTTCATGCTTTCCCCGTCAGGCTGCATCCCTGTGGCAGCACATATCCCCAAATCAACGGCTGGATGAAGCAGAGGCTGATGCCGTCCCTTGGCAGGCGTATAAAGCATCCATAAAAGTCAGGGCAAAGCGCCATCCCCAGCACAGGATCGGCAGCAGCACCCCTAAAACTTTTCCAGCAGGGTTTCCACGATTTTTTCATATATCATCTCTCATATCCGGCGCAGCCTTCTTACCGGGCTCAGCGGCACTGTACCTCAAAATGATTCGTAGGGATTTGCCGCTCTCCCTCCTTCGGCTATGGGGAGCAGCAAATAAAAATCTCATGAGCATCCTGCCTTTGAAATTTCGGATTTTGACGTTTTATTTCTATTTTTGCTCTCTTCTCCGTCCCTCTTAAATCATCTCCTCCAGATGTTTTATTTTATCAGGCCTTTACATACACTGTTACCAAACCGTTTTGCCGGGAGGTAACATATGAAAAAGCGCACACTGAATCAACCCGACCGATGGATTTTATGGGGTATTCCCTTCCTGTTTGTCATCGGGTCGCTGCTTCATTTTGCTTTCGATTTTCTGGGGCAAAATCCTGTTGTTGGGCTTTTTGCTCCCGTTAACGAAAGTGTATGGGAGCATATCAAAATGGTCGTATGGCCCACCATTTTATGGTGGACAGTTTATTACCGCATCCAGGGGGAGCGACAGGGTATCCTGAAAGACACTTGGCTCTGTGGGGCTCTTGCAGCATTGCTGGTTTCCATGGCAGCTATTCCCATGCTCTACTATTTTTATACCAGCGCCTTTGGTGTGGAAATTCTCTGGGTGGATATTTTGATCCTGTTTTTGGCGATTTCAGCAGGTCAATTATGGGGGCTGCATGTTTATCGATATGGAAAAGGTTGTGACCCAGCTACCGTCCTGGTTATTTTTGGAATTGTGACGCTTCTTTTTATGTTTTTCACCTTTTTCCCGCCGCATTTCCCCCTGTTTCTGGATGCTCCTTCCGGCAGCTATGGAATACAAGCCAATTTCAGATAACCTGGCAGGGTAAGTTTTATCATGCCCTGCCCCTGCTGTTTCGGGTATTGCACACACTTTTTTCCTTTCGCCTTCTCATTGACGTTTTTCCTGCAAGTCATTTTGCCAAATGATTTCCCCCATCCCCCGCTTTCCCAGCCAACCCCTGAGATTGCTCCATGACGCAAGCTTTTCCATGCCAATAAAGATCCGCCCCTTTCCATACGGAAAGGGGCGGATCTTTTAACTGGTAAAATTAGTCTTTCTGGGGACGGAGGAAGCGACCGGTGGTACCGGCAAAAACCTTTCCGTCCTTGTAAATGGTGGAGCCCCGCAGCAGCGTCTGACAAATTTTTCCCCGGAAGGTACGTCCCACCATGGGGGAGACCTTGTGGAGATACTGGAGATCCTCGCTGCGCAGCACAAAGGACGCATTCATATCCACCACGGCAATATCGGCATCATATCCTTCCGCGATGGCGCCCTTTCCGGGAACATGGAAGCGCCGGGCAGGGTTGGCGGCGATCAGATCCGCTGCCTGAGGCAGAGTCAGCCATCCCTTGGCGCAGCCGTCCAGCAGGGTATTGAGGGTAGACTGGCATCCGGAAATTCCGCCCCACACCTTGAAGAAATTGGGATCCCGCTTCAGTTCTGCCGGAGCGGGGGAATGATCGGAGCAGACCATCTGGATCTTACCTTCCCGCAGGCGTTCCCACAGGCGCTCCAGATTGTCGCCATACCGCAGAGGAGGGCAGCATTTGCCCAAAGGTCCGATTTCGGGCAGTTCTTCCGCCCGCAGGGTCAAATACTGAGGCACTGTCTCGCAGGTGACGTCGTAGCCTTCAGCCCGGGCCTGCGCCACCAGTTCCACGCCTTCCCAGGTGCTGACATGGGCCACATGCAGGGCACAGCCGGTTGCCTTAGCCATGGCGATCACCTTGCCAATGGGTTCGATTTCGGTAATCGGGGGCCGGGAATCCACAAAATCCAGCGCGCCGGTCCGTCCCTGAGCCGTCAGGCGTTTGGTAAAGCCGTCAATGAGAACTCCGTTTTCACAATGGATGGACAGGGGCAGCCCCAGCTTGGCAGCCATTTCCATGCCATGGTAGAGGGTATCGTCATCCGCTCCTTCAAACTCTGCCAGTCCGCTGAAGCAGGTAAAAGCCTTGAATCCGATGACGCCCCGCTCGGCCAGTCTGGGCATCTCGTCGATCTTTCCGGGGACCAGGCCGCCGTAGAGGGCATAATCGGTGAGGCAGCTTTTTTCAGCGGCAGCCAGCTTCAGGTCAAAAGCCTCCACGTCTGTAACCACCGGCAGAGAGTTCAGGGGCATATCGGCAAAGGATGTCATGCCTCCGGCAGCCAGAGCTGCTGTTCCGGTGGCCAGGGTTTCCCAATCGGTATGTCCGGGCTCATTGAAATGCACATGACAGTCAAAGCCTCCGGGAAGCAGGGTTTTCCCCGTGGCATCCAGCTCTTCTGCGGCGCTTCCGTGCAGATCAGGGCCCACGGCCGCAATTTTACCGTCTTTGACCGCTACATCGGCCACCTCTACTCCACCGGCGCTTACCACAGAGCCGCCGCGGATTATCAGATCATATTCCGCCATAACGAATACCTCCTGCAATATAATATCCGGTCCGGCAGGGTACCGCCGGACAGTGTTGCCTGTTTTGGGAAAGGGGACATAAGGTCTCTTTCCCCATCTTTCATTATACTCAAACCTTATGGGACAGGGCTATGTCCCCGTGGCGCATTTCTCCCCTTCTTTTTGGCTTCAGATGCTAAAGCCCTCTTTTTTTCCACCGGGAGATAACCGACACCTTTTTCCCCCTTTTTCCATAGGATAAAGAACCGCGATCCTGAAAATGGGGTGATCCTATGGATATGTTCCAGGGGGCTGCACTGGCCCTGGCTCTCTGTCTGGATTCTTTTGCTGCGGCATTGGCCCTGAGCGCCGCCGGAATCCATGTCTCTCTTCTTTCCGGCAGCGTCATCAACGGTATCTCTGCTGTATTGTTGGCAGTGTCTCTGGCAGCAGGGCGGGTACTGCGGCCCGTCCTCCCTCAGGGGGCCGCCCGGTATGCCGGTTTTCTGTTGCTGGCCGGTCTGGGTTTGACCCGTCTGCTGGACAGCGCCATCAAGGAGCTGATCCGCCGCAGTCAAACCGGCTCCGCCAGTATCTCCTTCCGCTTTCTCAGTTTTGACTGTGTTCTCCGGGTATTTGCCGACAGCACCGCGGCAGACGCCGACCGTTCTCAGGCCCTCACCCCCGGGGAAGCAATTCCACTGGCGGCAGCTCTTTCCCTGGACAGTCTGGCTGCCGGAGCAGGAGCGGGCATGGCCTCCCTTGCCTTGTCCCCGGTAATGATGGCTTTGCTGGCTTTCTTTTCGGGATCTGCCTTCATGGGCCTGGGGTGTGCCCTGGGCAGGCGGTTCAAATCGTCGGGTCCGGATCTGTCCTGGCTGGGAGGGATTGTTCTGCTGCTTCTTGCGGTTTCCAGGCTGCTGTAAGGGCCAGCTTTTGCTGGCGGCTCATTTTTTTCACCGCCGCCTCCAGCCGCATAGCCTCCCCCGGCGTACCGCAGACCTGACACCAGACCAGTGTCACCGGGCGCCGGCTCCTGGTATATTTCGCCCCTTTTCCGGCGTTGTGGGTTTCCAGGCGCCGCTCCAGATCGTTGGTCCATCCGGCGTACAGGGTTCCGTCAGCACACCGCACCAGGTATGCCCAGTTCTCCTTTTTTTCCATTCTCTTCTCCTTTTCCAAAACTATTGTATCGCTTTTCCTGCTAAAAAGCCATAGCATACGGCTCCTGCTCCGGCTGAAAATTTCACTTCTGTGGGCGCAGCAGAACAGGCTCTGAAGAAAGGCCGTCCCCTCGCACTTTGTTATACTCCAAGGCCAAATCGGCTTTGCAGGATCGGCCATGGGGTCCGGGCAAATGTTTTCCCAACACTCTTTATACATCACCGGATCCAAAGCCGGGTCATGGAGTTGCCTCAACTGTACACTCCTGTGCTTATGGGATGCCATTCCTTTTCGGCGTTAAACTGGAATTTCCGGTTCCTTCCCACTTACAAGCATCATCGTTTGCCGCCTCCTGCTTCGTTCCTCTGATCAAAGGCTACGGGAAAGTGCTTCTCCATCGCAAAGCGTACATAAACCCTGTCCTTGCCGAATAGATATAAAGCAAAGGACAGGCCCGGCCTTCTTGTGACGGTGCGGGCCGGCCAAAGCAAGGCCCGGCTCTGCCGGATCCGGAGGAAGGACGGGATTACCTGTATGGAAGAGTACAAGGGACTTTCTGCCAAAGAAGCGGAACGTTTGCTGATCGAGGTGGGGGAAAATGCGATCCGGGCCAAAAAGCGGGCCGGAGCTTTGGGAATGTTTGCGGGGCAGTTTCGGGACGCTCTCATTATGATCCTTTTGGGGGCAACGGTGCTTTCGGTTCTGATGGGAGAAGCCGCGGAAGCCCTTACCATCATTGCCATCGTTTTTCTCAATGCAGTATTGGGGTTTGCCCAGGAGTACCGTACCGAGCGCACCCTGGAAAAACTGGGGGAACTTTCCGCCCCTACGGCCAAGGTGATCCGGGATGGCCGCAGCCAGGTCATCAGCGCCCGGGAGGTGGTACCGGGAGACGTTGTCCGTTTGGCCGCCGGGGACCGGGTCCCTGCCGATGGTGTTCTGCTGGAGGCCATGGGCCTTTCCTGCGACGAGTCCATGCTCAGCGGCGAATCGGTAGGGATCCAAAAAGAGCGGGACGCTTCGGTTTTCATGGGGACTCTGGTCACTGCGGGGCGGGGTGTTTTCCGGGTCACCGGCACTGGTTCCGACACGGAGATGGGCCAGATCGCCGGCATGCTTGGCAGTATTGAAACCGGTCAAACGCCGCTCCAGAAGCGTTTGGCCCAGCTGAGCGGCACCATTGGTGTGGGCTGTCTGCTCATTTGTGCTGTGGTGGCTCTTACCGGTATCCTCCGGGGAGAGCCGCCTCTGGATATGCTCCTTACCGGCATTTCTCTTTCGGTAGCGGCAGTCCCGGAAGGCCTGCCCGCCATTGTCACCATCGCCCTGGCCCTTTCGGTGGGACGGATGGTCCGCCGGGGCGCTCTGGTGCGCCGCCTCCATGCTGTGGAGACGCTGGGCTGCGCCAATGTCATCTGTTCCGATAAGACCGGTACTCTCACCGAAAACCGAATGACCGTCAAGGCTCTGTGGACGCCGGAAGGAGAGCTGGCGGTGGGAGGCAGCGGCTTGCAGGCTTCGGGGGAATTTACCCGTTCAGGCCGTCCGTTCCGCCCCGAAGAGGAAAGCGGTGGAGCTCTGTCCCATCTGCTGGAAACCGCATTGCTCTGTACCAACGCTACGATAACCCGACGTCGGGAGCCCCGGTGGCGGGAGATGGTTGGCTTGCCCCGGCCCGAAGAGGAATTGGAGGTTTTTGGAGAACCCACCGAAGCGGCTTTGCTGGTACTCTGCGCCAAAGCGGGTCTCTGGCGGGAAGAGAATTCCTGCCGGGTGGAACAGGAAAACCCTTTTGACTCTGCCCGGAAAATGATGTCGGTGTCCGTCCGGGACGGGGAACGCCGCCGGCTGCTGGTAAAGGGCGCTCCCGATGTGCTTCTGGACCGGTGCGCCTATTGGATGGAGGGGGACCGGATCCGTCCGTTGACTCCCGACCTGCGGGCTGCCGCTCTGGCCCAAAACACCTCCATGGCGGAAAATGCCCTGCGTGTCCTGGGCTTTGCCTGGCGGGAAATGTCCGGACCTGATGATCTGGAAGAAAACCGGCTGATTTTCACCGGACTGGCAGGACTGCTGGATCCCCCCCGCCGGGAAGCCTTTGAAGCGGTCCGCCGCTGCCGGGAGGCTCATATCCGTCCGGTCATGATCACCGGAGACCATGCCATCACCGCCCGGGCCATCGCCCGGGAGCTGCGGATTTTTAGGGAGGGAGACCGGATTCTCACCGGCCGGGAGCTGGATGAACTTTCCGATTCCCGGCTGGCGGAACTGCTGCCCCGGGTATCCGTGTTCGCCCGGGTCACTCCGGCCCATAAGCTGCGGATCGTCCGCGCCTTCAAAAATCTGGGCTGCATTGTGGCTATGACCGGCGACGGCGTCAATGACGCTCCCGCCGTCAAGGAAGCGGACATCGGGGTCTCCATGGGGATCACCGGCACCGATGTGACCAAAGAGGCCTCCTCTGTCATTCTTCTGGATGACAATTTTGCCACCCTGGTGGCGGCGGTGGAGGAAGGCCGGGTCATATATCAAAACATCCGCAAGTTTATCCGCTACCTCCTCTCCTGCAATATCGGAGAAGTCTTCACCATGTTTTTTGCCATGCTGCTGGGGATGCCGGTCCCCTTGCTGCCCATCCAGATCCTGCTGGTAAACCTGATTACCGACGGCCTGCCGGCGGTAGCTCTGGGTCTGGAACCCGCCGAAAAGGATGTCATGCGCCGGCGCCCCCGACGGGCGGAGGAGTCTGTTTTTTCCGGTGGATTGGCGGCCGTCATTATTCTTCGGGGTCTGCTGATCGGCCTGACCACCCTGGGCGTTTTTGTGGCTTTTTTCCGGCAGGGAGCCTCTCTCGAAGCTGCCCGCACCGCGGCCCTGCTGGCTCTGGTGGCCACCCAGCTGATCCATGTTTTTGAATGTAAAAGCGAGACCCGCAGCCTCTTCGCCATCAATCCTTTTAATAACCTGAAACTGGTGGCAGCGGTAGCCGTGTCGGCGGCAGTGATGTACGGCGCTTTGTATCACCCGGTCCTGAACCGACTGTTTATCACCGTTCCTCTGTCCACGGAGCAACTCGTCAAGGTGCTGGGATGCTGTGCTTTGGTGCCCCTGATCTCTGGAATCTTTATGGCATTGCGCCGGCCGGCAGTTTCCGATTCTCCCCGCAGTGCTTCCCGGCTTATTTCCGGAGAGTCCACTCAGTGGTAACCATCCTGCAGGCCATATTTTTTCCTTATTTGGGTCTTTTTCCCGCTTCACATCCGGTTTTCCATCATCCAGCTGCCGGTTGAACGAGGGGCATGCTCCGGCCTTAAAAGGGGTACACTTCCTTTCCCCCATTAAGATGCACTGAGGATCAAACTGATGCGCACACTTTCGCTGTTTGGACCGCAAAAGATCTGCAACCCGGATGCTTTCATGAAATCGGTTGACTCTCCTCCCATTTAGCCAAGCCCTGAAAGCCAAAATTTTTATTCACACATGTAAAACCTGTGAAGCGGTTCCCTGCCAGCATCATTCAAAAGCCCCTGCTTCCGAAAGGTTATCGGAAAAGCAGGGGCTTTTATGAAAGGGAAGTTGTTTTTATTTCCGGTGGCATAAGGCCAATCCTACGCCTCAGCTCAGGCACTTCAGATGCTTTTCCGCAAAATCATATCAGGCAGCAGGGTGCACTGGATCCGTTTTTCAGGAACCCTGTAGCTCCTCCCATATCCGGCCGCAGTTGTTCGCTTCCGTGGGGAATACCTCCCGCAAATTTCCCTGCGCCGTAAACCCATTTATTTTCACATTTCTGCCGGGCTTTTATGGCTCCGGTCTCCCCCGCGCCTGAATTTGTCATCCTGGAAAATCTCCTGCTGCCTCTCCTGCGGAAAACGTTTTGCCTGTGAGGATCATCCTATTTTCTTCAGTAGGATACATCTCTCCAGGCCGCCGTATTTTTCCTTACGGGCTACTTCCCGGTAGCCTAAGGCTAAAAAGCTGCGCAGGCTGGCGGGATTTCCCGGGGCCACGGTAGCCATAGACAGTTTGTAGCCCCGCCGTATTGCCTCCTGCTCCGCCCGGTCCAAAAGGATCTTCTGGATTCCCCGGCCTCTGAACCGCTCTGTTACCACTACCGACTCCATATGGGCTACCTGATCCAATTGATCTGCCGGTACGCCTGCGTCCCGTCCCAAATTGTCCTCTGCCTGCCCGGGCAAACGTACCATCAGATAGGCGGCTGGCTCTCCATCCACCTGGCATATCAAAATGAACCCTTCTTTTTCCAAATGCCGCTCGGCAAAAGCTTCATCCTCTATTGCAAAAAGCGTCTGATCTTCCAAAGAAGCAAGAGCTTCCAGCTCTATCCGTCGGATCCATTTCAAATCGCTTCTTTCACCCTTACGGATAGTGTATGCGCTCTGTGGATTTCTCTCTGTCTCAAGATTTAAAATATTTTTTCCCTGTTCCATATTGTCTCTCCTTATCACTGCTGCGGCAGAGAAAACTTTTATTCGGTTATTTTATCATACCTTTCTGCAGCAGTCTGTGCAAGTCTCTCCAAAATATGATGCTTTAAGATCTTCCTTTCCGGGCAGGACAGCTATTTGCATTGCACCATAGGTGTACAAGCATTTATCAATAAGTGAAACCAGCACCATCACAAACATTCCGTAAAATTTTATGCAATTATACCGCATCACATTTTAATTAGCAAAACTTTATACAAGAGCAAATTTATTTGTTAAAAATAAACATTATTATTGATTATTTTGAAAAATAATGGTATAATCAAAACAAATTTTAGGTCTGTTTTCATATGAACTGGGTAACGTTCAAAATTTTAGCTGCAGCCACACATGATCAAGGAGGGTTTTTGTATGGCACATTGTGCGGAATGTCAAGGCAAATTCTGTCGGGAAGGCGATTTCACCAAAGCACCCAAGGACTGTCCCAGTCTGGGCACCACCCAGGAAGGGATCATGGCTCAATACCAGGGTGTAGAGCTGGAATGGGCCCGTAAAGGTGCCGGCGCCGGCGATATTAATTTCCCCAACCAGACCCGTGTGGAAGAAATTATGGACTTTGCCCATCGGATGGGCTACAAAAAGCTGGGACTGGCTTTCTGTATCGGCTTGTCAAAAGAAGCGGCCATCGTAAGCAAAATTTTCCGCGCCAACGGATTTCAGGTAGAATCTGTTTGCTGCAAAATCGGTTCTGTTCCCAAGAGCATGCTGGAATGTGCCCCTGAGGAAGGCGTAATGGGCAACGGAAAAATGTGCCATCCCATCGGCCAGGCAGAAGCTCTGGACCAGGGAGGCTGCGAACTAAACGTCACTCTGGGCTTGTGTGTTGGCCATGATACCCTGTTCATGCGCCATTCCAAGGCTCCGGTAACAATCCTGGCCACCAAAGAGTGGACCTGCAACCATGACGCCCTGGCTCCGGTACGCGCTTCGGAAGACGAATTTAAGCGGGTCTACCATTTTATTGCCAAAGACGAGAAGTAAATTTTTTATATTCTGCATCCCAATAATCATGCCCCCGGCTTTACCGGGGGCATCTTTGCACTTTAACTAATAATTCAAAATGCTCCCTGCCGAATCAAAAAGTCCGTTGAAAGCGTTTTGTGCCATATGGTAAACCCGAGTTTGTCAATACAGTCACACACTGAAAGTTTTTTGTCTGGGGGCCCTATGTGGCAGTAAACCGGCTGCCATATAGACCTTTCAAATGTCCAATTGCGACATTTGGGAGAGTATTTCAAAAGCATGGATACATACGGCGTATATAGCCATGATATGCAAAATAATAAGCACCGCACTGCCGAAAAACTGAACACTATCTGGGAAAAGGTTGTGGCCTTAAAATAAAAGTGTGTACTAAAGTGTGTACTCTAAAAACAAAAACACCCCGCAGAACAGCTATTCAAGCCATTCTGCGGGGTAATTTTGTGGTGGAGCGGTGTACGCAGAATCCGAACCCACCGAATTCGGATTTGCACTTTTTGGTGGAGGCGAGGAGAGTCGAACTCCTGTCCGAAAACCCATCCACACAGCTTTCTACGAGTGTATCCGCTTTTTTGCATTCCCTTGCCCCACCGCCAAACGGCAGGCTGTAAGGCTTGGTATCCTCAAATGCAACCCAGGGCCAGAGGAACGTCCCCGGGTCGTTCACCACTAATCGACGCCCTTACCGGAGCCGTGGTACTCACCGGCAGGACGGCAGCCTAATTAGGCCGCGTAGGCGAAATTAGATTCGTCGTTTAATTTTAAAGTTGCCCGTTTTATAGAGGTCGAGCGCCTCTACCCGCTTACTGTGTTTCAGAATCCCCGTCGAAACCGGTACGCCCCCAAATATGGGCCCCCGAGGGGCAAAGTTGTTTCTGCGCTGTTGCAAAGCAATTCACCCGGCAGAACGATTTTTCATCGCCCGCTCAATGTCCCGTTTGGCGTCTTTGCGCGCAGCATCATCCCGTTTGTCATAAAGCTTCTTGCCCCGGCAAAGTCCTACCTCAATTTTAACCCGGGGTCCTTTAAAGTATGCCTGAAGAGGAACCAACGTAAAGCCTTGCTGCTTGGTAAGCCCAAAAAGCCGGTTCAGCTCCCGCCGGTGCAGGAGAAGCTTCCGGGGCCGCAGGGGGTCTTTGTTAAAAATATTTCCCTGCTCATAGGGGCTGATATGCATCTGCTTGACAAACAGCTCGCCATCCTGGAAATCGCACCAGGCGTCCTTAAGGTTCAGTCCACCCTGGCGGAGTGATTTGACTTCCGTACCGGTAAGTTCGATCCCCGCTTCCAAGCTTTCTTCCACAAAGTATTCATGGCGTGCCTGACGGTTGTAGCTGATTTGTTTGATGCTTTCCCTGCCCATATGTCGCCCTCCCTTCAGGGACCTATATTGTAGCATTTCTGGAGCAAAAGTCAAGGACTTCTCCTTATTCCCGAAAAACCCATAGCCTGCTTGCCACAAAATTCAAGCAAAGGGTAAAACCGGTAGCCAACACCTTAGCCACCATTTTGTGAAGTCCCATCCGGTCCAGGAAAAGGTATAACAGCCCGGTGCTGACTCCCAGCATCAACAAATTGAAGCATACGAACCGTATCAAAGCAGGGCCAAAAAACCGTGCCCGGGATCGAAAAGTCCAGCTGCGGTTGAGCACATAGCTGTTGAGCATCCCGCAGCTGTAGCTGACCACCTGGGATAAATAGGGATCAAACCCCATAAACTGAGCCAGCAAGGCGTAAACTCCCATATCGATCAGGGTGTTTCCCACCCCCACAATGGCGAATTTTCCTGCCTTCAGGGCTTCTGTTAATCGTTTATCCACCGATCCATCTCCTTTTTCTCCCGACACAGAGTGTGGCAAAGGGTCACAACTCGCTGCGTCCTTCCAAAGCCCGGTACAGGGTGACCTCGTCGGCATATTCCAGGTTGCCTCCTACCGGGATCCCATAGGCCAGCCGGCTGACCTTGACGCCCAGCGGCTTGAGCAGCCGAGCCAGATACATGGCGGTGGCCTCTCCTTCCACAGTGGGGTTGGTGGCCATGATGGCTTCCCGCACCCCTCCTGCCTGGACTCTTGCCAGCAGTTCCTTAATGGTAAGCTGTTCCGGTCCTACGCCGTCCATGGGGGAAATCAGGCCGTGGAGCACATGATAGACGCCGTTATATTCCTTAGTCCGCTCAAAGGCCAACACATCCCGGGGATCTTCCACCACGCAGACCAGAGAGGTGTCCCGCTCCTTTGCGGCACAGATGGGGCAAAGTTCCTCATCGGTAAGATTGCCGCAGATGGAGCACTTTTTGATTTTGGTACGCGCATCCAAAATGGCCTGCGCAAATTCCCGGGCCTTTTCTTCAGGCTGGTTGAGAATGTAAAAGGCAAATCGCTGGGCGGTTTTGCGTCCCACGCCCGGCAACCGGGCAAATTGCTCCACAAGCCGTACCAGCGGCAGGGCTCCATCCACGGGCAAATCCTCCTCTGTTTTTGTTTCCGCCTCCGGCTCAGAACAGGCCGGGAACTCCGGACAGCGAACCGGTGATTTTCCCCATCCGCGCTTCATAGTCCTGGGTGGCGGTTCTCAGAGCTTCGTTTACCGCCGCTACCACCAGGTCTTCCAGCATCTCCACATCCTCGGGGTCCACCGCTTCCGGCTTGATCTTCACCGACTGCACCTGCTTATTGCCGGTGACCACCGCCTCTACCATACCGCCGCCAGCAGTGGCGCTGTACTGCTTTGCGTCCAGTTCTTCCTGAACGCGGGCCATTTCTTCCTGCATTTTCTGGGCCTGGCGGATCATCTGGTTCATGTTTCCGGGGCCTCCGCCCACACCCTGAGGCAGTCTTGCTTTCATCTTTAGTTCTCCTTTATTTTGTATTGTTGCAAGCATTTCCGGCGCCGCTTATTCCACGGTTACCTGGACGCCCTCCTCCTGGGCCGACCGCAAAAGATCGTCCAGCGGGCTGGGGGCGGGAGATTCCTCCTTCCGGACAGCGCCGGAATAAGGTCCAATGCCATATTTCCTACCCGTCACCTCGGCGATGGCGGATTTGAGGCAGGCTTTTGTATAGTCATTGCTGCGCATCAGTTCCGTAAAGACCGGGTTATCGCATCGGATGAGTACCCGGTTCCCGCAGATATAGGCGGCGGAACCGCTGAGGGCTCCCCGCAGCGCTTTATTGGTCGTATTGAGCCGGGCCAGGATCTCTTCCCACCGCTCCATGGGCTCCTCCGTTTCGGGAGAAGGTTTGGGAGGCGGAGCGGCGGTCCGGGAAGGCTCTCCCACCGGCTGCTGTACCGGCGGCAAAGCCTGCTCCGGCTCCGGCGTCTGTTCCGGGAAAGCAGCTGGAGCAGCACCCTGAGAGATTCCCGCCTGCATCCGGTTAAGCCGTGCCTCCAGCTCCTCGATCCGTGCGGTAAGGGCCTCGGGGGAGGCGCCCAGGCGGGGATCGCACAGCTTTGCGGCGGCAATTTCCATCTCCGTACGGCGGGAAGCGGTTCGGGTCATAGCGGCCTGGGCCTCCTGCAGGGTCTTGATGGCGTAGACCAGCCGGGCGGGAGCCGTGCGTGCGGCCTGCTGCACATACCGTTCCAGCACCTCGGGCAGGCAGACGATAAATTCTCCCGGATCCTTGGTGGAGGCCGCCATCAGCAGATTGCGGTAATGGGCTACCAGCTGCTGGCAAAGCCTGTCAAACTCCACCGCTTCGCTGCCCACTTTTTCAATGATTTCCAGTGCCCGTGGCAGACTGCCTTCCGCCACCGCGTCGGCAATATCGAAAAGATATTCCTGCCCCACCAGCCCGGCAGCTTTGCTCACCGACTGGGTCGTAATCTCTCCCCCATGGGCAATGCACAGATCCAGCAGTGACAGGGCGTCCCGCATGCCGCCGTCGGCCAGCCGTGCCACCATGGTCAGGGCCTCTTCTTCATAAGGGATCCCTTCCTCCCGGGCCACATAAGCCAGCCGTCCGGCAATGGTACGGGTATCGATACGGCCAAAGTCAAACCGCTGGCAGCGGGACTGGATGGTAGCAGGGATCTTCTGAATCTCGGTGGTAGCCAGTATAAAAATAACATGAGCAGGGGGTTCTTCCATGATTTTCAGCAGCGCGTTGACTGCTCCCATGCTGAGCATATGGGCCTCGTCGATGATGTAGACCCGATATCGCGCCACGTTGGGCAGAAAAGCGGCTTCCTCCCGCAGATCCCGGATGTTATCCACTCCGTTATTGCTGGCGGCGTCAATTTCCGCCACATCCACCAGGGAGCCGTTGTCCACCCCCCGGCAGATCTCGCACACGCCGCAGGGGCTGCCGTCCTGGGGGTCCAGACAATTCACCGCCTTGGCAATCAGCTTGGCGCAGGTGGTCTTGCCTGTTCCACGGCTGCCGGTCAGAAGATAGGCATGGGAGGGCCTGCCGCTGCAGATCTCATTTTTAAGCGTTGTGGTGATATGCTCCTGGCCCACCACATCCTCAAAGGTCCTGGGCCGCCATTTACGGTAAAGCGCCTGATACACTTTTTGCCCCTCCCTCCTGCCGCGGGCCTTGCCCTTGAAAAAAGGGACGGACAGACGGCAATCCCCATTGTCATACGGATATCCGGTTGGCTGCGGCACCCGCAAACGCATCGCTTAATGCTGCTCGGTTCCCCGCCTGACATGGTTCGCGATGCTGCGTCGCACAGGACCAAATACCCGCATGACAATGGACACTGCCCGTCCTGTCTGTCCCTTTTTGGCTGACTTTATTAGTATACACGAAAAACGGCCGAAACTCAACCCCGGAAGAAAAAATTTTGCCCTTAGTCAGCCTTCCGGGTTCTTTAAGGGCTGGAGCCGCTCAAACCAACCGCTGGGGCCAGTCTTTTCCTTCTGCCATTCTCACAAGGCCCTCCAGCCCGCCCCATACCATGCTGGCTACCGCCCGGTCGGTATAGAAGGCCATATGCTGGGTCATGATCACATTGGGGAACTGCCGCAGGTAAGCCATTTCCCGGTTTTTGATAATGTCCCAGCGGCGGTCCTGATGATAGATCCCTTCTTCTTTTTCAAACACGTCCAGCCCCAGACCGCCGATTTTCCGATCCTCAATTCCCTGGATCATGTCATTCATATCCATCAGTTCTCCCCGGGCGCAGTTGAGAAGGATCACACCGTCCTTCATTTTGGCCAATGCGCTGCGGTCGATCATATGATATGTGCTTTCCATCAAAGGCGTATGGAGACTGATGACATCACAGGCGGCATACAAATCTTCCAGCGAAACGTATTCCACTCCTTCCATCGGCGTCGGGTGGGGATCAAAGGCCATCCGACGGCAGCCAAAGCCTGCCAGATTCCGCAGTACAGCCCTGCCGGTCCGTCCGGCGCCCACGATTCCCACCGTCAGATCCCGCAGCTCTTTTCCCTGGAGTCCGGCCAGGGAGTAATCGTTTACCTGACCCCGCCACATGGCAGGCTTATAGTTCCGCAGCAGCATCAGCAGAAGCATCACCGTGTAATCGGCCACTCCATCCGGCGCATAGCTGGCGTTGCATACCTGAAGTCCCAGTTCCCGGGCGGCGTTCAGGTCGATGTGATCACAGCCAATGGTCCGGGTAGAAAGAAAAGCCACCCCCTGCTCCCGAATTTTGGTCAGCAGCTCCCGGTTCAGGACACTTCTCCCCAGGGTACTGATCCCCTGGGCCCCCTTCGCCAACGCCAGGGTAGACTCATTGAGGGTCTCTTGTGTCACCTCCAGTTCCAGTCCCAGCCTGTCTGCCGCCGCAGCCAATTCCTGCCGCTCATCCTGCCGTGCTTCATAAACTGCAATTTTTATATTCATATCTCCTTTTCTTTAAAGCGTCAAAGCAAAAAAAGAAGGGGAGCGTTTTACGCTCCCCTTTTCCCGCATGCGGGTCAATCCTCGCCGAATTTGGAATCGATCAGCGCCACCAGGGCGTCCACTGCTTCCACCTCGTCCTCGCCTTTGGCATAGACCTCCACTTCCTCGCCCTGGGCCAACCCCAAGGCAAGCAGCATCACAATGGACTTTGCGTTGGCTTCTTCCTCGTCGTCCACCTTGCGGATGACGATCTTGGACTTAAACTTGCTGGCCAGCCCGATAAAATCAGAGGCCGGACGGGCATGCAGACCCGCGCTGTTCTGAATGGTGGTTTTTTTGGAATACATAACGATCCCTCCTGTATACTGTGGAAATAGATCCAGGGTTATCCAAAGATTCCCTTGCTTACAAAAGATCTGCCAATTCCCGGGTAAGATATTCCTCTACCTCATGGGCAGTGGCCATCTGCCGCACCTGGGTAGCCAGCTCCTCCGCCCGGGGAATGGTCAGCCCGGAAATCAGTTTCTTGGTACGGGCTACCGATGCCAGGCCCATACTGAGCCGGCGCATTCCCAGACCGATGAGTACGGCGGGAGCCAGCTTGTCGCCTCCCAGCTCTCCGCAGACGCAAATGGGTTTTCCCGCTTTATTGAACTGCTCCACCACATATCCCATCAGCCGGAACATAGCAGGGTGATAGGGCTGGTAGTACTGGGTGACATCCGGATTCATCCGGTCCACCGCAGTGGCGTACTGGCACAGGTCATTGGTACCGATGCTGGCAAAATCCACTTCCTGTGCGGCCAGGTCGGCCATGAGGGCGATGGACGGGATTTCGATCATGATCCCCAGCTTGACGTTGGGGCTGTAGGGGACTCCCTCAGCATCCAGTTCCGCTTTTGCTTCCTTCACAAAAGCCTTGGCCCTGCGGATATCATCCATACTCCCCACCATGGGGAACATGATCCACAAATTCCCGCATACCGAAGCCCGCAGGGCAGCCCGCAGCTGCGTGCGGAATACCTCCGGTTTGTGGAAGCACAGGCGGAGGGCCCGGTTCCCCAGGAAGGGGTTCTCCTCTCTGGGCAGTTCCATGCAGTCCAGCTTTTTATCGCCGCCGATGTCCAGGGTGCGCAGCGTAACCGGACGGTCGCCGAACTGAGCCAGCACTTTTTTATAGATCTCTACCTGCTCTTCCTCGGTGGGCAGCTGCTCCCGCCCCATATAAATAAACTCGGTGCGGAACAGTCCCACGCCGTCCACATACCGGGAGCCTTCCAGCTCCTGGGGGGAAGCCGCTCCCAGGTTCAGTTCCACCTCAATGTCAACGCCGTCGGCAGTGCGGGGCTGAGCCGAAAGATATTGCCGCACCTGCTCCATATGGGCTGCAAACGCTTTTTTTCTACTCTCGTATTCCCGTTTCTGGTCCTCATCCGGATCGGTGATAAGCAAACCATCCACCGCGTCCACAATCAGGGACTGCCCGTGGGACAGGTTCTCCATCGCCCCCGACACCCCCAGCAAAGCGGGTATCTCATAACTGCGGGCAATAATGGCGCTGTGGGAGGTGGCTCCCCCCACCTCGGTGACCAGGGCCAGCACCTTGGACCGGTCCAAAGTGGCGGTATCAGAGGGGAACAGGTCGTGGGCCACTACCACCACCGGTTTTTCCAGAGCCGCCAGGTTTTTCTCCGGGACGCCGGCCCAGATCCGCAGGAGGCGGGTCTTCACATCCCGAAGATCGGCCACCCGCTCCCGGATCAGGTCGTCTTTGGCCTTGCTCAGGATCCTGATATATTTTTCAAACACCTTGTGGATGGCCCAGTCGGGCATCATGCAGTCCTCGCCGATGCACTCCCGGATATCCTCGTCCATGGCCGCGTCAAAAAGGATATCGATATGGGCCGTAAAAATCCTGGCTTTATCCGGATCCCCAGCCCCAGTCAGGCAATCCCGGATGTCTTCCAGTTCTGTGCGGGCAGTTTCCCGAATCCGGTCATACTGCTCCAGATACCGGGACGCTTCTTCCGGAGGGAACTCACTCTGCTCCACCTGGGGAACAAAAGGAACATATAAATACGCCTCACCCAGAGCAATACCTTCGGATACAGGGTTGCCTTTTATCATCATAACCAGGGCCTCCTTTGCTTTTGGGCGGATCCGTTCCGCCACGTAGTCATGGTCCGGAAAAACATCTGACCCGTCAGGATTGGGGGAACTGGGTTTCGCCCAGGCCGATGGCATCCGCCACCTCGCGCATCCCCAGCACTGTCTCCCAGATGATCTCATCCAGATCCATTCCCAAACGGGCGGCGCCGTCCTGGATCACTTCCCGATTGACGCCGGCGGCAAATTTTTTATCCTTGAATTTTTTCTTCACGGACTTCAGTTCCATATCCATTACACTGTGGGAGGGCCGCATCAAAGCGGCGGCAGTGATCAGGCCGGTCAGTTCGTCAATGGTGTACAGCACCAGTTCCATCCGTTCCACCGGCTCCACATCGCTGCACAGTCCCCATCCGTGGCTGGCAATGGCGTGGATATAATCCGGATCCACATCCGCTTCGCGGAGCAGTTCCTGGACCTTTGAGCAGTGTTCTTCCGGCCATTTTTCATAGTCCAGATCATGCAGCAGTCCCACCACGCTCCATTTTTCCACGTCCGGTTCTCCCAGGAGGCGGGCAAAATGGCCCATCACTCCTTCCACGGACAGCGCATGCTTGCGCAGGGATTCACTTTCATTGTAACGGCAAAAAAGCTGCCAGGCTTCTTCCCGGGTGGGTCTCATTTTTGTCTCCTCCTGACACGGGCTATCCCCGTTCCTTTTGTATTATATTAGCACAAATCCCCGGTATTTATCAACGAAGGAAAAGGATTTTTTCTTTGCTCTCCTGCCGCTTCTTTCCTTCTGTCTTCTTAAAGAGCCCCTCTTGTCCGAGGCAAGCGCCGGTCCAAAGACCCGCAAATCGTAATTTTGAGAGGCTCTTCCCACGCGGGGGATCGTCCCCTTTTGCAGGATGCAGTCCGGCGCCGGAAGATCCACGGCTTCCCGCTTCACGGGGGCGGGTACAGACAATTCTTTCAAAAGTCACCCAAAATCTTCCGGCCCAACGCCCGCCCACCATCTGGTAAGCACCGTCAAAAGTTTCCGGCTTGGAAATCCGCTGCCTCCCTCATGTTTGGCTCCATATGGAACGCAAAAGCTTTTTATGGGGCTGGTCTGGGGGACACTCACATCAACAAAACAAGGGAGCAGCTTCTGCTCCCCTGTTTCCCCCGTCAGTAAGTGAGGCGGGCAATGTTTCTGTCTGATTCAAAGCTCTGATAATTGTACAGCACCAGCACATCGTCAAACTGTACCCGAGCGGTCAGCTCACTCATTTTTTCCGTCAGGCTCCGCAGGTCCACCACATAGACCTCGTCATAACTCCAGGTGAGGAAAGGGGCAAAGCTGTTGCCGTAGGAATCCTTGATGACCAGGACCCGGCTGGTCCTTCCTTCCTGATGGTTCAGATTGCACTGGGAGGGAATGACTGTCAGGCCGTTGTTGCCGTAGAGGAAAGCCGCATATTTGTCCCGTTCCTGCCATTTGGCGACCTCATACATCCCTTCCACCGGGATCTCCTGCTTCTGGCTGTTGAGGATGGTGGTCTTGCCGTCAATGGTCACCTCCCCCACCGGGAAGTCATACCAGGTGATGGTGTCGCTGCGGGTATCAAATTTTTTGCTTTTGCTGTAATAAGTCCCCAGAAAGCCCTCCACATTATGGGCATAGGGCTCGATCTGCTCCGGCCCGGCCGCTGCCAGCCCCCGGCTTTGGGCGTAAGCCTGATAGGCGTAAAAGGCGCCCAGGGTAGTCCAGTGGTGGTCTGTACGGTAATAGATATATTCATCCCGGTGCTGGGTCATGACCGAAAGCAGATCCAGGGTATCGACCCTTCCTTTGACTCCCTCATAGATCTGCCGGATATAGGGCTCCTGATCCACTCCGGGAAAGCTGACGGGAGTTTTGTTTTCCAGCACCTGGTAGGAATTGGGGATGATCCCCACCGTTACATGGCCCTGATAGGTTTCCAAAAATTCCTGCAAATATCCCAGGTTGTTGCCAAGAGTCTCCTCATCAGCCGTCGGGGCCTTCTGGAACTGATAATCGTCACGGCCATAGGCAACACCGTTGTTTTCGATCTTTCCAAGGGCTGTCTCGCTTACCGATTTCAAAGTGATCCAGGCGTCCCGGGCCACAAACTGGTCGTTGATAAATTTTTCATAATCCAGAGTATATTCATTTTCCACCAGGGCCTTGATGGAAAACTTGGGCCGCTGCTTGAGGTAACGGTTTTCCATTTCCGAGAACTCCCGGCCGGTGGCAAACATATCTGCCACAAAGAGCCCCAGGATAAACAGGGCAAAAAAGACCAGAAGGGGATACTGTTTCAGGCTTTTCTTTTCCATATCCTTGCGCTCCTTTCGTCAAAACCGGAAGTAAAGGAAGGGATTGTAGGTGGCGTCTACCAGATAGGCCACCGAAATCACCAGCACCGCCGCCAGGAAAAGTCCCTTGGCCAGCCCCGGCCTTCCCGGGTGCCGGGCTTCCAGGCGGGCTCCAAGCCGGCTGAGGAGGGGGGTGGACAGAATGATCCCCAGCAGCAGTACGACCCCGTAGTTGCGCAGGTAATACATCCAGTCGGCGCCGCCCTGCCACAGGAACATGGCGCTGAAATATTCTCCCAGCCGGGCAAAATCCGTAATGGCAAACAGGACCCAGCTGATGAGCAGCAGAGGGATCATGTATACTCTGCTGAGGACAGGATGGGCGTTGAGCCGCGGCAGCAGGAAGTTCTTTTCCAGCACCAGAAAGACAAAGAAATACAGGCCCCACAGGACAAAATTCCAGCTGGCGCCGTGCCAGAAGCCGGTAGCGGCCCAGACCACAAAGATATTCCACATATTCCGCGCCTTGGAGCAGCGGTTGCCGCCCAGAGGGATATACAGGTATTCCCGGAACCAGGAACCCAGGGTCATATGCCACCGCCGCCAGAACTCCGTCATACTCTTGGAAATGTAGGGATCGTCAAAGTTCTGGGGGAAATTAAAGCCCAGCATCTTGCCCAGGCCGATGGCCATGAGGGAATAACCGGAAAAGTCAAAGTAGATTTGCAGGGAAAAGGCCAGCGCCGCCAGCCAGGCCAGCGGGGTGGAGATGGCGGGATAGCTCATGGCTTCCACCTCGGTCCACAAAGCGCCCACGCTGTTGGCGATGAGCACCTTGCGCCCCAGGCCCAGAATGAAGCACTCCACTCCCTGCTGAATCTGGGCCAGATCCATCCGCCGCTCCTTCAATTCCCGGCTGATGTCGGTGTACCGGACGATGGGGCCGGCAATGAGCTGAGGGAACAGAACCACAAAGGCGCTGAAATCCACCAGATTTTTTTCGGCAGTGACCTTGCCCCGGTACACGTCAATGGTATAGGACATGGTCTGGAAGGTATAGAAGCTGATCCCCAGAGGCAGGGTCAGCTTAAGGTAGGGAATGGACAGCCCCAGCAGGGCATTAAGGTTCTGGATAAAAAAGTCGGTGTATTTGAAGAAGAAAAGCATTCCCAGGTTAAAAAACACCGACAGCATCAGCCAGGCCCTGCGGCGTCCCTGCCGCTGTCCGGCGGCCATGATCCCGTTGGAGGCGATGTAGTCCACCGCGATGGACGCGGCCATAATGGGGAAATATTTGATCTCTCCCCAGGAATAAAAAATAAGGCTGCCGATGAGAAGCACCAGATTCTTGAACCGTCTGGGGGTCAGGTAATAGACCAGCATCATCACCGGCAAGAATCGAAACAAGAAAAGCAGGCTGCTGAATACCATGTGGTGTATTTCCTCCGTTTTCACATCCTCAGGCCGAGGGAAGTTTTGCTTTTCCTATTGTAGCAGTTTTCACGCAAATGTCCATGCTGTATTCTGTTAAGAAAGCAGCCAAACCGGGGCCACGCAAAAAAATTGCCCGGCAGGAGCTCCCCCGCATATCCGGCCTTCCCTTCAGGGGGCCACCCATACAAGGCAATGAAGCTCCTTTCCTCTTCTTATGCGCGGCGCAGCTCATAACTTAAAATCCAACACATTCCCGATTTGAGAAGATATCCTTGGGGAGTTTCCCCCAAAGCATCCCTCCGGAGAGATGGGACTGACAGTGGCTTTCACCGGGCGCACGGCTGCGGACAGGCCGGATAGATAACATCGGACAAATCTCCCGTTTTTCCACCATACTGTTAAAATCTGCCAAAGGCCCGCTTTTAAGGACCGGTTAAAACCCGGAAGGGCTTCCGGAGAGCTGACCATATTCCCCGGCTCCAACAGATACCCAGCGGCAAAATGCAGGAGACTTTTCGTTTTTACGTCCATGCTTTGGGCAATTACGGAAAAGCAGAGTCTTTTAAGCATTCGGAGCCGGTCCCGCTGGGACCGGCTCCGAATCTGGGTAGACATCCCGCTTATTTGTTAAAGCTGTCGTTGATCTTGGTTTCAATCTCGGAAATTTCCTGAGCAGGATCCTTGTCCATCCGTCCGGCGATGATCAAAAAGGCGTAGTCGCCAATGGTGATCACCTTGCCGGCTTCTGCCTTTTCCTTCTGGTCGGGCAGATACTGCTCAAAGCTTTGGCGAACCATTTCCAACCGGTCCTCCAGGGCCTTCTGAACAGTTTCCAGTTTTCCCTCAGCGGCCTTGATTCCGATCAGGTTGTCGGCACTGTTCATCACCATGCTGAAATTTCCCGCATATTCTGCCACATCGGCAGGATCCAGTCCCAGCATATCCTTAAGGTTCTGCTCATCCAGAGGGGCTGCCATGGCGATCTCATATTCGCTGCTCAGATCCTCGATCAGAGAGCTGAGGGTCACCCCATCTTTCAGGGCGGGGGCAGAAGAAGAGGAGGAGGTTCCACCGTTCCCGCAGGCGGTGGTAAGGAGCATCATGGCGCAGAGGGCGCCGGCCAAAATTCGTTTCATCATATGGGTGTTCATAACCTTTCTTTATTGATGTAAGCACCGGTCTCAGATCCAACATTTACCGGTCCGGCATCCTTTCAGTGGCGTTTAATATGTGTTTTGCTGCACTGCTTCTATTATTTTCTTTTGTCGTCATTCTATGCGCCGCAGCTGCGTCAAATACTTTTTTTGATAAAATCCAGCAGTTCCAGCGGCTGGGATGCAACTGCCACATAGGGGATCCCCTCCAGGCTGCCCGGTTCGGAAAAGCCAAATCCATAGGTCAGGGGTACAAAATCCACTCCTGCCTCCATAGCGCCCACGCCGTCATACCGGCTGTCCCCAAAGAGTACTGCCTGGCTCTTGTCCTGACAGCCCAGCGCCTCCAGGCACTCCATTACCATGGCGGCCTTATCCGGCTTTTTGGTTTCGTTGGGGGCCGCCAGATGATCCACCTCCCGCAGCAGGTCAAAGGCCTCCAGAGTCATGATTGCCATTCTCTCATGCTTCAGGGTAGCCACCGCTGCCCGTCCGCCCCGGGCGCGGATCCAGCGCAGCCCCTCCACCACTCCGTCGTAGACCCGGGCCATCTGCACTCCGACATCGCCATAAATGCTTCGGTAGGTGGTCAGCATTTTCTCACACAGCTCCGGGTCGGCTTTGTGATACCGTACAAAAGAATCTGCCAGCGGCGGGCCGATAAATTTTTTGAGGATCTCTTCAGGAAGATGCTCCACTCCCACCAACTCTTCCGTGCGGCGGAGTGTGGCCAGAATTCCCGGAGATGTATCCACCAAAGTTCCGTCCAGATCATATAAAAAATAACGGTAACTCATATTCGGGACCTCCTCTTATCCCCTGCTCACCGCCGGATCATGGCAGCAGCGTACCGGACATAGCTCCGGATGGCTTCCAGATCTTTGGGGTCTGGCCGATGGTCCGCCTGGTCTCCGGTATAACATGCCAGACCGTAGGCAGGCTGCACGCTGCCGGTAAGGATAGAGGGCGCCGAGATCACCACCATTCCCATATGCATGGCAAAGGTGTTCAGCGCGCCCAAACACAGGTCTGCGCCGCCCTGAGGGGTGCCAGCAGTGGCAAAGCCTCCAAAAAATTTGCCTGCCAGCCGGGCCTCTGCCCAGTAGTCCACAAAGCTGTCCATAAACATCTTTACCGGTCCGGACACATTGCCGAAGCAGGTGGGAGAGCCCAAAAACAGCGCCCGGCAGTCCAGGATCTCTTCGGGCCCGGCCAGTTCAGGGACAGCCAGGATCTCCTCCCGGTATTCCCTTGCGCAGGGGAATATCCGGGAAATCCGCTCATAGTCCGGATCATGGAGCCGACGGAAGTCCACCGCCATTCCCAGATCCTCCAGGGCGTCCCGGTACTCCCGGGCCATCCGGTATGTATTGCCGCAAACGCTGTGAAAAACCACAGCGATTTTCTGTTCTGTCATAGGTTTTCCTCCCAATGCAATTTTTTCCATTGTATCCCATATCCCGGGCGATGTCAAAGCATCCCTTCCGCCCATCTTTTTGCTGCCTGACCGGGGCAAAGCAGCCGTCCTGCTTTCTCCTCCCCACAGTTTTGTCCTCCCGGTCACTCTGCCGGACTGTCCTCTGCCCTGGCCCGTCTTTATTTCCACAGACTGGAGGATCCATCAGCTTCTGCCCTTTTTATGAATTTCCTGTGTCAGCTTTCATGCTGCGCTTCTTCCCTTCTCATGAGATCCTTTTATTTCTTCCTGTCAAGCCAGTCACCAGCCGCTTTCGATCTTCAACAGCTTTCCTCCGATAAACAAAAGATCCTTTTTTCTCTTTACCTGTTTTTTCTCCCGCTTTTCACTTTGCCTGTTTCGCCATCTTGCCCGGGCACAGGCGGTGTCGTTTTACCGGGGTACATCAGGTGATTTCAGGGCATTTGCTCAATCCCATAACCGGGGGCACAACAGCTTCCTGCGCTCTTCACATCGTCCGAACAGTGACGCTGGACGGTGCTCCAAACCACAATTGCTTTTTACGCAGCAATCCGTAAAATGCACACAACGCGTTCTTCCCAGCAGATGCCCTGTTCTGCCGTTTCAGGACCTGTATCCAAAGAATCTGCTTTCTGTACATAAATTCCCCCAGCTTTGCATTGGTTTTAAAAGGTGTTCCGGGTCGGAGAAATTTTCTCAGGACAACGTCTCCCTGCGGCCGCATATTTTGCAATTTTTGTCAGGGTTGTACTTTTTTTCGCCCTGTGTTACAATCATTTTGTTGCGATGCGATATTTTTATCGCCATTCCGCCCTTATTCTTACAGAAAGCAGGTGTGCGTATTCCATGGCGCAGCAGCCTTCCGCCAATGTTCTTCAGTTGGGCAAAACTCCCACCACCACTGTTCTCAAGCTTTCCTGGCCGGCCATTCTGGAACAGATCGCCTTTACGGTTCTGAATTTTTCGGATACGGCTATGGTGGGCGTTTTGGGAGCCACCAGTACCGCCGCAGTAGGGATCGTTTCCCCGATTCTGTGGCTCACCAACGGTCTGATCGCTGCTCTCAGCGTAGGACTTTCCGTTCAGGTGGCCCATGCCATCGGAGCCGAGGACTATCAGCACAGCCAGCGGGTCATCCGGCAGTCTATGGGATTCTCTCTGCTGTTTGGCGCCATTCTGTCTCTGCTGTGCCTGGTGCTCACCCCTGTTCTTCCCACCCTGCTGGGTGCCGAACCGGAGGTGGCCCCTCTGGCCCGCAGTTATCTGTGGGTGGTCAGCTTTTCCATGCTTTTTAACTCCGTGGAAGTTGTATTTGCTGCCATTCTGAGGTGCATGGGCAATACCCGTGCACCCATGTTTGCCAATATGACCGCCATTTTGCTCAACGTAGTCCTCAATTTCCTTTTCATTTATCCTTCCCGCACGGTTTTATGGATGGGTCGGGAGTTCTTTATCCCCGGCTGTGGCTTTGGTGTGGCGGGAGCGGCTCTGGGCACAGTTATCTCCATCGCCATAGCGGGCGTACTGGTCGTAGGGACCATTGCTTCCGGCCGGGTCGGAGAAGGCCTGGCTCTTCGTTGGGAGGGATTCTGGGCTCTGTTCCGGCTGGACGGTGATATTCTGATGCGATGCGCCCATTTGGGCGTGCCGGTCGCCCTGGAGCGGGCTACCATGGCTCTGGGGCAGATCGTCTACATCCGCATTGTGGCCTCCATGGGCACGGTAGCCGTGGCGGCGCACCATCTGGCCAACCAGGCGGAAAGCCTTTCCTACCTGCCCGCCTTTGGTTTTTCCATTGCTGCCACCACCCTGGTGGGACAGGCAGTGGGCGCCCGGCTCAAGGATGAGGCAAAAAACTTTGGCAGGATCGCCGCCAATATGGGGCTTATCTGTATGACCTTTACCGGACTTCTTCTGTTTACTCTGTCCGCCCCGCTGATTTCTCTCTTCACCCGGGATACGGAGGTCATTGCGCTGGGCAGCCGCCTTTTGAAGATCGTGGCCTTCGCCCAGCCGCCTCAGGCGCTGGCCATCATCTATGCCGGCGCCATGCGGGGAGCGGGAGATTCCCGCTGGCCCTTTTACATCAATCTGGTGGGCGTATGGGGGATCCGGGTTCTGTTTGCCTCCATCTTCACCTTTGCCATGGGCCTGGGTCTGGAATGGGTTTGGGTCGCTATGCTGATGGACATTTGTTTCCGGGGTGTGGTGTGCCGCCGGCGTTTTGTCAGTCAGCGCTGGTTCCACGAATAATGGTTTCATTTTTCTTCATTCATGTTCTGCCGAAGCCTCCGGTGATGACCGGAGGCTTTCGCTTTGCCTGAAGCAAAAAGTCATCTCTTCTTTTCCCACAGGATGATGGCTTTTTCATTGCCGGGGATCCGGCCCCACAAGCAGCCGCAACACCTGATGACGGCATGGCAGCATCCGCACAGCACTGCCCGCTTACAGCCACAAACCAATAACGCCAGGGAAAATATCTGCCTTTTCTTATAAAGCCCATCAAAAGGATGCTGTCATGGGGGTTCATCAAAGCTCTCCATCCAGTCAGGCTGCGTCTCTGGGAAGCCCGTAACCAAAGCCATCCGTCCCGCGAGCGGTTTGTACAGGTTCTGTACGGGTCTGTTACCGGCCTGTGTCCCGCAGCCCCCATGTTATTTTACCTGCACTGCCTGTTTCACACCCGGCCAAACGCTGCTGTTTCAAAAATGCTGCCACGGATCATGGATGGCAGCGGACTGTTTCATCCCATTTTAAAAATAAAGCTTTTGCCAAATTCTTGGATGAACAGTGCCGATGTTCCTACATCATGCAAAAGGGACCGTCTGCGACGGTCCCCTTTGCATGAAAAGCGATGCCATATTTTTAATTTTTGTCTGTCTGTGCAGCCATTTCCTGCTCCAGAATCGTAGCGGCATGGGCCACCAGTTCCTTGCAGGGACGCTTTTTATAGTATTGCGGGGTCCGGGCCTCCGGATCTTCCCCGGGTGCGGTCTCCACTCCTGTAAGCAGCTCTCTGCAAACAATGGAGCGGTTTTCCTCCCGAAAACGGTCGCACAGCCGGCGAACCAAAGCATAGTGAGCAGCCTTCTCATCTTTGGCTTTGGGGTCGGCATATCCCCACAGGAGCCCCGCCGCCAACACCATTCCCGACACAGCGCCGCACACCTCCCGCATACGGCCGATGCCGCCGCCCATGGAAGAAGCCAGGAGCATGGCGCTTTCCCATTCCAGACCGGTCTCAGGTACAAAAGCCCCCAGCACAGCCTGGCAGCAATTGTAACCCTCTTCAAAAAGTTCCGCAGCCCGGTCGGCCCTGGGCGTGCGCTGAGGATCGTTCATTTTCTTTCCTCCGTTCCCGGTTATTCCATATTCTCGATAAGCTCGGCGGCGCCGTCCAGCCAGCCGCCCTCAAAAAGCTCCACAACACCCTGGTCGCAGGCTTTTGCAAGATCCGGATCCATGGGGACCCGGCCCAGGATCCGCAGCCCATGCTGGGAGGCCACCTCATCCAGATGGCTTTCGCCAAAGACTTTCAGTTCCTCATCGCAGTGGGGGCATTTGACATAGCTCATATTCTCCACGATGCCCAGGATGGGGATGTTCATCATCTTGGCCATGTTGACTGCCTTGGCCACGATCATGGATACCAGCTCCTGAGGAGAGGTGACAATCACGATCCCGTCCAGGGGAATGGACTGGAACACTGTGAGAGGGACATCGCCGGTTCCCGGAGGCATGTCCACAAACATAAAGTCCACATCGCTCCAGATGACATCGGTCCAGAACTGCTTGACAGTACCCGCAATAATGGGCCCGCGCCATACCACGGGAGCTGTATCATCCTCCAGCAGGAGGTTGACAGACATGATGTCGATGCCCGTCTTGGACTTGCAGGGCAGCAGCCCCCATTCAGAACCCTGGGC
Organism: uncultured Oscillospiraceae bacterium; assembly: GCA_949285935.1. Lineage (GTDB taxonomy): Bacteria > Bacillota > Clostridia > Oscillospirales > Ruminococcaceae > Angelakisella. The sequence continues at coordinate 51,926 of CASEAH010000070.1, forward strand.
CTTTTCCCGGATGCCGAAGGCCTTAGGGATGGAGGGTCCGGTAACATCGGCGTCCAAAACAGCGGTGTTATAGCCCTTGCGGTTAAGCAGTACAGCCAGCATGCTGGTGACCATGGTCTTGCCCACGCCGCCCTTGCCGCTGACCACGCCGATGACCTTGCGGATATTGCTCATCTGGTGAGGAGCTTCCAGAAAACTTTTGGGATCCTGCTGCCGCTCACTGCAGTTCTGGCTGCAGCTGCCGCAGTCATGGTTACAGGTCTCGCTCATTCTTCCATACATCTCCTTTTATTTTGTTGGGAAGGTGGTGCCGTCCCCATAAAATATACCATTTCGGTGCCAATTATACTGCGAATGTACCCTGCGGTCAAGAGCAAATCCTCACCATCCCCCGCCCGGTTGGCAACCCCGGAGGTGCCTGGGAGAACAAACCTCCTGTTTTTTCCGTTTTGGGGATTTTGAACACCATTGGGGCCGCCGCGGCATAGTATGCCCTGAAGGGAAGCGCCGTTTTCCGTTCCGGGCCGTCTCCTCCCTCACCAGTTTTATGGAAGGAGGTCTTTTTTTGACCAGCCAACATCTGAGCATCGGCATGGATGCTCCTGATTTTACCGCTACCACCACCTTTGGTCCTATCCGGTTCTCTGACTATCGGGGAAGATGGGTGGTATTTTTCTCTCACCCCGGGGATTTCACCCCGGTATGCACCACTGAATTCGTCGCCTTTGCCCGGGCCTTCGCCCAGTTTGAGGACCTGGGGGTGCAGCTGCTGGGACTGAGCATCGACAGCAATCCCTCCCATTTGGCCTGGGTCTACGCCATCTACATGGCCACCGGCATTCAAATACCCTTTCCGGTGGTGGCCGACCGCACCGGAGAGATCGCCCGCCTGTATGGGATGATCGCTCCGGCAGCCAGCAATGAGGAAACTGTCCGCAATGTTTTCATTATTGATCCCGACCAGAAGATTCGTGCCATCCTGGTATACCCTCTCACCAACGGCCGCAGTATTCCGGAAATTCTGCGTCTGGTAACCGCTCTCCAAACCACAGACCGTGATAATGTTCTGACTCCCGCCAACTGGCAGCCGGGGCAGCCTGTGATGGTTCCTCCCCCCAAAACATACAGCGACCTGTTGGCCCGCCAGGCCGACCCCGGCGCTCAGAATCTGGAGTGTCAGGATTGGTTCTGGTGCTACCGGCAGCTGCCGCCGTCGCCGTAACGGGGGGTGAAGAAATGGAACTTCTGAAAGTCGGAAGCCGTGGGCCGCAGGTGGAGCTTCTTCAGCTGGGGCTGGAGCGGGCCGGTTACCACCCCGGCCTTTTGGATGGGGTCTTCGGGCCTGCTACCCGCCGCTCAGTGGAGGCCTTTCAGCGCAGCCAGGGGCTGAATCCTGACGGCATTGTGGGGCCCCTTACCTGGAAAGCGCTGGATCCCTGGCTTCTGGGGTATGTGGTCCATGTCATCAAAGCAGGAGACACCTTTTCATCCATCGCCGCCGCCCACGGCACTACCATTTCCGCCATTGCCGTCGCCAATCCGGATGCCGATCCATATAACCTTCCCATCGGAGGGGCGCTCACCGTTCCTCTGGGATTTCCACTGGTGCCTCAGACCATCCGCTTCACCTCCACCCTGCTGGATTATCTGGTCCGGGGTCTTGGGGCCCGGTATCCCTTTTTGAGGGTCAGATCCATTGGCCGCAGTGTCATGGGCCGCCCCCTCACCACTTTCTCCATCGGCCGGGGCAAAACCCAGGTCTTCTATAACGCGGCCCATCATGCCAATGAATGGATCACCGCTCCGGTTTTAATGAAATTTCTGGAAGAATATTCCGCAGCCTATGCCGGGCATGGACAGATCGGAGACGTTTCGGCAGAACGGCTGTATGAAGGGATCACTCTTTTTATAACGCCGCTGGTCAATCCGGACGGCGTAGACCTGGTGACAGGGGCTTTGGCCCCGGGAAGCTACTATTACAACCAGGCTCGCACTCTTTCCCGGAATTATCCCGATATTCCCTTCCCCAACGGTTGGAAAGCCAACATCAACGGCGTGGATCTGAACCTTTCCTACCCTGCCGGCTGGCAGCAGGCCAGGGAAATCAAGTTTGCCCAGGGCTTTACTCAGCCCGGTCCCCGGGATTTCGTGGGTATATCCCCTCTGTCCCAGCCGGAAAGCCGGGCGGTCTATACTTTTACCCGCAGCCAGGATTTTGCCCTGACCCTTTCCTACCACGCCCAGGGAGAGATTATTTACTGGAAGTATCTGGACTACCTGCCTCCCCGCTCCCGGGAAATCGCCCTGGAAATGGGAGAAGTCAGCGGTTACGCCGTGGAGGAAACGCCTCCGGAATCGGGCAATGCCGGCTACAAGGATTGGTTTATTCTGACCTATGACCGTCCCGGCTACACCATCGAGGTCGGGCGTGGGGAAAGTCCCCTGCCTCTGAGCCAGTTTGACCAAATTTACCGTGACAACCTGGGGATTCTTTTAATCGGCATGACCTCCATGCTGCCTGAATCCATGGAACCAATCGTACCCATTTCTCAAAAAAAATCAAAGCCTCTCTCATCTCCATCCATGCCGGCGGGCCGCCGCCCCCGCTGCCTGGAACCTCCCTGCTCTCCCCCTTCTGCCTTGCCCTCATCTCTGTGGAGACATTCCAAACAGTAGTATGGCGTTTGCTCCCTGCCGCCCCCGTCGTTTGTACCCAAAACGGCGGGGGCGGCTTTCCGGCTGCTTTTTGCTTTATGAAAAAGAAATTTTCCGGCTTGTCGGGAATGATGGGTTGTCCTGAGAGCAAAAACGAACTGTTTACAACCAGTTGGGGCATGGAAAACCGCCGGCGAAAGACCCATGTCTGATTCATATGACATTGGCCGAAGGATACCAGCGGACAAATCCAATTTCAGGAGATGCGGCGGTGATTTTTGGGCATTTGCCTAATCCTATAGCTTGGCAAGGTATCGCTCCTGCTGTTTTTCAGAAATTTCAGAATATCCGGCGGCATCATGCAGCCAAGTCCCGTTTGACACGGCCCCAGGGAAATTTTTATAAAAACGGTACTCCCCATCCGCGGCCCCCCTGCAGCCGGGACGGCATGATCAGCAACGATTCCTTTTTGTTTCTTCCAGGTGTCTCCAATCTGTCAAAACGCCTTTTGTATGGATTATCTCTCAGCTTTCCGTTTACCCAGGTTGCTTTCAGCAAAACAAAAGCAGCTTTTCCCCGTCAAGGGTATCCCTTGTTCCAGACACAACCTTTCTCAAATCCCATGATGCAGAACAGTGTCGCTGCTGCATCAGGTGGATATAAAAAATTTTGAAAAAACCATCTTGATTTGTCTGGAAGTTTATAGTATAATAATCAAGCAGCAACAAATGGAGGCGTAGCTCAGCTGGTCAGAGTGCCTGCTTCACACGCAGGAGGTCCTGGGTTCGAGCCCCAGCGTGTCCACCAGAAACAAAAGCCATTCTCTTACGAGAATGGCTTTTGTTTTAAGATATTTTGTCTTTTCTCCCACCAGACAACACCCATTGGAGCACTCGGAACCCATGCCAAAGCGCAGCCGGCAGCTCACTGCCGGAACATATTTGATAACTCTCCCGGGATAGCTGGGTGTGAGGCGTTGTCTAAAGTCCTGCTAACAATGTATATGGATTTAAAATTGCCCGGGCGGTCCCCGGTTGCAGATTAATATCGGAGGATTGAGAATATGAAGGACGGATTCGTCAAAGCAGCGGCGGTTTCCCCCCAGCTGCGCGTGGCAGACTGCTCCTACAACGCGGATCAGATCATCCGCGCCATGGAATCGGCGGCAGCCCGTCAGGTGCGTCTGCTGGTGCTTCCTGAGCTTTCCATCACCGGATATACCTGCGGGGATCTGTTTTCCCAGCAGCTTCTGCTGGATGCCGCCGCTGGCGCTTTGGAAAAAATTGCGGAAGCCTCAGTGGGAATGGGGATGCTCACCCTGGTGGGACTCCCTCTGGCAGTAGGCTCCAAACTCTACAATTGCGCGGCAGCGGTACTGGACGGCGAGATTCTGGGTGTCATTCCCAAAACCTGCCTGCCCAATTATGGGGAATTTTATGAGGCCCGGCAGTTCACCCCTGCTCCGGAAGCCAACTCTTTCTGCAGCATCGGCGGCCGTGAGGTCCCCTTTGGACCGCATCTTCTTTTCCGCTGCCGGGAACTGCCCTCCTTCTGTGTGGCGGTGGAGATTTGCGAGGATCTTTGGGTCCCCCAAGCGCCTTCCATAAAGCACGCTTTGGCGGGAGCCACTGTAATCTGCAATCTTTCCGCCAGCAGCGAGGTGGTGGGAAAGGCGGAATTCCGTCGTCAGATGGTGGCCGCTCATTCCGCCAGACTCTTGTGCGGATACATCTATGCCGACGCGGGCAGCGGCGAATCCACTACCGACCTGGTCTTTTCCGGGCATGATTTCATCTGTGAGAACGGCGCTCTGTTGGCGGAAGCTCCGCCATTTTCCGGTAAAACGGCGGTAAACGACCTGGATGTGCAGCGCCTGACTGCTGAACGCCGCCGCATGGGCACCTACCCGGAACAGGAAGATCCCGCCTACCACACCGTTTTCTTCTCCATGAAAACCAAAGATTGTCCTCTGAACCGTGTTTTTTCTCCCATGCCCTTTGTTCCGGAGGATCCGGCCCAACGGACGGCCCGCTGCGAGGCGATTCTCACTGCCCAAGCCATGGGGCTTAAAAAGCGGTTGGAGCATACCCATGCCCCCACAGCGGTTCTCGGCATCTCGGGTGGGTTGGACTCCACCCTGGCACTGTTGGTGACGGTGCGGGCCATGAAGCTGCTGGACAAGCCTCTTTCCTCTGTTGTCGCCGTCACCATGCCCTGCTTCGGTACTACCGACCGGACGCTGACCAACGCCAAAACTCTCTGCCAGGAACTGGGCGTCACCCTGCGCACGGTGGGGATTGCCGCGGCGGTGGAGCAGCATTTTCGGGACATCGGCCAGGACCCTGCACGACAGGATGTCACCTTTGAAAACGCCCAGGCCCGGGAGCGCACCCAGGTGCTGATGGATCTCGCCAACCAGACAGGGGGTATTGTCGTGGGGACTGGGGACCTTTCCGAGTTGGCTCTGGGGTGGGCCACCTACAATGGCGACCACATGTCCATGTATGGCGTCAACGCTTCTATCCCCAAAACCCTGGTCCGGTATCTGGTCCGGCATGCGGCGGAGCAGGCGGCGCCCCGCCTTCGGGAGGTACTGCTGGATATTCTGGACACGCCTGTCAGCCCTGAGCTGCTTCCTGCTTCACCGGACGGCGTGATCTCCCAGGTCACCGAAGATCTGGTGGGTCCTTATGAACTCCATGACTTCTTCCTGTATTATATCCTCCGCTTCGGCTTTGCTCCCGCCAAGGTGTACCGTCTGGCCCGTTTGGCTTTCAACGGCCGCTTTGAAGACGCTGTCATTCTCAGGTGGCTTCGTGTCTTTTACCGTCGTTTCTTTTCCCAGCAGTTTAAGCGTTCCTGTCTTCCCGACGGCCCCAAGGTGGGCACGGTTTCTTTGTCTCCCCGGGGCGACTGGCGGATGCCCAGCGACGCCTGTGCGGCCCTGTGGCTGGACCAGCTTGACCAACTGAACTGAGCAGCAGGCCATCAGGCTGTTATAAAACAATCGGCAAAACAGTATCCCATACCGGCGCCTTTTGAGCGGTTTCAGCTCAAGGGCGCCGGTTCCATTTATACTTCTGTGCAGCGAGGCCCTCCGGTCCTGCCGGGAAGGGTAAAAGCCTTCCGCTGCAGAGACAGAAGGAACGGAGAAATAAACAGCAGTTCTGCCACACCGGAAAAGCTTTTCTGGTATACAAATGTCCCCTTTCCAGTTTGCGGGGTGGGCAATCCCAGGGGCAGATTTTCAGCACCCCTTGAGAAGCCTGCCGGTATGCCGCCCTCACAGAAACTGCTCAAGCTCCCAGCCTGACCGGGATTCCGGCTTTTCACACAGATTTTCACCAGGAGCCTCTGCATTCACATTTTGCGGGTTTGTAAACTTTTGGAAGCACCCTTGACAGCAGCCCTTACAGTTGCTATGATATCGCCATAAACTGTAATTTTTTTATTAACATTTCATCTTTCATTTTTCCTGGAAAGGAGCCTTTATGAAAACTCTGGTGAGACTGGCAGTCGTCCTGCTGGCACTTGCTCTGCTGGCATGGGCAATGCTCTCCCCTTCTGCAGCCTGCGATATAACACTTCCTGTTTCTTCAGAAAACATACCGCCGGCTTCTGTATCTGTCCCCAACCCGGGATGTACCAATAATCTGCCATATCCCCTCCAAATGTCCGGAGAAAGCACCGCCACGGATTTTACCCGGTGGGAAGCTACCGACCTGGACGGTGCAACGGTCACCCAGGAGATCCTGAAGGGCAGCCGGCTGACCGTGGTCAGTGCGTGGAGCAGCTGGTGCGGCACCTGCATCCGCGACCTGAAAGCCCTTCAAAAGATTTATGAGGTGTATTCCCGGGAAGACTTGAATGTGATCGGCATTGTGGCCAGTGGCCAGGACCGGGAAGGGAAGATCAGTCAGGAAGAAATCGCCATTGTCCGGCAGCTTCAGGAGCGCACCGGAGCCGAATTTTTACAGCTGATGCCTTCCGACGACCTGATTGCCATTAAACTGAAGGATCTGGGGCAGGTTCCTGAGTTCTTTCTGCTGGACGCTCAGGGGAAGTCCGTGGGAGAAAGCCTGCTGGGCGGCCAAAGCGTCTCCCAGCTTACCGATTGGATCGAAAGTGCTTTTGATATTTTAGAACAGGAGGAATCCATCTCATGAAAGATCGGAAATATGTATTCCTTGCCCTGGCAGCCCTCGCAACCGCGGCCTCATTGATGCTGGCCGGATGTTCCGCGCCCGAAGATTCTTCTGCTTCCGGTTCTTCTCCCGCTTCTGCAGGCGACTCCTCCAACTCCCAAAGTCCGGAAGAGTCCTCCCCTCTTCTGGGGGAATTTACCGCCAACGATCTGGAAGGAAATGAAGTGGATCAAAGCATTCTGGAGGACCACAAGCTGACCATGGTGAACGTCTGGGCCACTTTTTGCGGTCCCTGCCTGAACGAGATGCCCGATCTGGGGGCCCTGCATACCGAAAATGCCGATAAGGGCTTCCAGGTGGTGGGAGTAGTCATCGATGTGCTCAATCGGGACGGCGCCCTGAATCAGGAACAGGTGGACCTGGCCGCTGAAATTGTGGGAAAAACCGGGGCTGATTATCTCCACCTTCTTCCCTCTGACGATCTGATTGTCGCCCTGCTGGGGAACGTATCAGCTGTTCCCACCACAGTGTTTGTGGACGAATCGGGCAATCTGGTGGGAGAAGTGCAGCTGGGCGCCCGTTCCAAAGAACAGTGGCAGGAGATGATCGACCAGCTTCTGGAGCAGGTTTCCGGGGAGGACGCATGATGAAAGGCCGGGTGCGTAATCTGGCCGCAGCAGGGATTTTTCTGCTGGGAGCGGCCCTTTTGGTATTGGGAATTCTAAGAGGAGAGGTTTCTACCGTCTTTACCAAGGCCACTAATATATGTCTGGAGTGTATCGGCATTGGGTAAATTTCTTTTTAAACAAAGCCGCCGGCTCCGGCTGGTGGTACAGGCCTGCTTTACAGCTCTCACCAACGGATACGCCGCAGGCTTTGCCCAGGGTAAAATCTATACCGGCCCCACCAAATCCCTCTGTGTGCCCGGGCTCAACTGTTACTCCTGTCCCGGCGCTCTGGGCGCCTGCCCCATCGGTTCTCTTCAGGCCGTGCTGGGCAGCCGCAGCTATCAGATGGCTCTGTATGTCACAGGCTTTCTCATGATGACCGGCGCCGTTATGGGACGGTTTGTCTGCGGATGGCTCTGCCCTTTCGGCCTTGTGCAGGATCTGCTGCATAAGATTCCCTGGGGCAGAAAAATTTCCCGTCTTCCGGGAGAAAAATGGCTGCGGATGCTGCGCTATGGGGTACTGGCGGGGTTCGTGGTGCTGCTGCCTATGTATGCGGTGGATATTGTGGGACAGGGTCAGCCCTGGTTCTGCAAATATATCTGTCCCTCCGGCACCCTTACCGCCGGGATCCCTTTGGTACTTTCCAATCCTGCGCTGCGGGAAGCCATCGGATGGCTCTTTGCATGGAAAAACCTGGTACTGCTGGTTTTGATTTTGCTGTCTGTCCCGCTGTACCGCCCTTTCTGCCGTTATTTGTGCCCTTTGGGGGCTATTTACGGCTTTTTCAATCCCATTTCCTTGTACCGATATCGGGTGGATCCGGCCAAATGCACCTCCTGCGGTGCCTGCCAGCGCAGCTGCCAGCTAAAAATTCCGATATGGCGCACTCCCAACAGCCCCGACTGTATCCGCTGCGGTGATTGCAGGGCAGCCTGTCCCCACGGTGCTATCACCACCACTTTTCAACGTCAAGAAGCCCCCTCCTCCGGGAAGGGGGCCAAGGAGGAATCATGACTCGTTTTACACTGATTTCCATTTTGCTCTTTGCCGGGCTGGCAGTCTCCCTCCCTGTGCTGGCGGTAAGCCTGTTTCGCCTGGTTTCTTCCCGCAAAAAAATTTTTCCTCTGCTCTACGGGGCGGTTTCGCTGATGACGATTTTTTCTCTCACCCGCACGCTGGTACAGCAAAGCAGCGGCATTGCCTGTGCCATGCCGCCCCAGCGTACGCTGCTGATCTACGGCGGAATTACACTGCTCCACCTGTATTTCCTTTTGGATTCTTTCCGGGAACTGAAGGAGGATCATCATGACCAGTGATTTTGCCGTGGCGCTCCATGTGCTGGTTTATCTGGATCATCGGGGCGGCACGCTGTCCAGCGAAGCTCTGGCCGCCAACGTCTGCACCAACCCCGCCCGGATCCGCAAGGTCATGGCCAGGCTGAAGAAAGCCGGTCTGGTAGATACCAAGGAAGGGGCCGAGGGAGGATATCACTTTACTTTAGATGCCGATGAGGTGGATCTCCGTCAGGTAGCGGAGGCGGTGGAGGAGCGCCTGGTCTCCTCCGCCTGGCGTCCCGGCAGCCGCGAGGGAAACTGCCTCATTGCCTGCGGCATGGGGCCGGTCCTGGACGAAATGTATCAGGAACTGGATGAACTATGTAAAGAACGTCTGGCCGGGCTTACCATCCGGGATATTGAAGGCAGAATTTTTAAGGGGGCAGCAGCCCCACATCAAAAGGAGGATTCTTTTCATGCTGACCTATAAATTCGATACCCAGCTGCTGATTGAAGGAGAAAATCTTTCGGAAGACGCCATCAACGACTATATTCTGGAGAATATTCCCGGAGACTGCCTGCTGGCAGTAGGAGATGAAGAACTGATCAAGATCCACTTCCACACCAACATCCCCTGGAAGGTGCTGGAATACTGCGCCTCTTTGGGAGAGATCCATGATGTGGTCATCGAAAATATGGAACGCCAATCACTGGGACTCAAAGGGTAAGCATATAATAATTTCTGCCTCTGGCGCTGGCATGTTGCCTCTGTTCTGGCGCCGCCGGCTGCGATGTTTCCATCTGGCCCCAGATGCAGGATTCCCCTTCATCCCGGCGTCAGATGTCCGGCAACAGGCAGGAAGCCATTTCTGAAAATTCCGGCAGTTCTCAGGCAGCAGCACAAGAGGCTGCTGCCTGAGAACTGCTACCGTGATCCGCATAAAGAATGCAAAACAAATCATGAAAATCGGCCCTCAAAGGAGGCGGTTCTGCTTCCTTTGAGGGCCGATTTTTCCACATTCTTTTTCGGCGAAGTTATTTTGCAACAGCGCTTTGACAAATGGCAGGTCTTTATATTTACGCTGCCTGCTTTTCTTCCTCTTCCAGGGCGGCTTCCATGTACTCTTCCACCTGCCGCTCCACCAGCACAAAGGGGGCCGGTCCGCAGTCCAGAATCGTCTGATGGAACTCCTGCGGGTCAAATTTCCCCTGCAGCGTCTCTTCCGCCTGGCGGCGCAGGCGGTTCATTTCCAGTTCTCCCAAAGCATAGGGAACGCTGTTGCCCGGATCGGACAGTATACTTTGAAAGATCTCTTCCGCGCCATCGGAATAAAACCCCCAGTCATCCAGGCACTGTGCTACCTCCGCGGTATTCCACCCCTCATAGTGGACCCCCACATCAATCCTGGCAGAAATCAGGGAGGATATGAGATCGTCGCACCGAAGTACGGTACTGGCCTCAGGACTGTATCCCAACCACTCGTAGCAGTTGGCGTCGGCATAGTTGGCCCAGCCCTCGGTGTACCCCAGACAGCCGGTAAGGTACCGGATCGGGTCAGGCTGCCGGGAATTAAAATAATTTCTCTGGAGCAGATGTCCCGGGTATCCTTCATGGGCCAGCGTTTCCACCAGGCGTTCCCCCTGGGTCTGGCCCTGGTATGCCGGATCGCCATTGATGTAGATAAAATTATCGCTGGGCGCATCCAGAGGAGGCGTCAAATAATAGGCGGGGGCTGTACTGGCCTCCAGGCTTTCGGGGACCTCCCGCACCTGATATTCCACTTTTTCCAGAGCGGGGAACTCCTCTTCCGAACTCTCCCGCAGGAACTCCAGAATTTGATCCGGTGTTTCCCAGGGGATTTCCCGGCTGCCAAACTCTTGGATCTCCTCCAAAACTCCGGGGTCCGTTTGTACTACGGCAATCATTTGCCGGATGGATTCCTCCAGGCCGGATTCCAAAAGATCGATTATTTCTTCCATGGTACCGTCCACCCCGGAGGAAGCCCGAACCATATAGGCATAATAATCCGCGCCATTTTTGTACTGCCACAGACCTTCCGCCGGGGAGCAGGTGCTGCGCAGCGCATCCAGACCATCCAAAAATTCCTGTCCGGCGGGTACCACCTGTTCTACCCAGATTTTCCTGTTTTCGTCCAGATATTGTTGTTTCTCCGCCTCAGGAAGATCCTCCACCCTATTCAGACGCTCCTCAAAGGAGCTGATGACAAAGCTTTCCCCGGGATTTTCCAAAACAGCGGCTCCCGCTTCCAGTACCTGGTCCAGCACCGCCTCGCACATAAACATTCCCGCCTCGCTCCTGGCCTGCTCCAGAGTCAGAGCTTCTTCCAGAACCCGGGGCAGATCCGCCAACAGCGCCAGATAGTTTTCAGCGTCTTCCGCCGAAGTGATCCGGTAATCAGCCAAAAGCTGAGGATAGGTGGTCAGCACTCCGTCGTTAAGGGTGGCATAGGAGATAAACAGCCCCATTCCCTCTGATTCCAGTTCTGTTTCCAGCTGGTGCCGCAGGATGTCCCAGGTCATCTGCTGATCCGGTGTCAAAGTGTCCCGGTCAAAGGATTTCAGCCGTTCCAGATCCTCCCGTACCTGTTCTTCATAGCGCAGGATGCCATCCAGAGTATGATCTCCCAGATCCGGGCGTTCCGTAATTCCCCATGCCTGGGGATCGGTAAGGCAATAGCTGAGGGTCAGGCCGTCTCCGGACACATCCCGGACAAAAAGCTCCCGGGTAAAGGCCGCAAAAGCCTCCTCCCCGGTCTGACCGGAACCGGCGGCGGGTCCCCCCGTCCCCCCGCAGCCAGGCAAGAGAATCAAAATCGCAGCCAATACCGCTGCGGCAATTTTTTTCATCTTCACAAAGCAACCTCCTTGTTTTAAAGGCCCCAGGCGGCGGCTATACCCTGCCAAAGACTTTTTGCCGGTCCATCCCCAAGGATCCGGAAAGCTGCCGCTTTCTTTTTGTGGGCAGCATTTTTCGCTTCCCATGGGACACTACCCGTCGGCCGGCTTTCCAGGAGCATTTCAAAAACATTTGCCGGCTTTCGTCTGCCGTCCGTTTCTTCTATCTCTCAGGAAATCCTTCCCACCGTCGCCCCAGCCTTTTCCAAGTGCTCCTATGGTAGCATATTTTCCGTTCTTTGGAAAGATTCATTTTCCTCTTCTTCCGGCCGCTCTCATTGATTTTTCTGCCGCCCCGCGTTATGATAAAGATATCCAAAGATAAGTATATCCAAATAAAGGAGGAATCTCCCCATGATGAAAGATAAAGTGGTTCTGGTCACCGGGGCTTCCGTAGGCATCGGGCGGGCAGCGGCCATTGCGCTGGGCAGCCAGGGCGCCCGGGTAGTGGTTAACTATGTTCAGGCAGAGGACTCCGCCCGGGAAACGGTGGAGGCTGTCATTGCCGCAGGCGGACAAGCTGTGGCCTGCCAGGGGGACGTCTCCCGGGAGGCGGACGCCAAACGGCTGGTGGATTTTACGGTAGCCACCTACGGCCGTCTGGATGTGTTGGTAAATAACGCCGGCATCACTGCTTTTATCCCTTTCAGCGACCTGGACGGTGCCACAGCGGAAGTTTGGGATCGGCTCTACCGCACCAATGTGGAGGGCGCATTCTTCTGCAGCCGGGAAGCCGCCAAGGTCATGAAGGCCCAGGGAAAAGGCAGTATCATCAATCTTTCTTCCCGGGCGGGTATGCGGCCGGTGGGAAGTTCTATTCCTTATTCTGTTTCCAAGGCTGCAGTGCTGCATCTTACCCAATGCCTGGCAGTAACGCTGGCTCCCGAGGTGCGGGTCAACTGCATTTCCCCCGGAGTTATTGACAATACCCGCTGGAACGCCGGGCGGGAAAATTTTGACCCGGACGCTTACCGTCAGAATGCCGAAAGCATTACGCCTCTGGCCCGGATGGGTGTTCCGGAAGACATCGCCAAAGCGGTGCTGTACTTGGCGTCGGAAGACTCTTCCTTCTGCACCGGCGTCAATCTCCCGGTAGACGGCGGTTCCGTCCTGCTGTAACAGGCCTCGGGACCCTGTTTCCAAATCTCTATCTCATTTTGCCAAAAAGCTTGCCGGCTCAGTACAAGCCGGCAAGCTTTTTATATCATGGGTTTTCACTGTCACGTAGGTTGAGAAGCATTACGGTATTGCTTAAAAGCCATGGGGAGCCTGGTTTTACCCAGGCTCCCCATGGCTTTCGTTTGAGGAGGGACATATGGCAAAAAGAAGATAGCGTAATCAACAGCCCCTGTCCTTGGGGGGATTCAGGAAGGATCGTGGCAATGGCAGTTATGCCCGCCGCAGCCCGAGCAGCCTCCTGCGCAGCCGCCGCTGCGGATGTTCTTGCGGATGGTCCGGACAGCGAGGATCACAGCCAGGGCCAAAAGTCCGCCTATCAAATATGTTCCCATGGTAAACTCCTTTCCATGCTTAAAGATTGGCTGCCGCCACCGCTCTCAACCGGGATGGCTGCCCCTGATAGCCTTTTCGGCTCAGCAGCCAGATATATCCGGCCAAAAGTACCAGCGCCACCGCTGTTCCCGGTGTAAAGCCATTTCCGGAGAAAAAGAGTCCCAGCTGGTAAAGGATGAGAGAAACGGTATAGGCAAAAACGGTTTGATATCCGATTGCAAAGAGGGTCCATTTTCCGTTGTTCATTTCCCGCTTGATGGCGCCCATGGCCGCAAAGCAGGGGGCGCACAAAAGGTTGAACACCAGGAAGGAATAAGCGGAAAGAGGCGTAAAGTGCGCCGCGATGTTTCCCAGTTGTCCAAATTCCCCGTCTTCCACCAGCTGCAGAGCATCTCCCGCCACAGCATAAAGTGTTCCAAAGACGCCTACCACTTCTTCCTTGGCTACCAGGCCCAGAACCGTAGCCACCGCAGCCTGCCAGTTTCCAAAGCCCAGAGGCGCAAACAGAAACGCCAGCGTACTGCCTACAGCAGCCAGGATGGAATGGTCCATATCTTCCACGGCTCCGTAAACTCCGTCAACAAAGCCGTAGCTGGAAGTAAACCACACCAGAATACTGGCCAGGAGGATGACCGTTCCGGCTTTCCGGATAAAGGAGGATCCACGTTCCCAGGTGCCTCTGAGGACATTCCCCACCGCCGGGAGGTGATAGGAGGGCAGTTCCATGACAAAGGGTGCCGGATCACCGGCGAACATCCGGGTCTTTTTCAGCAGGATCCCGGACAGAACTACAGCCGCCACGCCAATAAAGTAAGCCGACGGGGCTACCCACCATGCTCCTCCGAAAATGGCTCCCGCCATCAGCGCCACAATGGGCATCTTGGCTCCACAGGGTATAAAGGTGGTGGTTATGATGGTCATTTTCCGGTCGCGATCCTGCTCAATGGTCCGGGAAGCCATGATCCCCGGGACTCCGCATCCGGATCCGATCAGCATGGGGATAAAGGATTTTCCGGAAAGGCCGAACCGGCGGAAGATCCGGTCCATAATAAAGGCTACCCGGGCCATATAGCCACAGTCCTCCAGCACGCAAAGCATCAGGAAGAGAACCAGCATCTGGGGCACAAATCCCAAAACCGCTCCAACACCGCCTACAATGCCTTCCACCACCAGTCCGGTGAGCCAGGGTGCGGTACCGATGCCGACGAGGAAATTTTCCACTGCGGGAGAGATCCATTCACCAAAAAAGGTATCGTTGGTAAACCCTGTGAGCAGATCCCCCACTGTGCTGACCGCGATGTAGTAAACGGCAAACATTACCGCAGCAAAAATGGGCAAAGCCAGCCAGCGGTTGGTTACCACCTGGTCGATCCGGTCCGAGGTACTCATGGCCGCCCGGTTTTTTCGGACGCATTCCGCCGTTACTTTGGCAATATAGTCATATCGCTGGTTGGTGATGATGCTTTCGGCATCGTCTTCCTCAGCTGCCTCACAGGATGTGATGATTTCTTCCAGTTTCTGGCGTGCCTCGCTTCCCAGTTTCAGCTGTCCCAGCACCTTTTCATCCCGTTCAAAAAGCTTGACCGCATACCACCGGGCGCTTACAGCCGGGATCAGGCCAGATACCAGATCCTGGATCCGTTCCAGGGATTCCTCAACATCGGGAGAAAAAATCCGGGGCGTCGCCGGCGTATTCCCTGAACGGACCAGCATTATCGCCTGTTCCGCCGCCTCCAGCGAGCCTTCCCCCTGAATGGCCGTAGTTTCCTTTACCGGCAGGCCCAGCATTTTGGACAGTTTGGCAACATGGATCTGGTCGCCGCTGCGCCGCACCACATCCATCATGTTCAGGGCAATCACCATAGGGATACCCATTTCCTGAAGCTGTGTGGTCAGATAAAGGTTCCGCTCGATATTGGATCCATCCACCAGATTCAGGATGGCATCCGGCTTGCTTTCCAGCAGATAATTCCGGGAAACCACCTCTTCCAGGGTGTAAGGAGACAACGAATAAATACCGGGCAAGTCGGTAACGATTACATCTTTGTGCCCTTTCAGGCGGCCTTCTTTTTTCTCCACCGTGACGCCGGGCCAGTTTCCCACAAATTGATTGGAACCGGTAAGATGGTTGAACATGGTGGTTTTGCCGCAGTTGGGATTGCCTGCCAAAGCAATGGTAATGGACATGTTGTATTTACCTCCTCTGCGGGGTTTTCCCGCTGGCCTTATGGCCTTTGAAGCCTCCAACGGTTAGCTTTAGCTAACCGTTGGGCAAAGATTTACTCCACCCAGATTTTCTCCGCATCCTCTTTGCGGATGGATAACTCATATCCCCGCACTGTGATTTCCACCGGATCACCCAGCGGTGCTACCTTGCGGACATATACCGTTGTGCCTTTGGTCAACCCCATATCCATGATCCGCCGCTTTACGGCCCCCTCTCCCCCCAATCTGGTTACTGTCACCGTATCTCCACAGGGGGTTTCCTTTAAAGTTTTCATTGTGTCACCCTCTTTTCATTTTTCCGCCCGGTACAATCTTTATGCCCCAGCGGCAGCCAGCCTCAACGTTCCTGCCGTCTGTTACACCATAATGCGGTTGGCCATAGCTTTGCTCAGAGCAATCCGTGCGTCCTTAACATTGACGATGAGATTGCCTTCCAGCTGAGAAATCACCGTCACTCTGCCGCCTTCCACAAAACCCAGGCTGGCCAAAAAGCGCTGTGTCTCATCTTTGCCGCTGATTTTTTTCACGATATTTTCCCGCCCCGCCGGAGCCATAGTTAACGGCATAATGGTCATCACCCTTTCATCCTGTCAAAAGGTTTTTTGTCCAATCGGTTAGCCTTTGCTAACTACATTGCATAGTTTACCATTGCTAACCACCTTTGTCAATGCCTTTTTTAAATTTTCTTCTGCAAAACATATGTCCTGTCAGGTTTTTTGTGCGTTCCGCATTACTGCCATAGAGTTCCTTTGGGCAGCGGGCGGGCCTGTTCAGGGGGCCCCATTCATTTTTCAAAACCACGGGATGCGTTGCTTTTCAAAAAATCTACCCACCCAAAACCGGTTTCCTTTTTGCCAGTCACTTTGCCGTACAGGGTCTTTTTCTGGTTCCAACGATGTTATGGAAATCCATTGGCTCAAACGGGTTTGGAAAGGTTCTTCGTGCCTTGCAATCGGCTGATTCAACCGGAAGGCTGAAAGGCCAACGATCCCATACCGGAAGTTATGGCGCTGCCCAAAGGTCTGCCTCTCGCAAACTTTATCCCGCACTCTGTAAGCACCTGCTTTATACCCCTCCAAAATCTCCTGCTTTGGAAAATTAAAAAAGCAGTTGTGTTCTTCTTTAGCACCATGCTGAATTTTTACGCACCCCGATTTCCCGGAGAAATATTTTTCGGCAAAATACGTATAACCACCCGCTAAGCCGGTGGCTTGAGCAAGCCCTGTAAATGCCTGCTGTCAGCGATCATCTTAAACACTGTATGCAGAAAATGTAGGGATACAAATAAGAAATCCAAACTATTGGGAAATTAAAAGTATTTGCTTGATTTTCTTGCCTCTGCTCACCAATCTGGTATAAGGATGATAAGTGAATATGGATGCTATTAAGGTTGGAAAATGGATAAGATACTCAAAACTTGAATGTAAACTATTTTCTGTAGACACTATATAAGAACTTGAATAAAAGCACAAAAAGCGAAGCTGGAAT
>CASEAH010000071.1 GCA_949285935.1 uncultured Oscillospiraceae bacterium
CGTCGCGCTGTGTGTTTATTTTTATGGGAAATTAAACTGCGAAGAAAAAGGAGGCGCTGCCTAAAGCAGCGCCTTTTTTGTTTTGGCGAAGGGGAGTTGGAGATTTCGTTTTGCACAATTCAACCGCCGCGCGGCAGAAAATGTGGACTACTTTGCTCGATATTCCTCATAGCTCGTCTCCTGCTGGATGCAGCCATTTTGCAAAACGACGATGCGGTCGGCGTCCTTGAGGAAATCGATGCGGTGGGAGATGGCGATGACCGTTAAGTCCTGTTCCTGCTTTAGCTGCAGCAGCACGTTTTTGATTTCCTCCTCGGAGTCGCGGTCGACGTTGGCGGTCACCTCATCCAGCAAAATGACCTTGCAGCCGCGCAGCAGCCCCTGCGCCAGCCCCAGTTTCTGCCGTTCGCCGCCGGAGAGCAGCAGAACGTTTTCGCCGATATTGGTATCCAAACCGTTGGGCAGCTGGGTCAGAAATTTGCTCAGACATACCTGGTTCAGGATGGCGTTGAGCTGTTCGTCGGTGGCGTTGGGGTTTGCCAGCAGCAGATTTTCCCGGATGGTCCCGGGAAAGAGGAAGGTGTCCTGCGAGACCTTGGCGATCTTGGAGCGCAGCGAGACGGTGGAGATTTCCCGCAGGGGCACGCTGTCGATGGTGATGCTCCCGGCCTGCGGCTCATAGAAGCGCAGCAATAGGTCAAAGATGGTTGTCTTGCCTGCGCCGCTGGCCCCGACGATACCCAACCACTCGTGCGGCCGGATGGAAAGATTGAGCGAGCGCAGAATGTTTTCCCGCTCCGGATTGTAGGCAAAGGTGATGTCGGCGAAGTGGATCTCTTTTTCAAATTGGAAGGATTTGGAGGAAGGTTCCGGGGTCGGCATGGTCAGGATGGAAAAGAGCTGATCGTACTCCCCGAAACGAGTTGTCAAGGACTTTTTAATCAAATTCACAAAAAAGCCACAAAAAAAGTGCCAGAAGCACTTCCATGCTCCTGACACTCAGGTGGGTGAGGTTACTTGCGTCTGCTTAACAGTTCATCGCAAAGATATCTCTAATCTCTGGTGGACAAATGTCCCCCCGGCTATATGGTGGACAAATGTCCGCCCCGCCGGATGGGAGCAGTTTTTGACGCTTCAATCGCATACGCTCTTTCTTTTTCCGTTCCCCCTCGGTAGAGGACTGGCCGATCAGCAGTTGGATGTCGGCCATGTAGTAGGCCCCATCGGTCAAAATCTCCACAAGGCCAAATTCAAGGAACACCTTCAAGGCCCTCTCCACCGTCCCCACCTGATGGCGGGTAAAGGTGGCGATGGTCTGGGGCGTGTGGGGCAGATGGTCATTGAGCATGAGGATACCGCCGCTTTTGAGTGACATGAGGTACATTTTCAGCAGCAGATTGGAGTACATCAGGCCATCCTGCACACTTTCCAAAATAACCATCGTTTCGCTGTTGTAAAAGTTTTCTTTCAGCTTGAGATAGTAATATTTTCGATTGTCTGACATGGGTTCCTCCTTGGGGTTCGTTTTGGGCTTCTGTACACATTTAAAGGGCCATTTGGGGGGCCAGAGGATAAATCTATCAGGCCCCCGCCGACACCCTCGGAAAAAGTCTTGATTTACAAGGGTTTTTTGCCCTCCAATTGTCCACGCTCCATAAGATTTTTCAAGGCATAGTACCCGCTATGTCCAATGTTTATGTCCATTTCTCGTAAATTTCTTTTCCTGCACGATATTCAGTTGTCAATTTTCGATTGAAATCTCATTCATCGAGATTCCGAGAAGTTATCCTGTCCACACAAAAAAGCCGCCCAGGTTGTCCCGGACGGCTCCATGCGTAATGTGATAGACTTTATTTTTTTGTAGTTTCCCATTGTTTGGGGATTTATAGCCACTTTCCTTTTAACATCGCCCCGACGGGGCCTAGCGGGCCCACTGGACCTACCGGCGCGACTGGCGCGACTGGCGTAACCGGGCCTACCGGTCCGACCGGCGCAATTGGCGTAACCGGGCCTACCGGTCCGACCGGCGCAATTGGACCAACCGGCACAACCGGACCGACCGGCGCAACTGGACCAACCGGCACAACTGGACCGACCGGTGCGACCGGGCCGGCCGGTACTGCCGCAACCTCCCAGCTGTTCTCCGCTTACTCCACCCCAGCCGCTCCTGGTTCCAGCGGAACTCCGCTTGATTTTGATCAAAACGCCGCTGTCGTCGGCACAGGAATCACCCACACCGCCGGCGACTCCCAGTTCTCCATCACTGAACCTGGCCTTTATTCCGTATCCTTCCACGGTAACGTAACGCCCGCTTCCGGAGAGTCCTATCCGCTTTCCATCAGCCTGTCCCTGGAGGAAAACGGGAATGCGGTTCCAGGCGCATTGACCCAGCACACATTCAACAGCGCTGCCGACTCAGCCAATATGTCCTTCACATTCCCGCTTCAGATCGCTTCTGTTCCCGCCGCTCTTCAGGTAATGGCGCAGGGCGGAAACTTTCTCTACAGCGCGGTAGCCTTAACTCTTACTAAAATCGGATAAAAAGTATCCCCCTGACTTTTCCCTTGGAATCGTCAGGGGGATACTTTCTCTGCTCCTACAGCCCAGTTAAATTTCCCTGCGCAAATAAACCATATCTCTCAAAACAACCCCAGCCTCCACAATCGGCTTTTGATAGTGCCTGACAAAGAAGTCCTTGATCACATGGGAACGGCAAAAACCGCAGGACTCATAAAACGGAATCGTAAGCGGGCTGTCGCCCGTTCCCACCTGAAGCGTTTGATATTGCCCTTTATAGCGACGGCATAAAAACTCAATCGTAGCCCGTCCGTAACCCTGCCTTCTGTATCCCGGCGCAACTGCCAGATTTTTCAGCTCCAATAGGCCATCGCCTTCATCCGTCACCACGCACACGGCGCAAACCTGAGGATCACAGAGCGCGTACATCTCTCCCCGCTCCAGATACCGGTCTATCATAGCCTCCTCTTCATCTGCCATCAGCAGCAGTGGGAGGTACTGTTTGCGGTTTGCATTTACGGAACAGATTTTCATTTTACCCAGCCCTCTCTGTAAATACATAAGAAATATTATACAATTCTGGAACATCTGAAATTGTGCAAACATTAACGCAGCCATTAATCCAATCCAGTTCTTTTGACATCGCATATATAACTGACATCGCTTTTGACTCTGACATAGCTGTTTTTGAATGATAACCCGATCCTTGAATATGCTCAAACTCATTTTTTTCAAAAAAAGTTCTTATATCGTAATATGCATTATGCCAATCGCCTTTTAAATAATATTTCTTCAACGACTGGGTATTCAAATCAAAATTAATACCCTTTTTTAATAAATAATCCATCTCCGATTAATTCCTCAAAAAATCCGTCATTAAATTTTCTTTTGCGGTCCCGTTATACCAAAAACATTCTTTTAAATTCGATACAAGCTCCGAAGCATCTTTTAACGCAAAAATAGCGGCCCAAAATCGTCCATAATCCTGCTTTCTTCCCTGATCAAGATACACCCTTTTTCCTGGAGATTTTTCAGAGCAGCTTAAATCTTTTTGTTTAAAAATTGCATCCGTCCTGGAACACATTCTTTCCGCCTCATTTAGATCTAATTTATCAGTATCAAAGCACAACTCTACCTTGTACATATTTAACCTCCTGATATGAACATAATCATCAATCATAGTATACCTTATTTTTTCAAGAAAGTCATTCTGTTTGTAGTTGAATAAAGGGAAGCTTTGCTGACTCTCAGCACGCTTCCCAAGCTTCTAAATTTCTCCTGCCCCCTACCGCAATTTACCTCGAATCTCCAAAATACTCCCCATACATCTCAAAGAAATTATCGGTGCGGCAGCTTTCCCCGCCTGCAAAGGAAATTCCATCCCAGAATCCATCCGGATAATTCACCTGATGAGTGGCGGCAAAGGGCTCATAGATTCTCTGAAACACCTGGCTGCGCTTCTCTTCCTCCATCTGGGCCTTGCGGACCGCCGTGGCCTCTTCATCATAAGCGTCCACGCATTTTAAAATATAATATGCGCCCTCCTGCTCCACAATCCCGCTGACCTGATCCTGCTCCAGGGCAAATGCCGCCTCCTCCAGGGCGTCCGGCTGTTGGCTGCGCTCCATAGTGATCTCCCCGGTATCCCCATCGGAATACTGCCGGGCCAAAGCCCCGAAATCCGCTCCCTCCTGCAAAGCCGCTGCCAGGGCATCCTCTGCCAAAACCCGGTCGTGGGTTATGATCTGCTGCACATGGATCACCTTCGCCTGGGCATCGCTAACCTCCAGATCCTCCTGGCCGGTCATCTCCTCCACCATGCGGTTGGCCCTGTGGTAGGCTTCATACAGGTCGTAGATCTCCTGCTGCGTCACCTGAAGGAATTCCCGGTCGCCACCGGAAAGCTGAGCAAAATACTCTCCCGCCAGACGGTTCAGGGCGTCTGTTTCCCGTCCGCTAAGCTCCAGCTGCTCCTCCTTAGCCATCGCTCCAATCAGAGTTAGCTCCGTAAAAAAGGTCCGAATCTGCTCCATCAGCTCATCCTCAAAATCCCGCTCGCCAATACCGGAAGCGGCGCTCCAGATCTGCTCTGTATATACATTCTGATAGCGGTTGCGCTCCGTAGCCACAACCGTCATCACCTGTCCCCTGGTCCAGGCTGCTTCAATCGCCTCTCCTTGCGCCTCTCCGGCCGCCTCTCCCCGGCACCCGGCCAGAAAGAGGACCGTTGCCAGGAAAAACGCCGCCCATTTACGCCTTGCACCTAAGCAGTATTTCACCGTTCAAACTCCCTTCAGATCAGCTGCCGCAGCACCTTCAGTACGCCGTCCCTTACATTTGAGTCCGCCTGGAAACGAGCCGCCCTTCTCACCTCTTCTCTGGCGTTGGCCACGGCGAAGCTGTAGTAAGCCTGGTTCAACATCTCCAAGTCATTGAGCTGGTCGCCGAAAACCACCGTCTCCTCGGGAAGGATTCCCAGGCTTTCCTGGAGGCATTTCACCGCCTGGCCCTTATTCACGCTGCGGTCCATGCAGTCCATCCACATATCCCCGGCAATGGTAATCTTCAGCCGGTCCTTAAACTGCTGGAAAATTTCCCGCCCCGCTTCCTCAATGCCATGCTCCTTGTAAAAAGACAGCTTCAGACAAGGCTCCTTTACGTCCAGCAGATCCTTCACCTTTGTCACCTGGAACTTATAGCTTTCCGTCAGCCACCGGTAAAGCCCTTCATGGCCTTCCTCCACATAATCGCCGCTTTCCCCGGCAGTGGTCATGGCCAGCTCCGGATAACGTCTGGCCGCATGAACCATTTCCTCTAAAAGCCCCCGTTCAATCTGCGTCACAAAAAGAGCCCTGCCGCAGCAGCCCAGATACGCTCCGTTATTGGATATGTAAAAGATCTTATGCTTTACTGGCTCAAAGGCCTTTTCAATGCTGGCCCAGGAACGTCCGCTGGCAATGGCCACCTGGATTCCTTTCTCCCTCAGCTTTAAAAACACATCAAAAAGCTCCGGATTCACCACCGAAGAGCCGTCCGGAACCAGGGTTCCATCTACATCCGATACCACCAGTTTAATCATTCCGTCATCTCCTTTATCTCATGGTAAAGCCTTCCCAGGGGCAGGCCTACCACATTGCTGTAATCTCCTGAAATTCCCTTAATCCACGCCGCAAAAGTCCCCTGTATACCGTAAGCCCCGGCCTTGTCCATGGGCTCTCCTGTGGCGATATACCTCCGAATCTCCTGTTCCGACATGGGGTAAACATGTACATCTGTTTTTTCAAAAAAGCTGGAGCCATGAAAACGACCTTCCCCCAGGCATAGAATCACCGTCACACCGGTATAGACCTGATGGGTCCTCCCGGACAATGCCTTAAGCATCCCAAAGGCTTCCTCCTCATCCTTCGGCTTTCCCATCACTTCTTCGCCAAGGGCAACCACCGTATCCGCGCCGATCACCAGGGTCTTCTCCTGGCAGGCTGCGGCGATATCCTCCGCCTTCACCCGGGACAGCTCCATCACCATCCGCGCCGGGTCCGTCTCCCCGGTACATTCTTCCTTATGGCTGGGACAGATCTGCGGCTCAATTCCTACCTGCTCCAGAAGCTCCTTTCTTCTGGGCGAAGCGCTTGCCAACACGATCTTCCAGCCCTTCCATCTGCCTGTCATCGATTCTCGTTCCTTTCCCAAGCATCCAAAAAGGGCGGCAGGCAGCAAAACAAACCGCCTTATGCCTCCCCTTCATCATTTTGTAACAGTTCAGGACGTCCTGAACTGTTACATGAAGTCTAATAAAATGTGCCCACCCACAGAGCCAGCAGCACGCCTAAAATAGCCCCTGCCACAACCTGCAAGGGCGTATGGCCCACATACTCCTTCAGCCGCTCCTGCAGCACCTCGGCGCTGAGCTTTAACGGGTTTTCCATCAAAATGGAATTTAAGAGCTTGGCCTGCTTGCCCGTCTCCCGCCGTACTCCGATGGCATCGTACATTACAATCATGGAAAGAACAAAGCTGATGGCAAATTCAAAGGAGCCTACCCCGTACTTAATCACAGCCGCAGTGGTCAGACCGCAGACCGTGGCGGAGTGAGAGCTGGGCATCCCGCCGGATCCTACCAGCCGCTCCTTGTTAAAGCTTTTATTTAAAGCGAAATCAATCAGGGTTTTCAATCCCTGGGCCACTACCCAGCCTACAACGGCGCTGACCAGCAGCTGATTGCTCAACAGTTCATCCCACATATTCATCTAACGTCTCCTAGCTTCTTATGTTATGTACCCCATGGGCCGGGCGCAGCCTGCAAAAAGCCAGCCACAGTCGGAAGTTTCCCAGCGTTTCCTCCAGGCTGCAGATCTTATCCGCCGCCGTCACTGCAAATCCTGCCGCCGTAGCCGGAGGAATAGGCGTCAGAGGCCACATATGGCGAAGGATCGTGTTCTCTTCCCGGGCGTTCAGCTTAAAATACTTCCTGGCATTTATAAGGGCTGCCCTGGGATGGGTAAAGCCATGAAACCGATGCCCCGTCTCTTTCCCATAGGTATGCCAGTCATATAAAAACAGGTCGTGAAGCAGTCCGGCCCGCGCCGCGCTCACCCCATCCAGTCCAAGCCGCACGCAAATGCGGTAGCTGAGATAGGACACCCGCATACAGTGCTCCTTACAGGTAGTATTCCCATGCTGGATATACTCATCCATGGACTGAAAAACGGGATGCTCTAGTATATCCCGGACGCAGTCCAGATACGCCTGATCCGCTGTCTCCATATCCGCGCCTCCCTACTGCGTTTGGGCATCCGGAAAAATTCCGGACGCCCAAACCGCTCCTTAATATCCGATCAGCCAGTCGTAAAGCTCCTGGTACTTCCCAGCGGATGCCTTCCAGGAGAAATCCTTGGCCATTCCGCGGTCGATGATCTTATTCCACTCTCTTCTCTTATTATAGTAAACGTGCTTCGCGTATCGCAGGCTGCCCAGCATCTCGTGGGCATTGTAATTGGCGAAGGAGAAGCCGGTTCCCTTGCTCTCGTATTCATTGTAGGGCTCCACCGTATCCTTCAGTCCTCCTGTCTCACGAACGATGGGAACTGTGCCGTAGCGCAGAGCCATCAGCTGGCTTAAGCCGCAGGGCTCAAACAGCGAAGGCATCAAAAACGCATCGCAGCCGGCGTAAATCTTATGGGACATAGGCTCCGAATAATAGATTTGGGCGGAAACCCGGTCGTGGTACTTCCAGTCGTAATGGCGGAACATATTTTCATAGCGCTCATCGCCGGTTCCCAAAACCACCAGCTGCATATCATCGCTGCACATCTCGTCCATAACGCACTGGATCAGATCCAGCCCCTTCTGGTCCGTCAGCCGTGAGACGATGCCCACCATAAATTTCTTCTCGTCCACCGGCAGCCCCAGTTCCTGCTGAAGGGCCTTCTTATTCTTTACTTTCTCCTTGCGGAAGTTCTTAGCATTATAACGCTGGGCAATATAGGGATCCGTCTCCGGGTTGAAATCCTCGTAGTCGATGCCGTTGACAATGCCTCTCAGGCTGCCGGCCCTGGCCCGCATAAGGCCGTCCAGGCCCTCGCCGTAGAAGGGCATCTTAATCTCCTCGGCATAGGTATTGCTGACCGTGGTAATGGCGTCGGCATAAACAAGGCCGCCCTTTAACAGATTTCCGTCCTTATACGCCTCCAGCTTGTCCGGCGTAAAATAGTAATCGGACAAGCCGGTAAAGCGCTGGATGGTCTTCACATCCCATACACCCTGGAACTTCAAGTTGTGGATGGTGATAACCGACTTTATATTGCAGAAAAATTCGCCGCCCCGGAAGCGGTCCTTTAACAGCACCGGCACAAGCCCTGTCTGCCAGTCGTGGCAGTGGATCACATCCGGCTGAAAACCGATCACCGGAAGGGCGGAAAGGCCTGCCCAACAGAAGAAGCAGAACTTCTCCAGATCCCAGTACCAGTCGCCGTAAGGCTTGGCTCCATGGAAATAGCTCTCATTATCAATAAAATAATAGGTAACGCCCTGATACTCATACTGGAGGATTCCCACATAGCGGCTCTGACCCAGATAATCCATGTAAAAATGGTTCACATACTGCATCTGGCTGCGCCACTCTTCCTTAATACAGAGATACTTGGGAATCATCACCCGGACGTCAAAATACTCCCGGTCAAAATACTTGGGCAGGGAACCTACAACGTCCGCCAGTCCTCCTGTCTTAATAAAAGGCATCGCCTCCGAAGCCATGAATAGTATTTTCTTCATTACGAACCTCCCTCTCCTATTTTGCAGGCAGTAAATGCTCATCACTGTATAGTATACATTATTTTGGAGAAATTAGGAAGTTCTTTTTTGTTTTTTATCCTCTTACAACTGCATTTTCTTGTATTCCAGAAGAATCTGATCCGCGATCAGGGCAATAAACTCGGAATTTGTCGGCTTTCCCTTCCCTGTGCTGACCGTATATCCGAACACCTGATCGATGGTTTCCATCTTGCCTCTGCCCCAGGCCACTTCGATGGCGTGGCGGATGGCCCGCTCCACCCGGCTGGATGTGGTGCGGTGACGCTTGGCAATGGTGGGATAAAGGATTTTTGTAACGGAATTCATCATTTCCTGATCCTTTACGGTCATGGTAATGGCGTCCCGCAGATATTGGTAACCTTTTATGTGGGCGGGAATCCCCAGCTCATGGAGCATCCGCGTAATATCCGTCTCCAGATGCTCTTCCATATAAGCTTCCCGGTCCGCCCTGGTCTTCTTGCTGTCCGCAGGCGGAGCGAAGGTCTTCCCCGGCGCTTTCGCGCCCTCCGCTTTTGCCAGAGCCCGGATCCTGCCGATCAGCGTACTGCTGTCAAAGGGCTTCATCAGATAGTAATTCGCGCCTGCGCGGAAGGCTTCGTCCGCCATCTGCTCTCCTCCTACGGCGCTCAAAATAATAAAATACGGTTTCTTTTCCCCCGCCTTCTTTTGATTCATGCGCTCCACAATGGAAATTCCGTCAATTTTTGGCATAATCAAATCCAGCAGCACTACATCCGGGCGTTTCTGAGCGATCAGATGAATCGCTTCCTCTCCATCCTCAGCTCTCCCCACAACATTCAGACCCTCTTCCTGACCCAGAATTTCATCCAGCTTGTCCAATACCATGGGATTATCATCCACAATTGCAACGCTCAATTCTTTCATAATCATGTTCCTCCCTGAATTTGTGGAGGCAGCCCCTGCCTCCCCTGTAGTCGTGAACATTATAAACATCCCCTCCCCATGTTGCAACCGCATGTGATCGCAGGATTTGACAGGAGCCTTGGAAAAACCGCAGAAACAAATGAAAAATTCACTTGTAAAATGCCGATTTTTGTGCGAGAATATAGACAAGTATGGTGTGATAAATTTAACAATCCATACCGCCACATACAATCCAATTTTGAAAGGAGTTTTAACACATGATTTATTCACAGGAAGTAGAAGAAATGTGCAAAGTTGCACAGGGCGTTCATCATGGCGCGGCTCCAATCCCCGAGGAAGCAAAATGGGTAAAATCCAAAGAGGTTAAGGACATCTCCGGCCTGACCCACGGCGTAGGCTGGTGCGCTCCCCAGCAGGGTGCCTGCAAGCTGACCTTAAACGTAAAGGAAGGCGTGATTCAGGAGGCTCTGGTTGAGACTCTCGGATGTTCCGGCATGACCCACTCCGCCGCTATGGCAGCTGAGATTCTGCCCGGCCTGACAGTTTTAGAGGCTCTGAACACCGACTTAGTCTGCGATGCCATCAATACTGCCATGAGAGAGCTGTTCTTACAGATCGCCTACGGCAGAACCCAGAGCGCATTTTCCGAGAACGGGCTTCCTGTTGGAGCCGGTCTGGAGGATCTGGGCAAGGGGCTTCGTTCCCAGGTTGGCACCATGTACGGAACCTTAAAGAAGGGACCCCGCTATTTGGAGATGGCCGAGGGCTACGTAACCGGCATTGCGCTGGATGCGGAGGATCAGATCATTGGTTACAAGTACGTAAACCTTGGCAAGATGACCGATTTCATCAAGAAGGGCGACGATCCGAACACTGCCTGGGAGAAGGCTCAGGGCCAGTACGGCCGCGTTGACGACGCCGTTAAGATCATTGACCCGCGCAAAGAGTGATGAAGACCAAATAGGAGGATAAAAGAGATGGCATTATTTGAATCATATGAGAGAAGAATTGACAAGATCAATTCCGTGCTGAACAGCTATGGAATTGCTTCACTGGAGGAAGCTGAAAAGATTACAAAGGATGCGGGACTGGATGTATACGCTCAGGTTAAGAAGATCCAGCCCATCTGCTTTGAGAACGCCTGCTGGGCCTACATCACCGGCGCGGCCATCGCCATCAAGAAGGACTGCCGCAGAGCCGCCGACGCAGCCGCAGCCATCGGCGAGGGACTTCAGGCCTTCTGTATCCCCGGTTCCGTAGCGGACCAGCGTAAGGTAGGACTGGGCCATGGAAACCTGGGCAAGATGCTTCTTGAAGAGGAAACCGACTGCTTCTGCTTCTTAGCAGGCCACGAGTCCTTTGCCGCCGCAGAGGGCGCAATCGGAATCGCTGAGAAGGCAAACAAGGTTCGTAAAAAACCCCTGCGCGTTATCTTAAACGGACTTGGAAAGGATGCCGCCCAGATCATTGCCCGTATCAATGGATTTACATATGTTGAGACTGAGTACGACTACTTCACCGGCGAGTTAAAGGAAGTATTCCGCAAGGCATACTCCGACGGCCCCCGCGCCAAGGTAAACTGCTATGGCGCAAACGACGTCCGCGAAGGCGTTGCCATCATGTGGAAGGAAGGCGTTGATGTTTCCATCACCGGAAACTCCACCAACCCCACCCGCTTCCAGCACCCGGTAGCCGGAACCTACAAGAAGGAGTGCGTAGAGGCTGGCAAGAAGTACTTCTCCGTTGCCTCCGGCGGCGGCACCGGCCGTACCCTTCATCCCGACAACATGGCAGCCGGCCCTGCTTCCTACGGCATGACCGACACCATGGGACGTATGCACTCTGACGCTCAGTTCGCCGGTTCCTCTTCCGTGCCCGCCCATGTAGAGATGATGGGCCTGATCGGCGCAGGCAACAACCCCATGGTTGGTATGACTGTAGCTGTTGCAGTGGCCATTGAGGAAGCTGCGAAGGCTGGGAAGTTCTAA
>CASEAH010000072.1 GCA_949285935.1 uncultured Oscillospiraceae bacterium
TGCACAGCATCGCTAAGCCGGGTGGGGTATTTCATAGCCCGATTTCCTTTCCGTTTTGGTGTTAATTTTATTATAACAGCATATTGACAGAAACGCAAGTAGGTGTTAAGATGATTTGCAGTAAGAATAAAAATTACACCCAACAAAAAGGAATGGTGGCAATGCAATTTTATGAGGAACTGGTCATGCAGACCCAGAGGAATTACGGTAAGTACTACTCTGTCTATGCTTCCGGCAGTACGCCTTATCAGCTGACCAACAAAAAGCCGCTGCCGTATGGCGAACAGATCAATCGGTTGGTACAGCAGATCAGGGAAGCTGACTGCGTGGTAGTGGGCGGAGCCTCCGGCCTGTCGGCTTCCGGCGGCGGAGATTTTTACTACGAGGACAACGCCTCCTATCGAAAATACTTCCGGCCTTTTGCAGAAAAGTACCACTTCAAAGGTGCCTTTGCGGGGATGATGCACCGCTGGCAGACCCGGGAAGAATACTGGGGGTATCTGGCTACCTTTCTGCATACCACCCAGACCGCCCCTGTGCGTCCGCCCTACCTGGATTTGGATGCATTGCTGGCAGGAAAGGACTTCTTTGTATTGACCACCAACCAGGACACCCAGTTTGTCAAGCTCTATCCCGAGGACAAGGTGGCACAGATTCAGGGAGACCACCGTTTTTTTCAGTGCGCTGCCTGCTGCACCGATGACACATGGGATGCGGTAAAGCCGGTGGCTGAGATGGTAACCGCCATGGGAGATGGGACAAAAATTCCCACAGACCTCATCCCCCGGTGCCCTCACTGCGGCGGTGAGGCCTTCCCCTGGGTGCGGGGATACGGAAATTTCCTCCAAGGCAAGAAGTACGAAGAACAGTACGAGAAAATCTCCCGTTATGTGCTGGAACACAAAGACAGCCGGATCCTGTTCCTGGAGCTGGGCGTCGGTCGGCTGACCCCCATGTTCATCCAGGAACCTTTCTGGAATCTGACCCTCACCTTCCCCCATGCCAGGTATATCGCTGTCAACGACAAGTACGGCTTCCTGCCAAAGCAGCTGGAGGACAAGGGAATGACCATAGTGGCTGATATTGCGCAGGTTCTGCAAGATGCACGGAACGCCATGGAAAAAGGTGTGAACAACCATGATTGATTGGAAAACCATTGCAGCAAAATTCAAGGAAGCGGACGCAATTCTGATTGGGGCAAGCAACGGCCTTTCCATCACCGAAGGGCTGCACTTGTTTTCAGACAATGCAGCCTTTGAAAAACTGTTTGGGGATTTCAAACAGAAATACGGCATACGGTGCATTTTACAGGGCATGATGGCTGCGTGGCCCAGCCAGGAGGAAAAATGGGCCTTCTGGGCCCGGCTCATCCACTTTTACTGCGGACTGTACCGGCCTACGCCTGTGATGAACGACCTGAAAGCCATTGTGGGGGAGAAGGATTCCTTTGTCCTCACCTCCAATGGAGAAGGTCACTTTGAGCTGTGCGGCTTCGATCCGGCGAAAATCTATGAGATTGAGGGAAATTGGCTTACCATGCAGTGTGCCCGCCCCTGCCACCGCACCCGCTATCCAAGTCTGGAAGCGGCAGAAAAATTATGGGACGCTCAGCAGAGCGGCCATGTGCCTGCCCAGTTGGTGCCCCGCTGTCCCGTATGCGGCGGGCCTATGGACATCCACATGGGGGCGGGGCAAAGAA
Source organism: uncultured Oscillospiraceae bacterium (assembly GCA_949285935.1). Classification (GTDB taxonomy): domain Bacteria; phylum Bacillota; class Clostridia; order Oscillospirales; family Ruminococcaceae; genus Angelakisella. The sequence continues at coordinate 1,700 of CASEAH010000072.1, forward strand.
TGATACCGGATGTCGCTGCCCGGGAGCGGTTCCAGGCTTTTCTGAAAACCTACCACGGAAAAAAGCTGGTGGTTCTGGAGCTGGGGATTGGCTGGCGCAATCAGCTGATCAAAGCCCCACTGATGCGCCTGGTGGCCGGCGAGCCCAATGCCACATACGTGACCATCAACCTGGGGGAAGTCTGCATTGCGGACAACATCAAAGAGAAGTCCTTCGGTCTGGACGGACGGTTGGAGACGCTGCTGCCTGCGCTCCGGGAGGCACTTATTTCATCTTAGGCTGTTGCCCCGCCCAAATCCGTTACAAGGGATTGAGCCTCAGAAAAATCACCGGGACGGTTTAACCAGCTGGCAAACCGTCCCGGCATCTGATGGAATCCTCAGGGATTATGGCCTCAAGGGATATACTTCATACCCCACTGGGAAATGGCATAAAAGATGGGCAGCAGATCCCGCCCTTTTTCAGTCAGAGAGTATTCCACCCG
>CASEAH010000073.1 GCA_949285935.1 uncultured Oscillospiraceae bacterium
GCTTCGGCTCTTTTTCTGCTCATGAAATCATTGATCCGGCATATGTCTGTGGCTTTTTCCATATGAAAGACGGACCCGCCCGCAATGCAGGTGGGTCCGTCTTTCATACATACAGCTGCCTTAAAGCATTCCTACAAAGAATCCGGCAATGATAACCGAAGCAATGGTAACGGTAATAAATCCGCCTACCAGCATCTTCGGAAGCATATTGTCGATAAGGAACTCTCTCTCGTCGGGGTCGGAGGTCAGACTCTTGGCAGACTCATGGGTAAGCATGAAGTTCTGGGGGAAGCCGTACAGGGCGTTAAGAGCAATGGAAAACGCCATGGCGGGAGATTCCTTAAGCAGCTTGCCGGTAATGAAGGAGAGGATATACATGCCCAGGATACCAAACAGCAGGATGCCGCACAGAGGCAGCAGCAGGCTGACCACCATTTCAGGGGTGGAATCCTGCAGGCCGGCAAAGATATATCCCAGCAGGGCGGTCATCAGGAAGCCAAAGGAGTGAGATTTGTTCAAAGCCTTTTTATCGCACAGGCCGGTCTCGGAACCAATGACGCCCATAATCAGGCAGAAGACAAACTTGGAAATGGTAAAGCCCATGGTAGCGGAAAGGAAATTATTGATAGGAACAGAAACCGCATAGGCCAGCATGGCTACAAAGCCCAGTCGCAGCAGGCCGATAATATCGCTGTTGTATTTTTCGGGGACATCGGGGAAAATTTTCATCCGGCTGCCGGAATTTCCGTTGTCCTGGGATTTCTTTTCCACTTTTTTCAGTTCGCCCGACCGATAGCCGGCCAGCAGCCGACGACCCTCTGCTTTAAGCATCAGGGTAGTGAGGGGATACCCCACAAATCCCTGGCCCACATAGACCAGAATGGGCAAAACCATCAGGTCGGTCAGACCCTTTTCCTTGGCAGCTTCGCCCATAAGCAGGGTAGCCACTGTGCCGCCGGTGAGAGGAGGCGTGGCGATGATGGCAATCTCCCGTCCAAACAGGAACTGACCCAGCGTCATGGTGCCCAGTACAATTCCTACCAAGCCTACCAGGGCAATGATCACGGTTTTCCACTGAGCAGCCAGTTCCTTCAGATCGATCATGGTGCCCATATGCGTGATGAGCAGGTACATGGCCAGGGCAGAAAGGGTGGCAAAGGTGGACACATCCACCACGTCCTTGGGAAGCACGGTCCAGTAGCCTACCATAAACAGCATGGCCTGGATGAAGACCGACGGAATAATGGCCTTGGTGGTGGTGGAAACGATATCACCGGCAGCCAGAATGGCCAGGATAATGGTAAAAGCAACAATCACATCCATGATGTCTTGCCTCCTTCAAGATACAAATCCAAATTTGCCTCACACAAACAACTCAAAATCGGGCGGCTTTACAGCTGCTCCAAAACATTGGCCAGAATCTGATAGGTGCGAAGCATGTTCTCATAATTCCAGCCTTCGTTGGTCTTATGATTCATGTTCTCCTCACCGGGCATCAGGGGACCAAAGGCCACCGCGTTTTCAAAGGTTCTGGCATAGGTACCTCCGCCCACCGAAATGGGTTCGTCCGTGCGTCCGGTGCAGTCGGTGTAGACCCGCTGGAGCGTGGTTACCAGCTCCGAGTCCTTGGCCACGTAGAGAGGATCCAGGAAGAAATCGGAGGACACCTGGAAGCCCAGAGGCTCCACTGCCTTGGAAATGGCTTCCAGAACCTGCTCCTTGGTAATGGTGACGGGTACCCGCAGATCGCATTTCAGGGTGGCTTCTTCTTTGTTTACTACCGAAATGGCAGGGTTCAGCGTCAATTTTCCTGAAGGCTCATCCTCCATATCAATTCCAAAGCCTTCCCGGGTAGCCAGCAGGCCAAGTTTGACAAAGGGATGCTCCACACCTTCCGCCTCCAGCTTTTTGCAAAGCTCCCGCATGGCGTTGACACCCAGCTCAGGACGGGAAGCATGTGCTGCTTTTCCTTCGGCGGTATAGGTCCGGTCTCCCACACGGGCGGAAGCCGTAGCAGGAACAATGTTATAGGTTTTGCCGCTTTCCAGGAAAAGCTCGGGGATATCGTTCCCCAGTTTCCGGGAAATAGTCACATGGAGGATACCCTTTTCCGCATAGGTGGAAGGATAGTCCCCATCCGGAGAAAATGCGCAGCAGGGAAGTTCTTCTGTCTGGCGGTACCGCTTCATGCACACCCAAGCGCCGCTTTCCTCGTCGCCGCCCACGATCAGGCGGATCCGCTTGCCCAGTTTGACGCCGCTTTCTGCCAGAGCCTTCATGGCATGCAGGGTCAGGATGGTGGGGCCCTTGTCATCACAAATTCCCCGGCCGATCACCTTGCCGTCCACCAATGTGGCGTCAAAGGGATCTGCCACCCATCCGTCCGGTTCCACCGGTACCACATCCACATGGGTAAGGACACCTACCAGTTTCTCTCCCTCGCCCATTTCGATCCAGCCGGAATAGCCGTCCAGCATCTTGGTCTTGAAGCCATATTTCCGCCCCAGACCCAGCACATATTCCAGGGCGTTATAGACCCCTTCCCCCAAAGGTTTATCCGGGGTAACCGGACCACAGTCGTGATTGATGGTGCGGATCTGCATCAATCCCCGCAGGTCGGCCATCATGGCCTTCTCGTCCAAAGGATAGGTTCTCACACGATCACTCCTCACTTAAAATTCTGTTTTTTAAAACGGCGCAAAACAAACTCATGCAGAAATACGGACCTGCCGCGTTCCCTGAACGCAGGCAAATCCCCGGATGTTTTGGCCGTTTTGATACCAGTGTTGCTCGCCGTACCTGTAAAGATACATAAAATGGCTGCATTTTTATTATATTTTTCGCTTTTGTGTCTGTCAAACTTGTAAAACCCCTTTGTTCATGCGGGTTTTTAAACATTCATTTCAAGTTTATTTTACACTTTTATTCCCCAAGAATCGCCTTTTTTTCCGCCTTTGCCGCGGAATCTGTAAACACAACTTCAAAGTAAAACTTTCAGCAATTTTTTCCACAAAAATGGGCCCGGCTTTTTGTGCAGCCAGACCCATTACAGGGACAAAAATCAAAAATAAACTTCACTCAGTTCCCGGGACCAGGCAATGCAGCTTTCCACATCCGCTCCGTTCAAAAATTCCCCGCCATAATATAGTCCATGCCGCCCCTGGTTTTCCTGAATAACGCGGTAGCAGCCCCGGCGGAGAAGGTCCCCATCCACATGGGGGAAGTGGCGCCAGGTCCGCCATGCTGCCAATCCGTCGACGCTCATTCCCACTTTTTTCAGATCTTCCCGGATCCGCTCCAGCCTTTGCCGGGGGGGTTCTTCTGCTCTGGGAGACACATAAACCGCCACTACGCCTCCCCCTTTTTCCCCTTTGTGGCAGACCCACTTCATTACATGCCCCTGCCGGCCCGGGACCAGGTTCTCCATGAGATAGCCATCAGTGGGCGGCAGTTGAGAAGTCCAAAACAGGTAAACCGCATATTGCTGGTACCGGATATGGGAGAAAATCTCTTTCAGCTCTTCCGGCACCGCCTCCATCCCGCACAGCTGCTCCAGCCCCGCGGTAAAAATCACCCGGTCGTACTCTGCGCTCTCCTGCTGAGTTATCAGCCGCACGCCGCTCCCGGGCAGGAGCCGGCAATCCTCCACCCGTTGGCAGAGCCTCACCTGCCGGGCTTTTTCAGACAGACGCTGTACCAGGCTCTGGGTCCCTTCCGGGATCACCATTTTTCCCGTCATCTCTACATACGGGCCGATATTCCCCGCATTCATGGCCTTGAGCACATAGGCCGCCGGCAATTGACGGATTTCCCCGTATCCCGAAGACATAAGGATCTGTTCATGGATGTGGGAAACGGTCTCCAAACCTCTTTCCCGGCACCAGTCCTGAAAGGGCTGCCACAAGTCCTCCCGTAAACCAGCATAGCCCGGCTGCCGGATCTCCGGATTGTCCAAAAGAATCTCCGAAAGCTTTCGATACTGTTCAAAAAATCGGGGATCTCTCCGGCCGGGAGCTGCTGGATCTTTTGCCCCTCGCCATTGTAATAATACCGCTCACAGGCAGAACGCCGATAAGACACTCCCGCTTCATCCATCAGTTCCTGGGTACAGGTGTGGAAGGACAATTCCCGATAGGCCCCCAACTCATAGATGTGCCCCTGACAGGAGATGGAACGGCATTTTCCTCCCAAATGATCCTCTGCTTCAAAGACATCCAAATGCCGGTAGCCTTTTTGGTGAAGATAATGGACCAGACTCATCCCGGAAATGCCGCCTCCCACGATCCCAATGCGCATTTCTTCCCGTTTCACCGTTCCTCTTCCCCCTTTTCAAATCCCAATCCCGCATAGGCCCACAGGGGAAGCGCTTCCCGCTGGGGCGCTGTTTCCAGAAAGACGCGAAACGGGGCCTCGCCTGCCCACCGGCCGGAGGAAATGGGTCTTTGGTAATTATAATACCGCAGATATCCATCCAGGGCTTCCTCCAGCTGGCACAGCTCAAAGGCTCCGTGCTCCTCCAGAAAAGGCTGCAGCCATTCCTCAAACAGTTCCTCCTGAAAGCGGCGTACCGGTGCCAGGGCCGGATGCCCGGCAGGGACACAGCAATGGGAAATCCCGGCTTCCCGGAGGAACCGTTCATAACCATGGGTCCCGTTATCCCAGCTGGTGGTGAATTCCAGGCTGCTTTTGGTAAGCAGGTTTTCCACCTCTACCCCCAGGGCCCTCAGCCGGGGAAGAAGGATCATTTCCATCAATTCCATCAGGTTTTCCGTCCTGCGGTGAGGATACAGCCTGGCCAGCCCGCATCCGGTGAATCCGTCCAGAACCAGATGCAAGTACAGCTTTTGTTTGCCGCAAAGCCGCCCCAGACAGGAAACGTCCTGAAGTACCAGAAAGCCCGGGCCTTTATGACGGCAGCTTTCCCACAGGGCTTCCGCCCGGGAGGCAGCTTCCGTTTTTCGGCGCCGATGTCCGCTTCCTTCCATCTGCTGCCGCTGGCATCTGCGGGACAGGTTTCCCCGCCGCAGCACATTATAAACGCCGCTTTCGCTGACGGAATATCCCTGGGCCTGCAGATCATAGGCGATCCGGCGGGGGCCATCCTCCGGTCGCTCCCGGGCATGGTCCAGAATCCGCTTTTCCAATTCGCCGACAATCTGGTTCTTCATGCGGGGACGCTGACGCTCTTTGTTTTCCAGACCTTCCAGCCCCTGCTGCGCAAAAGCCCGCCGCCACCGGTAATAGATGGTGCGGGAAATCCCATACTGGCTGCACAGCTGACTGATATTGCCGCTTTTCAGGCCAAGCATGAGGATATGATATCTCATTGCGGCGTTGTAGCCCTCTTCCTTCATCCTCTCCCCGCCTTTCCCGGCCTTTGCCGCTCCCAGCCTTCTCCTCAGGGCATTTCCCGACCCCGGCGCAGGCCGCCGATCTCCCTGCTGCCCATGTGCTCTGCTTCCCTGCCCGGCAAAGCCGTCCGCCTGATTTCCTCAGGCCGCGGAAAGCCTGTGGATGCTGTCTCAGAGCCCTTCTACAGCTTCATCTTATCAGATATGGAGATGCTTGTAAACCGAATCCATTGGGAGAGGCATCCGGCCGGTTTAAAGAAGCTTGGTTCTGTCCCACACATTGGATGACAGACCGGGAAGAGGTTCCCTTGGGGATGGGAATCTCGGACTTCTTTCCTATCTGTTTTTCCTGTGCAGTATCAGGACAAGTCTTTTTTTCCGGCGGTCCGGCGGCTCCATTTCAGCAGAGGGACCCGGGCCCGGAGTCCCTGCCTGCCAGGAAAGCATTCTGCAGACACCTTTTCCATCGGGCTGCCGGCCCTGAGACTATGTTTTTGCACAGCTTTGATAGGCATATCAGACCCATACAAAGCTATATCCAATGAATTTTCATCTCCGCCACCAGGTCTGACAGGGGCATAAAAGCCGGCAGACTGTCACGGGGGCGCGCTGCATTTTTCCATGCGAACCCGGCCATGGGACGGTAAAGTGCTTACATTGCCTCCCCTGAGCCGACAGGACGCTCTTGCGAAACTCTCCTCAATATGATAAGGTGTGAAAGGATATGCCCGCCGGTATGGGACGGGCAGGATTTAAACATGGGAGGCGGTTGTGATGGAAAATGCATCACAGAAAAAAGGCTGGGGCTGGTTCCTGATTTTATGTATCCAGGGCGCTCTGGTAGGTACCGGGGCCATCCTCCCCGGCGTCAGCGGCGGCGTACTGTGCGTAGCTTTTGGGATCTATGAGCCCATGATGGCCCTGCTTGCACATCCGGTTCGTTCCTTCCGGATCTATTACAAAATGTTTCTCCCCTTTCTGGTAGGGTGGGCTGCCGGCTTTGTGCTGCTGGCCAACGGGGTGGAGCTTCTTTTTCAGGCCTCCGCTTCGGTGGCACTGATGCTCTTCGGAGGGCTGATCTGCGGCACCATTCCCCAGCTGATGAAAAAATCCGAAGTCAGTGATCCCCAGCAAAGCTGGTCCCCCTTTGTGCTGGCTCTGACGGGCAGCTTCCTGCTGCTTTCTGTCCTGGGGCAAAGCGGCGGCTCCTCCCTCACCCCCAATACCTTCTGGTATCTTTTCTGCGGTCTGGTATGGGGTCTGAGTCTGGTGATTCCCGGCCTCAGTTCTTCGTCCATTCTTATCTATATGGGCCTGTACCAGCCTATGACGGCTGGAATCGCTGCTTTGGATCCCGGCGTGATGCTGCCGCTGCTGGCCGGACTGGCTGTTACGGTGCTCCTTACCGCCCGGCTGGTGGACAGCCTTTTTACCCGCCGGTACGCCCTCATCTCCCGAATCGTTCTGGGAGTGATGATCTCCTCCACCCTGCTGATCCTCCCCAAAAGCTTTTCCGGCCCCGGGGACCTGCTGGTTTCTCCGGTATGCTTTGCGGCCGGCTTTGCCCTGGCACGGTGGATGGATCTCTGCCGGGAAAAGCAGGACGACTCCCCCGCGTAAGACAGAGATCATAAAAATTTTACAAATTCCGGGGTTGCCCCCCGCCTTAAAATATGCTATCTTCAAAAAGCAGCGGCGTGATGCGCCGTTTGCCATCCATAAAATTTTGAATAAACAAAGGAGGGAATACCAGGTGGACATATGCGGTCGAAGTGCCAAAACAGTCAGTGACGCTTTGCGTCAGGATGGGACCGTTCCGGCCCCCTGGTTTTCCCGGGGGCTTTGATCCCCATTTCCTTTCGCAGCAAGCATCACCGCAGGAAGGCCCGTTTCCGGTCCTTTGCTGCGGTTTTGTCTGTTTGGTCGCTTCCTGCTGTATTTCAAAAGAACAGGAGGAATCCCCAAATGGAAAGAAATTATGATCTGGAGGCGCTGCGGCAGCTGCTGGAGCGCCGGGACTATCACGGCCTGCGCGCCGCGCTGGTCCGGGAAAATGAAGTAGACGTGGCGGAATTTCTGGACAGCCTCCCCGAAGAGCAGATGGCGGCGGTGTTCCGCATGCTGCCCAAGGAGCAGGGAGCGGAGGTGTTCTCCAATCTGCTGCCTGACACCCAGCAGATCCTCATTCGTTCCGCTACCGATCAGGAGCTCTCCTCCATTGTGGAGGAACTGTATGTGGATGATGCTGTGGACCTGTTGGAAGAGCTGCCCGCCAATGTGGTCAAACGGGTGCTGAAAAATGCCAGTCCCGATACCCGCAGGCTGATCAATCAGTTCCTGAATTACCCTGAAAATTCGGTGGGAAGCATCATGACCGCCGAATTTACCGACCTGACCAAAACCATGACCGTGGCGGAGGCCATCTCCCACATCCGCCGCACCGGAGAGGAATCGGAAAGCATCTATACCTGCTATGTCATCGATGCGGCCCGGCGGCTGGAAGGTGTCGTGACCATCAAGGAACTGCTGCTGGCAGAGGACGGGCGTCTGGTTTCGGATCTGATGGAAACCGACGTGATCACCGCCGCCACCACGGAGGACCAGGAAGAAGCCGTGGCCCGGATGATGCGGTACGATTTCATTTCCCTGCCGGTGGTGGACCGGGAGAACCGCCTGGTGGGGATCGTTACGGTGGATGATGTGATGGACGTCATGGAGGAAGAGGCCACGGAGGACTTTGAAAAAATGGCCGCCATGGCTCCTTCGGAGAAGCCGTATTTGAAAACCAGCCCCCTGACCCTGGCCCGGCACCGGATCCTGTGGCTGCTGGTGCTGATGGTATCCGGCATGATCACCGGCGGTATCCTGGGCCGCTATGAGGAAGCCTTTGCCGCCATGCCGCTGCTGGTGACCTTTATCCCCATGCTCACCGACACCGGCGGCAACGCGGGCAGCCAGAGCAGCACCCTGATCATCCGGGGAATGGCCGTGGGAGAGATCCTGCCCCGGGACTTTCTCCGGGTCTTTTGGAAGGAGCTGCGGGTCAGCATCCTGGTGGGGGCTGTTCTGAGCGCCGTCAATTATCTGCGGCTGATCCTCACCTATCCAGGCAACGAAACTGTTGCCCTCACGGTGGCGCTGGCTCTGTTTGTAACGGTGCTGCTGGCAAAGACGGTGGGAGGGATCCTGCCCATGGCCGCCAAAATGCTGCACGCTGACCCGGCCATCATGGCTGCCCCTCTGATCACCACCATTGTGGACGCTATCTCTTTGATCGTCTATTTTGACATTGCCAGCCGCCTGCTGTCCCTGTAAAGGCTGTCTTCCTGGAAACCTATCCGTGCTGTTTCCCGCTTTCTTGAAATCATCGAAGGGGCTGATCTCTTCGGCAGCATATGCTCCCTTGTGTCCAACTGCCCGGCACCCGTCCTGTACCCGGATCGCAAAAAGTGCAGAGGGCCCAAGCTGCCCTGCTCCACAGAAAGCTGGATTCGTTTTTCTTAAATAGAAAAACCATCGTCTCTGCCGGCGGAGGGGTCCCGCAAGAAACTTTTGCTTCAGCGTCGAGCGAAGCGGGCTGCTGAGAGCCAGCTATCAGGGATGACAGCTCACCGTCAGAACAGTGGTTGCCGTTAACGGGCTGCGGGCAAGAGATGCGGGGGGATATAAAATTCCGTGCGTCTTGGGACGCATACCGGCAACAGGACCTGATAGGGCCAACTCCCACTGTCAGCGTTGCCAGTTGCTATGACTTTGGTTGAACAGGGACTGCTGCAAAATGAAAGTGCAGCAGCGATCTGCACAAACATGGAGAGATAAAACATAAAAACAGCCCTCAAAGGAAGCGGTTCGGCTTCTTTTGAGGGCTGTTTCTTGTGCATTCTTTTTCGGTGAGGCTATTTTGCAGCAGCCTCTTTGACGGCAGTCTCAGTGTCCGCCGCACTCTCCCGCATGCTGATGCTCGTGGCAGATGGAACCGGTGGAGTGGAGTTCCCCTTTCAGATACTGCTCTACCGCAGCTTTGGCGTCACCCTGAACGCCCACGATCACCTCGATCTTCCGCTCATTGAAAATCTCCACGGCGCCGCCGCCCATACCGCCGGCAATAATCACTTCCACGCCCATGTCTCCCAAAAAATTGGGAAGGAAGCCGGGACGGTGGCCCGGATTGGGAATGCTGTTCTCTCCGGTAATGTGTCCGTCCTGCGCCTCAAAAATATTGAAATTCTCACAATGGCCAAAATGTCCGGCCACTTCTCTGCCCATGCTGGCAACTGCGATTTTCATACTACAATTCTCCTTTTATAAGATTTATTTATATTAGAACAGGATATTCCCGTCAGGGGGCCTTATCCCTTTTCCAGCAATTCCATGGTGCGGCAATACACCTGATACAAAGCTTCTCTGGCGGGGCACTCCACGTCTGCCACGCTTTTACCCGCGTTGACCGCCTGGGGTACCGCCGGGTCATAGGGGACCCGCCCCATAAAAGGGATCTTCCGCTCCCGGCAGAAATCTTCAATGGCAAGGGTCCGGTCCAGGTGCACATCGTACCGGTTGACGCAAACCGCCATGGGGACATTCAGGGTTTCCGCCGTTTGCAGCAGGCGCTCCAGGTCGCTGAGGCCGGAAAGGGAGGGCTCCGCCACCACCAGTACCAGATCCACTCCGGCAGTGGATGCAATGACTGGGCACCCAATGCCCGGGGAACCATCCAGAATCGCCAACTCTTCCTGGGGAGCCGCGTCGGTCAGCGCCCGCTTGACCCGGGTCACCAGCTTGCCTGAATTTCCCCGTCCCATCTTGAGGCGGGCGGTAGAAAAGACCCGTTCTCTCCGGATCAGGGTCAGCTGTCCCGCCACGTCCTCTGCCAGTTCCGCTGCACCTGTGGGACAAACATAGGCGCAGACGCCGCAGCCCTCGCAGGCATATTCGTCCACCGTGCAGCAGTTTCCTTCCCTGTGGATGGCTCCAAACCGGCAGGCTGCCAGGCAGGCCCCACATCCGGTGCAGCTCTGGGACTGAATGCGGGCCTTGGGCGATCCCAGATACGGAGAGTCCTGTCGCTCTCCCGCCGCTTCCGCCACCAGATGAAGATTGGGGGCGTCCACATCGCAGTCGGCAAAGGCACGGGCCCCGGAAAAGCGGATAAACGCGGCGGAGGTGGTGGTCTTTCCCGTTCCCCCTTTGCCGCTGAGGATCAGAAGTTTTTTCATTTCCGCTCCTCCTTGCTCAGCTTTCCCAACAGGTCCTCAAAAATCTCCCGGACTGCGGGGTCTTCTTCCACTGCCAGCCTCCCCTCTGCCGTCAGCGACGCCAAGTGGGGTTGATAGGGGATCCGGGCCAAAATAGAAAGCTTCTCCCGGATACAGTACTCCTCCAGCGGCTGATAAGGGACTCCCGCCTTATTGATGACCACACCGCAGGGCTTGCCCAAAAGCTGAACCAGCTGGTGTACCATGCGGAAGTTATCAAACCCAAAGGCAGTGGGTTCCGCCGACAACAGGCAGTAGTCCGCTTGGGAGACGCTTTCCATCACCGAGCAGCTGCTGCCCGGGGGACAGTCGATGATCACCGGGCAGTCATCCTGCCTGCAGGCGGCCAACGCTGCACGGATCACCCCAACGGCAGAAGCTTCCCCGGTATTGAGGATCCCGGTGACTACCCGGACGCCGCCCTTTCTTCCTTCCTCCACCACTCCGATGGGCCGTTCCTTCCAGGAAACCGCTTGCCGTGGGCAAACCAATCCGCATCCGCCGCAGGCATGGCAGACGTCGGGGAAAACCCGGGGGGTTTCCTTCAGAAACACCAAAGCATGAAAGCGGCAAAAATCCACACACTTGCGGCAGCCGTCACACAGCTCAGGGGCAAATTCCGGCAGCGGGGTGGTGACCACAGAGGAGCGCACCGCCTCCGGCTTGAGAAAAATCCGGCCGTTGGGCTCCTCCACATCGCAGTCGATATACACCGATCTTCCCGCCGCTGCCGCGAGATTGACGGAAAGAAATGTCTTTCCCGTTCCTCCCTTGCCGCTGAGGACCGCCGTCCTCACAGGATACCGTGGAAGCCCGCGTGGAAGCTGGTAAGCAGCGGAAGCTTCCCCTCCTCCAGGGCGGCCAGATCGGACCGGGCCGCTCCGCCCTGAGAATGATAAATGGCGATTTCCGCCGCCTGGAGCACCTGGGCGGCATTTTCGCCGCAGCGGACGGTAATCAGCGCCTGGGCTCCCTGGTCCACCACAAACTGGGCTGCCTTGAGTCCCGCACCACCCTCCACATCAGCGGCGGGATTGGGCAGGATCTCTTCCGTATTCTTTTGGGTATCCCGAAACAGCATGTAGGGAGCCCTGCCAAAGGAAACGCACACCTCTGTGCGGTTCTCATCCAAAGGGACGGCTATTTTCATATTTCTTCCTCCTTATCCTGACCGCACCGGTGCCTGCGGCACCCTCCGCAGCCGCAATGGCCCTCGCTGCCGTCACACAGGCGGTAGTCCCCACCCTGAATCCGCAGAGGAAGGCCCTCCACCAGAGCGGCGGCCAGTTTTTTCCGGGCACTGTTGTAAATCTGCTGTGCCGTTGTCCGGGCCACATTCATATAAGTACTGCACTCCTCCTGGGAGAAGCCCTGATGGTCAATGAGGCGAATGGTCTCATACTCATCCACTGTCATCACTACCGCGGAGGCATCCGCTTTTCTGCCCTCCGGCAGGAAAACGCTGGTTTTGGGCAGGCAGCACACCTTTCGGCATTTTCTGGGACGGGGCATCCCGGCACCCCTTTTCAGGTTGAATTTATGGCATATGCCATTTATAATCTGAGTATACTCCGGTTTTTGGCATATGTCAATTATGTTTTTTTCTGTTTGTTTCTTTCTTCCCCTTGTAAAATGCCTCCTTTCCTATTTCCCAACACCTGTACAAACATTGGAAAAATATCGGAGGGAGGCATTTTGCAGGCTTTTCGCCGCTCTTTTGCCACAGAAAATATTCTTTCTCCCCCGGGACTGCAAAAGAGAACCTTTCTCTTTTGGGGTGATGCCGCATCATTTCGGGGTAATGGCAGGAAATTTAGGGTGGAAGAAAACAGAAGGGACACCGGCCCGGACGGATGGGCAGGGACCCTTCCAATATTTTTTCTCCTGAAACCGGCACTGTTGACCGTTCCGGCCTGGCATGGGAGGTTTTCTCTTTGTACAGCAGGGCGGTTATCCTCTATAGAGTAATTTTTCTCTGCAAAGCCGGGACTGAGAAAAATTTTTTCTTCTCCTCTTGTGCCGCAAAGCTGGTTCAGGTACAATAATCGGGAAAACAGCTGCTGCTGCCCTCCTTTTCCGCAGGATGGCAACCAGAGCTGTCATTTTGCGGAATGTGGTGACTGACAATGCTTTTGAAACATGTGCTGGGATTTCTGAAGAAGGAGCCTGTCCTTTGCATTTCGGCAGCGGCGGCTCTTTTATCCATGGCTCTGGTGCCTCCCGGCCCGGCATATTGGGGGTATATCGACCTGCGGGTGCTTTGCCTGCTTTTCTGCCTCATGGCAGTGGTGTTGGGGCTCCAGGAATGTGGACTTTTTGATGTGCTGGCGCAGCGGCTGCTGGCGGGACGGCATCAGGTACGGCTGCTGGTACTGGTACTTGTATTGCTTCCCTTTTTTACCTCCATGCTCATTACCAACGATGTTTCTCTCATCACCTTTGTCCCCTTTGCCATGCTGGCCCTTACGCTGATCCAGCGGCAGGAGCTGCTGATCCGGGTGGTGGTGTTCCAAACAGTAGCAGCCAACCTGGGGAGCATGGCTACTCCGGTAGGCAATCCCCAAAATCTTTTTCTGTACGCCAGCTATGGGTTGGGGGCAGGCGAATTTTTCGGGGCAGTGCTGCCTCTTGCCGCAGCCAGCCTGGTGGGACTGACGATTGCCGCGCTCTGCACCCCGGGAGAAAGTATTCAGGTTACTTTTGAACGGGAGGCGCGGCTGAAAGACCGCCGGGAATTAGCTCTGTTTGGCGGGCTGTTTGTTCTCTGCCTGCTTTCGGTGTTCCGGGTCCTGCCCTATGGCATCCTGACCGGGGTGGTACTGCTCTGCATGCTCTGCTTCGCGCCTCGCCTGCTGCCCCGGGTGGATTACGGTCTTTTGGCCACTTTCGTCTGCTTCTTTATCTTTGCGGGAAATATGGGGGCCCTGGAACCGGTGCGGCAGCTGCTCAGCGGTCTGTTGGCCCAAAGTACGCTGTTTTCCTCGGCCCTGGCCAGCCAGGTAATCAGCAACGTCCCTGCCGCTGTACTGCTGGCCGGCTTTACCGATGATTGGCGCGGTTTGCTCATGGGGGTCAATATTGGCGGCTTGGGAACGCCCATCGCCTCTCTGGCCAGCCTTATCTCCCTGAAATTTTACCTCCGGGCTCCCCAGGCCCGACCCCTTGCCTATCTGGCCGCCTTTACCGTGGCAAATCTGGTTGGGTTGGCACTGCTGCTTCCTCTGGGACTGTTTTTGCTGTAAAGGGCGCCTGCGCCCACACGGAAAGGAGCGATCTTATGGACGGTATGATCCGGGAAGAACTGCCCGGAAGAGACGGCTGCCCCACCCCCTGTCTCCACAACCTTACAGGGAAGGAAGAGCTTGTCTGCATCGTAAGCCACGGCCTGGGCAGCAGCAAAAGCAGCCCCACCACTCTGAAGCTTGCCCGGGTTCTGGCGTCTTTGGGGGCCGGTGTGCTGGCTTATGACTTTCCCGGTCACGGGGACAGTGCTTCGGATGGAACGCTGTTGTCGGTTGACCGGTGTCTCAGCGACCTGGCTGCGGCAGAGCAGCGGGCCCACCGCCTGGCTCCCCGCGCCCGCATCGGTTATTTTGCCTCCAGCTTCGGCGCATACATCAATCTGCTTTATCTGGAGAAATGTCCGCATCTGGGGAACCGGGCCTTTCTGCGGAGCGCAGCGGTAGAGCTGCCTGCCTTGCTGAAGCACGAAATTTCCCTCCGGCAGGAACAATGGATCCGGGAGGGAGCCATTCTCCTGGATCTGCCGGGATATACCCGTCCTTTGCGGCTGACTTCCGCCTTTTTGGCTGAACTGGACAGTTACGACCTGTTTCAGACATGCCGCCCCCATATGGCAAGGGTGGCCCTGGCCCACGGAGGCAAAGACGATGTGGCTTCTCCAAAAGCTGCCAGACGTCTGGCCGTCCTGATGGGAGCGGCCTTCACTCTTTTCCCGGAAGGGGATCACAGCCTTAACGGCCCCGGCATCGGGGAAGAGGTCCTCCGCCTGGCTGGAAACCTTTTGGGCGCTCCCTGAAATTTTATTGTGATGGTTTTGGGATTGTTCTGTTTTTCATCACACAAGCATCACAAAGCCATGCTACAATCAGTCATGATTGAGAGCATTTTTCCGGTCCCTGTCCTTTGCGTCGCCTGACGCCCTGAGGCGGATCGGAGGCATGCTGGCTTACTCTCCCTGCGGTTTTGGGAGAGAACATCCGGAAGAAAGGGCGGCGAAGGGCATGTACAACATCCTGGTTGTGGATGATGAGCAGATGATCCGGGAAATGATCAAGAAATATGCGGTTTTTGAGGGCCATAAGGTCACCGAGGCCGCCGACGGCATGGAAGCTGTGGAAATCTGCTCCCACACGACCTTTGATATTATCGTTATGGACATTATGATGCCGGAATTGGACGGGTTTTCCGCCTGTCGGGAGATCCGCAAAACCTGCTCCACCCCCATCATCCTGCTGTCGGCCCGGGGCGAAGAGTACGACAAGATCCACGGCTTTGAACTGGGAGTGGATGATTATGTGGTCAAACCCTTCTCTCCCAAGGAACTGATGCTCCGGATAAACGCCATTATCAAGCGTTCCAATCCGGATGCTGCCGGGCAGCGGGAAATTTTCACTTTGGACGGACTCCGGGTAGACTTTACCGGGCGGGTGGTGACCATTGACGGCCAACGGGCCGAGATGTCCCCCAAAGAGTACGACCTGTTCTTTTACATGGTGCGCAACCGCGGTATCGCTCTGACACGGGAGCGGCTGATCAACGATGTGTGGGGCTATGATTTTTATGGAGACGACCGGACCCTGGACACGCATATCAAGCTCCTGCGCAAAACCCTGGGGCCATACAGCTCCTGCATTGTGACCCTGCGCGGGGTGGGGTACCGTTTTGAAGCATAGCCTGAAAAACCGTCTGGACCGAATCAGCATCAAATGGCGGCTTTTTGCCTATCTGGCCGTCTTTGTCGCGTTTTTGCTGGTACTTTTATGGGTTTTCCAGACAGTGCTTCTGAGGGAGTTCTACAAGGTAATCAAGGCCGCCGATGTGCGGAGCCTTACCGGCGATCTGGTCAAAAGCATTGATGACCCCCAGCTCCAGGAGCGGCTGGATGCTATTTCTCCCCACGACGGCGTCTGCGTCCGGATAGTGAACGAAAAAGGAGAAACCATCTATTCCCGCAATACGGTTTTCCAATGCGTCATTCACAAAATGCCTCCCGAAGCTTTGGTTACTGTTTACCGGCAGGCGCAAAAGGCCGGAGGCAGTTTTTCCGTCGATCTTGCGGAAAAAGCCAACGATTTTCATTGGGATGAGGGCCGCCCCCCTCAGTGGCTTTCTGACGGCCATCAGGAGCCCCGTCCCAAGCCCTTTACCAACGCCATGGTTTCCATGATCTACGGGCAGATGGCCACCACCTCCGATGGGCAGCAGCTGCTGGTGCTGGTCAACTCCGTAATTTCCCCGGTGGATGCCACTGTGGAGACCCTGAGAGTCCAGCTGGTCTGCATCACCATAATCCTGCTGATCCTTTCGCTGCTGCTGGCTGCCTATCTGTCCCGCAAGATCTCCGCTCCCATCATCAAGATCAATCAAAGCGCCAAGGAGCTTGCCGGAGGGAATTATGACGTTACCTTCCGGGGAGAGGGATACCTGGAGATCGCCGAACTGCGGGATACCCTCAACTACGCCGCCGGAGAGCTTTCCAAGGTGGAACGTCTCCGTCAGGAATTTATCGCCAATGTCTCTCACGATCTGCGCACCCCGCTGACCATGATTACCGGCTATGCCGAAATGATGCGGGACATTCCCGGAGAAAACAGTACGCAAAATGTCCAGGTGATCATTGATGAAGCCAGCCGGCTTACCGGACTGGTCAACGACATTCTGGAAATCTCCAAAATCCAGTCGGGCGCTCAGACCATCCGTCCCCAGCCCCTGAATCTCACCGCCGCCATTCTCCGGATCCTGGAGCGGTACCGGCAGCTGGTGCGCCGGGATGGGTATGAAATCGAGTTTGTCTTTGACCGGCATATCCAGGTCAACGGCGATGAAGCCCGATTGGCTCAGGTGGTCTACAACCTGATCAACAACGCCGTCACCTATACCGGTCCCGACCGGAAAGTGACCATTACCCAAACGGAAGAAGCAGGGCAGGTCACCATCCGGGTAACCGATACCGGAGAGGGGATCTCTCCCGAAAATCTGCCTTACGTCTGGGATCGGTACTATAAGGTGGACAAGGCCCATAAGCGCGCCGCCATTGGTACCGGCCTGGGGCTTTCCATTGTCAAAGGAATTGTGGAGCTTCACGGAGGGACCTGTGGTGTGGACAGCGTCCCCGGTCATGGAAGCACTTTTTGGTTCCGTTTATCGGTGCTGAAAGAACTGCCTTCCGGTGAAGAAGTTTCAGAATCATCCTGATTTTCTCTTTCCTTCTTCCCGATATCCCCCGTCCTGCAGGAACGCAGCCACCAACCTTTCTTTGTGCCCTCATGGGGGATATGTTCCCGCTGCTTTCCTCCGCAGCAGCAAAGACTTGCCGCAGAATGGTGCCCGGCGGCCCATACCGGAGACCGTGAAAAAAGCCTAAGATCAGCAGCGTTTTTATGATATTTGTGGGAGTTTTCAGCACTGCCAGATCATTGCTGATATCCCGCCGCCGATTCACCCGGTTCGGCCGGGGATTTGCATAAACCCTATCCTGTCAAGCATCGCGATCGGATCTGCCGCTTGCTTCCCCATCGGAACGAACTGTCCCATATTTCAACAAAAATTTTTATCTGCAAAACGGCCATTCACTTCTTGCTTTTCTCTTTCCCCGGCACTCTGCTTCCCGCTTTGCAGGGAGATGTTTTGGGCTAAAGTCCACAAGTACTAAAAGTGCCCCTGCCTGATTCGCACAAAGAACCAGGCAGGGGCGCTTTTCCATTTCTGTTTTTTCGGGATACCGGGCAGTACCGGGCTTCTTTATGAGGCCGCAGGCGCTTCCTGGGACTGTGAAGGCTCGGGGATCACGGCCAAAATCGCTTCCGAAACACCGCAGGCTGTCTTGAGCAGATTCATCTGATCACAAATCTCCTCGTATTCCCGGGGATTGACCATATATCCCAGTTCCAGCAGCACAGAGGGTGCGTAGGTCATGCGGGTCACATAATAGTAGCTTTCCTCCGGGTCGGTGGCCTGCCGCCCCAACATCCCCGGCAAACGGTCCATCAGCTGCTGGGCAAAGGCCAGGCTGATATCTTCGTGATAATAGACCTCCATCCGGCGGGTATTGTTCAGATCCCGGGTCAGACCGGCGCTGTTATGGTGGATGGAGAGGAAAATGTCCGGCTTCATCTGCTCCGAGATAATGCACCGCTCATCCAGAGAGACCCGGCTGTCGTCTGTACGGGTGAGCGCCACAGTGGCTCCCATCTGTTCCAGCCGGTATTTGACAGCATATACCGCTGCCAGATTCACCTGGGATTCCACCGGGCCGGTGGAACCCGCCACACCCAGCGCACCTGGGTCACTGCCCCCATGCCCTGCGTCCAGCAGTACCGTCACACCTTCCAGCGGCCGGCCCGGAGTCTGGGAACGCACCGGCGCCCGGCGCAGATACAGGCGTGTGGTGCCAGCCTGGGTGTCATATTCCAGGTTGTATCCCCACAGGCTTCCATCCGCCGCCAGGGGCAGAGTCAGCCTGACTCCGCCCGGGATCTCTTCCAGGGATCCTTCTCCCGTCAGGGAGGTAGCTGTGGCCGCCATATCCGCGGAAAAATCGGTATTCAGGAAATCCAGGACCAGGCTGTCCTCCCTGCGGGCAGTCACCACCGCGGGAGTCCCTCCCTCAAAGACCAGATATTCCCCTTTTTCAGCCTCTTCCCGGCGTATCCCGGTGATCCGGGCATCGGGAGTATCCGTTCCTTCCAGAATCCGCACCTTTTCCGCCAGGATCCATCCCCCATTTTCCAGCTGGTAGGCAATGGTGGGGCTGCCGCTGCGGGTGGTTTCCATCCAGTCGGTAATGTAAGCCCGGGCTCCCGCCTTGAGGGTACCGGTAATGGTGTCGTCATTGTCCCCATCCGAAAGGACACTGGCAATATAGGCCGTTACCTCCAGGGAAAGCTGTACATTCTTTCCGGCCACATAAACCTCACCTTCCGACTGGTAGGTGGTGGTTTTGCCGCCATAGGTCAGCTGGTAAGTAACCCTGCCGATACTGGTGGTTTCGTTGGCAGGATACTGGTCGGGGTTCAGGGTGACCGACCCCTGGAATGTGGCCGGTACGCCGTCCTGGGCCGTGGCGGCTACCTGCCGGAGCGGAACCGTCATTCCGCCCACCGTGGCAGTGATAGAACCGCCGGCGGGTCCCACGCAGCTCAGCTCCAGCGTTTCATTGCTGTCTACCCCCAGTCCATACCGGGGAAACAGCGTGCTGGCGGTGATTCCGCTGATGGTGGCCGCTCCGGTGGAGGGGCTGCGGCGGGTAATGGTCACCTGCGACTGGGCGTCTCCCTGTCGGAAGGTAAAGGTATTGGCCCCCAGAGCCAGATCCGCCTGTACTCCAAAGGCTCCGCCCTGGGAGATCCGTTCCACCGGCTGGCCATTGAGGCTCAGTTCCACATCAGGATCAGAGGTACCCATCAGGAAAATGGAGCTGTCGGTGGTGGTGATGTCTGAAGCCGGGTAGGTGACCGCCAGGGTCCGGGGAATGGTAAGGGTAAGATCCGGCAGCGGGGACGCCGCCTGGGAAAAGAAGCTGACCAGCATTTCCGTTTCCCCGGGATCCTCCGCCAAATGGGAATAGCTTTCCAGCACCGCTCCCGCAACCGAAGGGTACAGGGAGTTGACCAGAAGCTGATAATCTGTCTGCCGGGGATCTCCCGTTTCCTGCCCGGAAGGCGACAGGGTGTTGACTGTATACAGCCGGGTTTCCTTTCCCGCGCTTGCCGCCGCGATCCACTGTTCCAAGATCTCTCCATAGGGGGTTTCGGCATCATCCACCGCCGCCCCGATGCGGGGCAGCGCCATCTGGAGGGTCCCGTCACCGGCCAGAGAGGCCAGCAGCTGGGGCGTTACCGGGCCGTTTTCTGCCATGCCGTCAAAAATCAGGCCCAGAGACACCCCGGAGGCGGTTTTCTCCATCTCCCGGCGGGTTTGCCGCAGCAGGTCTTCCAGGTCCTCCTGCTGCACATCCAGGCCCGAAACATCTACCAGAACGCCTGCCAGGCCATAGCCGCGAATCAGTTCCGACAAGGTATCCTGCGCCTTTTCGCTGTCCGTTCCCACGCCTGCAGCACCGCCGTCCACCACGGCAAAAACCTGCGTCTTACGGTCCGCCGCTTCCTGGATCAGGCTCTCCAATGGGTCAAACCGGGCAAGGAGGCCGTCGGAAGCGGTAACATCCTCCGCTATCGGATGGAGTTTGGAACGGTACCAGGCCTCCCCCTCTCCGTCCAGCGCCTCAAAGAAAAGGGCGTTAAAGCCGTTCTCCTGCGCAAAGGCGGCCATCCGGGCCAGTTCCTCCTTCTGCGCCTCTGGTTCCAGGCCGGGCTGAGAGGGATAGTCGCCCTCCGGGCCGGTAGGAACAAAAAAGCCCCGGGCGCTGCCCAGGTACCGGTAGGCGCTGAGGATGTTCTCCTCCGGCTGGTCCTGAGGGAGGCTTCCGTACCAACTCCACAGTCCCAGCCCGGCAATGGCCGCGATGCACAGCACCAGCAGCACCTGCAAAAAACGTCTCATGGGTATCTACCTCCCGATTTTTCCATCATGACGGGGCTGGCCGTACCCCTACAATTCAAAATCCGATTGGTCGAACTTGGGCAGCTGCACCTGGCGGGAGGGCTCCCGCTTCAGCGGCGCGTAACGGTATTTCCTGCAGGAATAAAAAGGGGAGACCACTCCCGCTTTTTCACAAAGCACCATCCTGCCGTCGCTGGTATCCTTACCGAAGCGGCAGTACCGGCAGGCTGGCTCCACATGGTTGCCAAACAGCTTTTTCGGAGACATACATCCACTTCCTTCCCCCCGGGATCTCTCACATTCCGCCGGGATTCGACCGGATGTTTTTATTATAGCATTGCCCGCATGGACAAATCCACTGGGATTTGTGAACTTTACAGGCAAATAGCGGAAAATCTCTTTGGAAGCTTCTGCAGAACTCTCAGCCGGGAGGCGGCAGTTCCTCCCCCTCCAGCGTCAGGAACAGGATGGCGCACATCCCCAGCAGGCAAACGGTCCCGGCAGCTGTGGTGCCGTCTCCCGTAAGGACCCGCCCGCCTGCGGCATAAGCGCCTACCGCCGCACACCGGGCCAACAGCCAGGGAGCAGCCAGTAATTGCGTCAGCATCCCGTGGATCACACGGGCCCGAAAAAAAAGCCCCATCTTTACTTTTCCCGGAGGAAAGCATGCGGCGATCTGACAAAGGACCGACAAACCTCCAAAGGAGAGCAGAAAGGGCAGGATAAGCACCGCCTGAGTGGGAGGAAGCTCCATGGCCGCCGCACTGCCGCTGCAGATTTCCAGCATTCCCCGCACCAGCGCACAGGCTCCCCCGGGGCTGAGCCGGCCGCCTGACAAAGCAGACAAAACTTCCCCCGATGCCGCCAGCAAGCCGCAGCCCTCCAGGACACCCCCCAGTGCGGAAAAAAACACGGCAAAAGCACAGATCCCCATCATGGCGGAGGCCGCCCCCGATACAGACCGCACCAATACTGCCGCTCCCGGTTCCTTTTTATCCGAAAGGACGTTCCGCCGCAAAGCCAAAGAAGAAAATTTCCGCTTCCGAAGCAGCACGCGGCCGGTGATTGCTCCCGCCGCCAGCTGGCAGCCAAAAAGGCCAAGCCCCACGGCAGGAGAGCCAAAAATCCCGGTTCCCACCACACCGGTCATAAAGGCCGGCCCGCTGTTGACGCAGAAGCAAAGAGCCATTTCAGCGTCCTCGGGTGTAATCTTTTCCTCCTCCAACAGCTGTGCCAGCACTTTTGCCCCCGCGGGGTATCCGCCGATCCAGCTGAGGAGCACCGCTCCTCCCAGGCTTCCGGGAGCACGGTATAAAAATCGTCCCAACCACCCTGCTGGAAGGGTGAGGACAGACATCCCCCCTCCGGACGCTACCAGCCCGGACAAAACCAAAAAGGGGAACAGGGACGGGATCAGAACCGCCCCGCAGGCGGTAAGCCCTTGACGGGCTCCCTCGGCCGCCGTCTGCGGCCATACAAGCAGCCCCGCTCCCAGCAAAAGTCCTCCCACCGCCATAGCCGGGGACATCCCGACCCGGCGTTTTGTCTTTTCCTTCTTCACCGTCTCTCCCCCTCCCCACTTCACAGTCTATTGGAACCGCTTCCCCGATATGCGGGAAAGTGTTGGCTGCGGTCTGCGGCGCCGGACTTTTGACCGCTGTCCTGGGGAAACCCGTTTACAGCCCATGGAACAGAAAGTTTTCAGATTCCCATATTCTTTTGAACCAGCGTACCCTTCAGGGCGTTTCTGAAAACAAAGAAATGCACAGGTTTTTTGCAGGAAGTGCGGGGTTGCAGTCAGAACTCCCGGCTAAGCCCGGGGCTTTAGTAAACCCTGGAAGGGCCTCATACCGGCAAGCCTCTCAAGAGGCACTGAATCATCCACCCTGCATCACCTGCACGGCAGCCCCTAAACGGGCGTTGCTTTTCCAGAATCAATTTTGGGGCAACCTTAAAGCTGCTGATCTTTTCTCGCTTCGCTCGTTGCTTGAAGCTAAAGTTTTTTTAACACTCTTCGATAAAGCTGGGGGTTGCCTTTGCGCTTAAGCAAACAAGGCAAAAGCGCAGGAATCCCTTGTGGATTCCCGGCATTTTTAACGCGGCAGCCACCACTTCCTGTAGAAAAAGATGAAAATTCCGACTTGGAAAAAACGCCGTTAATCTATGGAAGATTCCATTTGTATTTCCAAAAATCCATCCAGAAGATTATTTTAAAGGGCAGCTGGGGTTAAGCTTTATTTTTCTGGTCCACAGCCGGAGATACCCCCGAATTTGACCCAACGGATAGGACATCCCCCGGACAGCATAGAAATGTTTTTGAAACGCTTTCCTGATGAGGTGACATTTTTATGCCCAAGCGAAAGATCCCCCGGCAGCAGCAGCCCCCCGCTCCTGTGCAAAAGAGCAACATTTTCGCTCTTGGCCGGGTGGCAGAAGAATCCCGTGTGGCTTTTCTGCCTATGGTGCGGGTGGAACTCCTGTCCAACAAGCAGGCCGTTGTGGACGGCTGCCGGGGAATTCTGGAATATTCCGATACCTGCATCCGGCTGAGTGCCGACCGCCTGATTGTGAAATTTACCGGTCATGATCTGGAAATCAAATGCCTTACCGACAGCGGCGCCGTTATCGAAGGCTGTCTGCTGGCGGTGGAATATCAGTAGCAAAAGGAGGCTGGACCGTGCTGATCCCTATGATCCGCTTTTTTCGGGGCAGCGTTTGCTTCCAGGTCCGGGCGGGCTTCCCTGAACGGCTGCTCAACCTGTGTGCCCGGGGCGGCGTTCCGGTATGGAACGGACGAAAGACCGGAAACGTTTACACCGCCTGCACCACCACCAAAGGCGCGCGGCGTCTGGAATCCCTGGCCCAAAAGGCCGGAGTAACGGTAGAGATCCTGGGATCCGGCGGCGCTCCCGCTCTTCTGCGCAGCTACCGCAAACGGGTGGGGCTGCTGGCAGGAGCTGTTATCCTGTTGGCGGCTCTTCTATTTATGGGGTCCTTTATCTGGCGGATTGACATTGTGGGAGCGGAGCAGGTCAGCGAAACCGATATCCGCAACGTCCTCCGGGATCTGGGCGTAAGGCGGGGAGTCCTGCGTGATTCCATTGATGCGGTGGATGTGGCCCGGCAGATGATCCTGCGTCTGCCGGATCTCAGCTGGGCCGCCGTCAATCTGCGGGGCAGTGTGGCCACGGTGGAGGTGAAGGAGCGGGTAGAACCGCCAGTGCGGGTGGACGACCAGGTTCCCCATAATGTGGTGGCCCAAAAAACCGGCTTCATCACCGCCATGGAAGTTTACGAAGGACAGCCCACCGTAAAAGTGGGGGATTCGGTGGCAGCGGGAGATATTCTGGTCAGCGGGATCATGGAGGACAAGAACGGCCGCAGCCGTACCGTCCATGCCCGGGCGCGGGTGGTGGCCCAGACCCGGGAATCGCTTTCGCTGCCCATCCCCTATGAACAGGAAACCCTCACCTACCAGGGGGTCCAGGTGCGCCGGTACCTGAACATTTTCTCTCTGCGTATCCCCCTGAGCCTGGGGGGAATCCCCCGGGAGCCTTACAAGCTGGAATCCGGAACCTGGGACATTCCGGTGGTAAGCGCCGTTGCTCCCATCACCTTTACCCGGGAAAATTATATTCTCTTTACCCGGGAAAGCTATACCATTACCGAGGACGAGGCCCGGCTTTTGGCTCAGCTGCAGCTCCCTCAGATGGAAGCCGCAGCTTTTGAGGGCTGCAGAGTGCTGGACCGGCAGCTGACCGGTCAGGCTCTGGAGGATGCCTTCCTTTTGGAGGGAGAATATCTGGTGGAGGGCGAAATCGGGGAGGAACGGGAAATTTTGATGGATAATACGCCAGAAAACAGCTGAAAATTTTATGAATAATTCATAGTTTTATTCAGTTCTTTATGATATACTGATAGCGTAAACTTTTCCGGCCTTTTTCCGCCAGCCGCGGCGTCCGGGACTTTGCCCCAACGCCCGACCCGCAGGGCCGTTTAGCACAAAGGAGAAGCAAATACATGGTGGAACAAATCATTGATATTGAGCGGATGGAACACGCCATGACGCTTTTCGGCAGCTGTGATGAAAACAGCCGGCAGATCGAACAGCAGTATGGCGTTACCATCCTGTTCCGGGGAACGGATATCAAGGTGTCCGGCGAACCGGAAGCCGTCATGCAGGCCGGCAAATGCATTCAGGGCCTGCTGACCATGGTGGAATCCGGCGAGCCTCTTACCGACCAGAATATCCGGTATGTCATGTCCCTGGTGGAGGAAGGCAAGGAGCAGGAAGTCTCCGAGATGGGCAAGGACGTCATCTGCATCACCGCCAAAGGCCGCCCCCTCAAAGCCAAAACCATCGGCCAGCAAAAATACATCGACAGCATCCGCCGCAACACCATCGTCCTGGGCATCGGCCCCGCCGGTACCGGCAAAACTTATCTGGCGGTAGCCATGGCGGTCAAGGCATTCCGCGCCCATGAGATCAACCGCATCATCCTCACCCGCCCGGCGGTGGAGGCGGGAGAAAAGCTGGGCTTCCTTCCCGGCGACCTGCAAAACAAGGTGGACCCCTATCTCCGCCCCCTGTATGACGCCCTGTTTGACATGCTGGGTACCGAAAATTTCCAGAAGTACCTGGA
Organism: uncultured Oscillospiraceae bacterium; assembly: GCA_949285935.1. Taxonomy (GTDB): domain Bacteria; phylum Bacillota; class Clostridia; order Oscillospirales; family Ruminococcaceae; genus Angelakisella. Next base: position 24,994 of record CASEAH010000073.1, read on the forward strand.
GCGGGGCAACATTGAGGTAGCCCCCCTGGCTTACATGCGGGGGCGCACTCTGGACGACAGCTTCATCATCCTGGACGAAGCCCAGAACACTACTCCCGAGCAGATGAAAATGTTTCTGACCCGGCTGGGCTTTAACTCCAAAGCGGTCATTACCGGCGACATCACCCAGATCGACCTTCCCGATCCCCGTCACTCGGGATTGCTGGAGGCCTCCCGGGTACTCCGGGGCATTGAGGACATCGGCATCTGCCAGTTCTCCGAAAAAGATGTGGTCCGCCACCGGCTGGTCCAGGATATCATCAAAGCCTACGAAAAATATTATAACGATTCCGCAAGGAGGAAAAAAACAAATGGATAAAGTGAAGGTGCAGATCTCCAACCGCCAGAAGGATGTAAAGATCCCCTCCGGTATCCGGCTGCTGATCCGCCGCTGCTGCACCGCCGTACTGGATTACGAAAATTTTCAGGGCAGTGCGGAAATCAGCGTCAGCTTTCTCAACAATCAGCAGATTCGCCAACTTAATGCCGATCATCGGGGCAAAGATATAGAAACCGACGTCCTCTCCTTCCCTTTGGGAGAAAACGGCGTCTACGACATGAACATGGAAACCGGCGCCTATATGCTGGGGGATATTGTTATCTCAGTGGAAAAGGCCATTGATCAGGCTGAAATGTACGGCCACACCCTCCAGCGGGAAATCGGGTTCCTTACCGTCCACAGCATGCTCCACCTGCTGGGATATGACCATGAAGCGGGCGGTCTGGAGGCCACTTTGATGCGGGAAAAGGAAGAAGCCATTCTGGCGGAGCTGGGTCTGACCCGGGACGTCACCTATGTCGTCCCCACCCCGTGAGAGGCCAGCTGCGCTCCCTGGGACAGAGTTTTGCCGCCGCCTGGGCAGGGCTTTCCCGTGCCCTGCTTACCCAGCGTAACCTGCGCATCCATCTGACTGCCTCCTGCTGGGCGGTATGGCTGGGCGCCAGTCTGGAGCTTACCCACGCTCAGCTGGGCGTTCTGCTGCTCACCTGCGGGATGGTCATCATTGCCGAACTGCTCAACACCGCCGTGGAGGCCCTCACCGACCACCTGATCCCCCAACGCAGCGTCACTGCCAAAACGGCTAAGGACACCGCGGCGGGCGCGGTGCTGGCGGGGGCCGTTTTTGCTGTCTGTGTGGGCGGGGTGCTGCTGTGGCGTCCGGACAAGCTCCTGGCTCTGGGACAGTCCTTTTTGAGACAGCCGTCCCGGCTGGCAGGACTGGCTGCTGCGGCGGCTGTGTCCCTGTGGTTCATATTTGGTATCAGAAGGAAAAGGAGAACCCATGACTGAAACAAAATCTGCCTTTATTGCCATTGTAGGCAAGCCCAATGTGGGCAAAAGCTCCCTTCTCAACCGTCTGGTGGGAGAAAAGGTTGCCATTGTCTCCAACAAGCCCCAGACCACCCGCACCCGTATCACCGGCGTTCTGACCCGTGAGGGCTGCCAGCTGGTTTTCATCGACACTCCCGGCCTTCACAAGCCCAAAACCGCCCTGAGCCAGTATATGGTCAAGCAGGTGAACGATTCCGTCGCTGATGTGGATCTGGCTGTACTGGTGGTGGAGCCTCAGGGCCCCCTGACCAAAGCAGAAGTGGAACTGATAGAGTCCTTCCGCCGCCTGCATCTGCCGGCGGTGGCGGTGCTGAACAAGATCGACGCTCTGGAGGAAAAGGAGCTGCTCATCCCCAAAATGGCGGCTCTGTCTGAGGCCTATGATTTTGACCAGATCGTCCCCGTCAGCGCCCTGACCGGGGAGGGCTGCGACCTGCTGCTGGATCTGTTGATGGCTTACGGCGAACCGGGCCCTCACTTCTTCCCCGACGACGCTCTCACCGATCAGCCGGAACGCGCCATCTGTGCGGAGATTTTGCGGGAAAAGATCCTGCTGAACATGCAGGAGGAGATTCCCCACGGCACTGCCGTCACCATTGAAGAAATGAAGGAGCGGCAAGGGCCGGAAGACAGCACCATTGTGGACATCCAGGCGGTCATTTACTGTGAGCGCCAGAGCCACAAGGGAATGGTCATCGGAAAAGGCGGCCAGATGCTGAAAAAAATCGCCAGTGCCGCCCGGGCCGATATGGAGGCCTTCCTTTCGGTAAAAGTGAACCTCCAGTGCTGGGTCAAGGTAAAGGAAGACTGGCGCAACGAGGAACGGATGCTGCGTAATTTCGGATTCAAATAAGCGTTCCCCGTATCGCAGAAATTTGCGGGAGGGATGTTGGATTGCTTCGGTTCTGGATCATTATTGTCACCATACTCAATACCGCTCTGGCCGTACTGGGAGGCGGCGTGGCTATCTTTGCCACCGGGGCTCAGGGAGTATCCCGCCTTCTGGGCTATTTTGCCGCGGCAATCTGCCTGGTGTGTGCCTTGTCTGGTTACCTGAACCTGTGGTTCCTCAGCGGCCTGGCACGGCAGCGGGAGGAAAAGGCCCGTGAAGCCCGCGCCCGCAGGCAGGAGGAAAAAGCCCTGCGTGCCGCCCGGGATCGGCAGCAGCCGCCTGCGGCAGTCCCGGAAGAGAACAGAACCTTCTGCCCGCCTGATGGGGACCAGCCGGTTTCTTCTTCCGCAATGCCGGCAGAAACGGACGAACCCGAATCTGTCAAGCCCTAAAACATTGGAAAAGGGTACAGGCTTTTCCTTACATAATCCTCCCGCCGGAACACACACTGAAAACAGGAGTTTGATCCTGGAGGTGTATGTGATGACCAAACGCGCGGAGGAGACCTGGAAAAAATTTTGTGAGACAGGCCTTGTCTCTGATTATCTGGAATACCGCAGTGCCGTGGCATTTGAGCAGCGAGGGCCCGGCCTGCCGGAGGAGGCGTCTTACCATGCAGATATCCACCGACGCGGCGGTGATACGGGAGAAATCTCTGGATGAGCACGATAAGCTGCTTACCCTGCTGACCCCCCACCGGGGACTGCTCACCGCCTATGCCAAAAATGCCCGGAAAATGCGCAGCACCATGGCCCCTGCCACAGAGCTGCTGTGCTATTCCCGTTTCCAGATCTTTCAGAACCGGGACCGCTTTTTTGTGGACCGTGCCGAAACCAATACGGTTTTTTTCGGCATACGCCAGGACATGGACAAGCTGTCCCTGGCTACATATTTTTGCCAGCTTTGCTGCGAGCTGGTTCCGGAAGAGGCAGAAGGAGAGGGATATCTGCGGTTGTTTCTCAATTCGCTGCATCTTCTGGAAAAAGGGTCCCTGCCTCTTCTTCAGTTGAAAGCGGTCTTTGAACTGCGGCTGCTGTCCATGGCCGGATATATGCCTGATCTGGTGGCCTGCTGCGCCTGCGGAGATTTTCAGGGGCAGGGAGTTTTTTTCGCCCCTGTTCAGGGCACCCTGTGGTGCGGAGCATGCGTGCAGGAGGCCTCACGCCAGGGACTTTCTCTGCTTCCTCTGTCCCCGGGGGTGTTCCAGGCCATGCGCCATATCATCTACAGCGATTTTGAAAAGCTTTTTTCTTTCCGTCTCTCTGAGGCGGGGGTGATGGAACTGAGCCGCGTCTGCCAGAACTATCTGCTTTGTCAGGTAGAGCGGGTGCTGCCTGCCCTGCGCTTTTTCGAGTCGATGTATCCTCCGCCCTCCCCACCCTCCCCTTCCCCGGCAGGCGTGTAATTTTTCCCCGTTTCCAGGCCGCCGTACCGGCAAGCCGCTGCGGCCTTGCCTCATTCTTGGTATGACGGATATTTTTCTGCCGATTCTTCTGTTTTTTCCCATCTTTGGGGATACCAATTTTTATTTTTGCTTTCCATTTTAGGGCAGAGAAGCGTACAAATTTTCGTATCCCCATCTGCTTTTGCATGAAAACTTCCGGAACCGCCATAAACAGCTTTACAGAGGGAGGACGTAATTTCCCTCTGCCATCCCTTTTCTCCTGCCGGCGGTTCCCTGTCTCTTGACCTCAGATTTTTTTGGCTCTGGTTTTCAATGCCGGAGGAGCAAAATTCCCCGACCCGGCGGTACAGGGACACTCTGCCGTGTCGTCTCCTCCACAGAAAATTTTCCATGGGGCAGAGTTCCTGACGGCTGTTTTTCTTCTGTCTGTGTTCCCTCGTTGCCGGGACGCCGATTTTTGATTTTTCATCCTTCAGCCCCATTTTTGATTTAAAAGGGCAAAGGTCTTCTGCCCCAGCACCCTGTGTGCCAGGCCATCCCAAACCCATTGAGAGGTGTAACTATGCCACACGACCGACATCAAACCGCCCTGGAGCTTCCCAAGGTTCTCCGTCTTTTGGCGGATAAGACTTCCTGCGAAGCCGCAGCCCGCCGGGCGCTGGAATTGCAGCCCTATACCGAGTACCGGGATGTGGCTGCCGCCATCCAGCGCACCGCCGATATCAGTTCCCTGACCACCCGGTACGGCACCCCTTCTGCCGGGGGCGTCCGGGACTGCGAAACCCAGCTTCGCCGTGCCCAGGTGGGCGCAAGGCTTACGATCCCTGAGATTCTGGCTGTCTGCCGCCTCCTGAAAACCATCCGGAACGTCAAGGACTGGCGGCGCCAGTGTCCCGACCACACCACTGTGGACTTTCTTTTTGAGGCGCTCTCCCCTGCCAAGGGGCTGGAGGAAGAAATCGACCGGGCCATCCAGAATGAAGAGGAACTGGCGGATACCGCTTCCCCCGAGCTGCGTGAGATCCGCCAGAAGATCCGCCGCGCTCAGCTGAAGATCCGGGAACAGCTGGATCATATCATCCGATCCCCTCAGTATGCCAAAGTGCTGCAGGAAGCCATCGTCACCATCCGGGACGGCCGGTTCGTTGTGCCGGTACGGGCAGAATGCAAGGGCGAACTTCGGGGCCTGGTCCATGATACCTCCTCCAGCGGCGCCACGGTTTTTATCGAGCCCATGTCCGTGGTGGACGCCAACAATGAGATCCGGCTCTTGCAAAGCCAGGAGCAGCAGGAGGTGGAGCGGATCCTGCTGGCTCTTTCCGGTGAAATCGGCCAGATTGCTGACCTGACGCTGGAAAGCTTTGACGCTCTGGTGGAGTTGGATCTCCTTTTTGCCAAATCCCGGCTGGCAGATTCCATGAAGGCAGTGGTGCCCGAGATCCGTCAGGACAAAGTCATCAAGCTGATCAAGGCCCGTCATCCCCTGATCGATAAAAACAAGGTCGTACCGGTGGACATCTCCCTGGGCGAGCATTTTGACACCCTGGTCATCACCGGTCCCAACACCGGCGGTAAAACAGTGGTCCTTAAAACTCTGGGTCTGCTGACCCTGATGGCCGCCTGCGGTTTGCTCATTCCCGCCGCTTCCGGCAGCTGTGTGCCTGTTTTCACCCGGGTGCTGGCGGACATCGGCGACGAGCAGAGCATTGAGCAGAGCCTGTCCACCTTTTCCGCCCACATTACCAATATCATCTCCATTCTCCAGTGCGCCGATCAGGACAGCCTGGTCCTCACCGACGAGCTGGGGGCCGGCACCGATCCCTCCGAGGGCGCGGCGCTGGCGGTATCCATCATCGAACATCTGCGGGCCAAGGGGGTCCGCCTGGCCGCCACCACCCACTACGCCGAGATCAAAATGTACGCCCTCTCTACCCCCGGGGTAGAAAATGGCAGCTGCGAATTTGATGTGGAGACCCTCTCTCCTACCTATCGTCTCCTCATCGGTGTGCCGGGACGGTCCAACGCCTTTGCCATCAGCCGCCGCCTGGGACTTCCCGAGGAGGTCATCCACCGGGCCCGGGAACTGATGTCCACTGAAAACACCCGTTTTGAAGATGTAGTGGATAAGCTGGAGCAGGCCCGCCAGACCCTGGAAAAGGAGCAGGTGGCGGCTCTTTCCAACCGGCAGCAGGCGGAATATATCCGTCAGCAGATCGAGGCGGAGAAGCAGCGGCTCCAGAAGCAGATGGAAAAAGAAATCGCCCAGGCCCGCTCCCAGGCCCAAACCATGGTGGAACGGGTCCGCAGCCAGACCGACCTCCTCCTCAACGAACTGGAAGAACTGAAAAAGCAGAAGGACAAGGAGGATTTTGCCGCCAAGGTATCGGCGGTGCGGGGCAGCTACAAGGGCCGCATCGAAAAGCTGCGGGATCTGGCCGATCCCGTAATCCGGAAGAAAGAAGAGCCCTACGCCCTGCCCCGTCCTCTTAAATCCGGGGATACGGTTCTTCTGGCCGATCTGGGGACCGAGGCCACTGTCCTTTCAGGGCCGGACAGTTCCGGCTCCTATCTGGTCCAGGCGGGTATCCTTAAAACCAAAGTCCCCGCAGACGGGCTCCGGCTGGTAGAGCAGCCCAAAAAGGTCACCTATCAGGGCCAGAGCCAGCGGCGGGTCCGCCCGGAAGGCGGCGGCGGAAAGGGCCTGAAAACCCAGCGTCCCAGTATGGAACTGGATCTGCGGGGCATGGCCTCGGACGAGGGCATTATGGAAACCGACCGTTTCCTGGATCGCTGCGTCCTTTCGGGACTGACCAATGTCACCATTATCCATGGTAAGGGCACCGGCGTGCTGCGCAAGGCCATCCGGGAGCACCTGAAACGCCACCCCAGCGTCCGTTCCTTCCGTCCCGGCCTGTATGGCGAGGGAGAGGACGGCGTAACCGTGGTAGAACTGAAATAAAAGGAGTTATTCCCATGCTCCCTCTTTCCTGTGTTTTCACCGATTTGGACGGTACCCTGCTCCATTCTGACCGTACCCTGGACCCCCGGGATCTTGCCACCATCCGTGCCCTCCAAAGCCGGGGGATTCCCGTTCTCATCGCCACCGGCAGGCATCATACCATCGCCCGGCCCATCTACGATCAAATAGGCGGCGGGGTTCCCGCCGTCACCTGCAACGGCGGCGTCATTTACGATTATGAAGCGGGACACGCGCTTCTGGACATCTGCCTGTCTCCTGAGGCAGTGGCGGAGGTCTGCGGCTATGCCCGCCGCGCCGGACTGCGGTATTATATCTTTACACCGGAAAAAAGCTACTACGACCCTGATGACACCCGGCTGGACTTCCGCAAGGGAGCCATGCCCCTCTGCCCCGGGGTCAGGGTGGAATTCAGCAGCATGGATGATCTGGGGGACCCCACCGCACATCGGGTGGTGAAGATCATTCTTCCCGGAATGGGGGATGAGGCGGTGGAGTCTTTTCGGGCGGCGCTGGCCCACCGGAAAGACATGGAACTAACCTTTTCCGGCGCCGGGCTGCTGGAGGTCAATAACGCCGGGGTCACCAAAGGCTGGGGGGTACGCTGGCTGGCCCAACGGCTGGGGCTGGATCTTTCCCGTGCCCTCAGCCTGGGGGACAACCTCAACGACCTGGCTATGGTACAGGCCACCGGTTTTTCGGCCGTCCCTGCAAATGCTGTTGCCCAGCTGAAAGAGGCCGCGACTCTGGTAGTCCCGGACAACGACCATTGCCCCCTTACCTGTGCCGTCCAAGCGCTTTTTCCTCAGCTGCTGGAATGACTTTCCCTTCGCCGGAGAATCCAGCCGGCGCATATTCCCTTTGCCTCCGCAGACAATACCAGGGTGTTCCCGGTATCTGTCTCGGAGGTGTTTTTATTTGCTGCATTTGATTTTTCCCCGGCCGCGCCCCTTTGGAAAATCCGGTCCGCTGCTGCTGATGTTCGCCTTTGGGGCTGCTGCTTACAGCCTCATCGAAACTCTGTGGCGGGGATACACCCACTGGACCATGTCTCTTACCGGCGGAGCCTGTATGGCCACTTTCTACGCTCTCAGCGGACCGCTTCGCGGCTGCAGCCACCTTCGTAAGTGTGCTGTTGGTTCGGCGGTCATCACCCTGTATGAATTCATTGCGGGATGTGTCGTCAACCTGCGGCTTCGGTGGAATGTCTGGGATTATTCCAGCCTTCCTTTCAATTTCTTGGGGCAGATCTGCCTGCGGTTCAGCTTCTTTTGGTTTTTACTGTCGGCTCCCGCCTTTCTCATCTGCGGCAGCCTGCGGGACCGCCTTCAGGGAAACACGTGATCGGCCCTGAAACAAATCCGCTCGCTGAAGTTTACCGGAAGAGATCAGGCGCCTGGTACTCAATGGAACGGCAAGCGGCCCATGAAAGGAAGCGCCTGGTGACTGCCATCCGCAACGTCTCCTCTTTACCGGCTGACTTCATTCATTCCAAAACCTGCAAATTAAGGTGCAAAAAGTTCCTGCCACACCTCAATAAGGATCGGGTAACTTGACGGCTGTTGGCTGTGCTTTTGTTTCCGCTCCCCACCACGCACACAACCTTGTGGGGGAAAGGTTCCCTGCAGGAACCGCCCCAATAATAAGAACAGCTCTTTCAGAATCGAAAGAACTGCTCTTTGTGACTGCTGTTCGGTTGGGGGCAGGACGGCGGGCTTTACCGATACTGCGTAATAATTCTTTCCACATCTGTGGTGTCGCCGTTGGCATAGATATAGCTGAAAGCAAACCCGTTCTGCTCCCAAATGGCATAGGCAGTGTCCGCATACTTATAATATTGAACTTTTACGCCTTGGATGTCTTCACTTTTCTCCAGTGTACCGCCGTAAATACCGCTGATATCCCCACTTCCATACCGGATGCGGAATTGTGAACCGTCTGCGTAGTCTACCTGACCCATGGTGGGATAACTGTCTTCAATCATGACAGAATAAGATGCAACTTCTTTATCCAGAATCAGGACCGGGAAGTCAAGATACTCTTCCATCTCCTCAACCGATGTAACCGTAAGAATCGGATTGGGTATTTGAACGGGATCGGGGTTGGGGACCAGATGGTTGCCGGATCGTGCAAACAGGATTCCGCCCACAACCATCAGACACAAGCAGGCGGCCATGGCTCCCCATTTCATCCAAACCGTCTTTTGTGCTTTTCTGCTTCCGTACCCAATGGCTTCTTCCACATATTTGCCGTCAATTTCATTCATGGCTTCGGAAAACTTTTTTGTATTCATAGAGATACCTCTCTTTCCATCAGATAGTCTTTCATTTTTTGACGGATACGGGTCAACCGAACAGAAACATTTTTTTCTGTAAGCCCCACAAATTTGGCTATGTCTTGGCAACTATCGGAAAACCAATACCGGCGCATGAAGATAACCCGGTTCTGAACCGTTAGAGTGTCTAAAAAATTTTCGATCATGCGGGCTAATTCTTTGGCTTCAATTTCGGTCTCCACCGTGTACGGATCGGGTATGCAGGACTCAATCTCTTCCATCGCAACCGTGTATGTGCTGCTGCGCTTGGCCGTTTCCTTCCGGTAATAGGCTTTCAGTGAAATATTCCGAACAATCTTGCAGAGATAGGTCAAAAGCGGATGGGGTTTTGCCGGCGGGATGGCGTTCCAGGCGCCCAAATAAGCGTCGTTGACACACTCTTCCGCGTCCTGCAGATTATTGACTATGTTGTATGAGAGTTTATGAAACACCTTGCCGTACTTTGCATCCAGCTCCTGTATGGCCCGTTCCGAGCGTTCAAAAAACATTTCTATGATTTTTTCATCTTCCGTCATCCTATCGTCTCCTTTCCCGCTTCATTCATATACTACGGTTTTCGCGGCAAATACTACATCAAACCCATGAACTTCTTTTAAAAAATTACATGATGCGGCAGCCACACTGCCTGTGGGCCGCTGCACGGATGATTTAGCGGCATTTTCCGCCGGTTCGTAATCTCTTTGAATTTTATCGCAGAGTAATTCCTCCCCTTCGGTGTAGGCAGGCGACCCATTTTCTGGCTGAAAACAACTTGACATCGGAGATAAACGGCTCCCGGCAGGTATGTCGGTATTTGACTTAAAACCATATAACTCCGGCATAAGCTTCACCTTATCTTGTCCAAGGCACAGCCATTAAGGTAAATTTTTATTTTGGCCTTTGTGGGGGGGAATATAGAAGCGATATGCCGGGCTTACCGATAGTTTTGGTGGGAGAGCCAGCAGATATATTGTTTTTGTAAGGCTTTCCGGAGCGGTACAATCTTTATTCAAGTCATGATCACCGGCTAAGCCGGGGCTTGAGCAGGCCCTGGAAGGACCTCATACCGGAAGCTTCCCACAAGGAACTTGGATCATCTGCCGCTTGTACGACAGCCCGTAAGCAGGCGTTGCTTTTCCAAGATCAACTTTTTGACAACCATAAAGTTGCTGATGGTTTCTTGGTCAGCGCAATGCTTGAAGCTAAGGCTCCTTTACACTCCACAGCAGGGCTGGAGGTTGGCTTTATACTTAAGCAAATAACAGCAAAGGACCTCCCCGAGGATGAACGGTACATCCCCCGGGAGGTCCTTAAAACTTCACTGAAAGACTTATGATTCTCCGTTTTTTCTTTCCAGCCTTTCCCGCAGTTTCTCCAGCGCATCCCCATACCGGGTGGAGCGCATACGGGGGAAGGCTTTGAGCAGCCGCCGGTCGGTATATCTCTGTCCCGCCAGGAGTTCCCGGATCCTCTTGGAATGGAACCGGCTTCCCTCGAAACCGCCTTCATCCCCCTCCTGTTCCGCAGCGCGCAGGCGATACATCCGTTCCCGCAGATTCCGCCTCAGCTGAGCGGCAGACAGGTCAGAGCTTTCCTCCAGCCTGCGGAGCAGCTCCTCACCCCGGGCACGCAGCGGGCTGGAGCGGGAGAATTCCTCCAGCCGTTCCGCCAGCTCCGTCTTGAATTCCTCCAAGCTGGGGCTGTCCAGACGTTCCTCCAGACGCTCCCGCATCCGGGTAATTTTTTCCCGGCTCTCGGTCCGGTAGTCGTCCAGCGCCGCCTGGATCTCTGCCAGACGACCGTTCATGGTAAGGATATGGCGGACGGTGACGACAAAATCTACGGAGATCACCGTCAGCAACGTTCCCGATGCAATGTATACCGTCAGGGCGGAAAGACCGTTGACCAGCCCCTCCACAACGGGGTGGACCACCCGCATCAGCAGCACCGAAAGCAGGCCGAAGACCAGTGCCCCATACAGACAGACTCTGCCGTTGATGTTGAAAGGATAATGGGAGTAATCCCACCATTTGGCATGAAAAAGCTTTTCCAACAGCCAGGACGTAAAGTATTCCAGAATTCCGGTAAGAACAATGCTGGACAAAAACAGGCTCAGCAGGCTCCCGGTATTATCCCGGAGGGCAAAAATGACAATGAGAGCGCCAAAGCCATAAATGGGGCAATAGGGACCGGTAAGCAGTCCCCGATTGACCAGCGACCCCGAGGTGACAGAACAGAGGATGGATTCGTACACCCATCCTGCAAAGCTGTAAATCATCAGCCACAGAAAAATTTTGGCAGCGGTCAGCATGGCACACGCTCCTTTATCATCCATCATATTTTCGCCCGGTCCAGGGCTGCAGAGAACTCAAAACGGCCTGCCCCCAAATGCGTCAACCGGCATTCCAGGCTTTTCACATGCCGCAGGCACTTCCTCCCTGCAACAGGTTTCCCCACATTCAAAATTGAGGCGTGACTGTGACCTGTATTCCGCAGCCTTTAAAAAATGGCCGTTCTTCCTGCTCCGGGCCCATGAACAGACAGCTGCCTGGCGCAGGCGCTCCCACGGGCTGAGGCATAGCGCTGGATCCAAGTTCCGGTAAACCCCGGAAAGGCTCTTTATGCCGGCCGGCCTCACAAGAGATGCCGGATCATCGTCTCCTGCATCACCTGTCCTTTAGCCTGTACGCCAGCAAGACCTTTTCTATTTTTCAGGCTCCTCAACCGGACCCTTCGTCTTTTCAGCGTGTGGAACAAGCGCTCTTTTGCTCTTCCCGGCAAGACCGATGGTTTCCACCTTGCCAATACATATAAAGAAAGGGCCCCCGAAACCGAGGGCCCCTTCCGGAGCATCAGCCCCGGGATACGGTCAAGTCTCTGCCATTATAGTCTACCACCAAACGGGTCTGGGGCGCAAGGTCTTCTCCAATAATCATCCGGGCCAAAAGGGTCTCTACATGGCTCTGGATATATCTCTTGAGAGGACGGGCGCCATAGACGGGGTCATACCCCTCCTCCACAATGTGGGTCCTGGCCGCGTCGGTGAGGGTCAGCTCCAGCTGCTTCTCATGGAGACGTGCTTTAAGTCCATCCATCAGCAGATCCACCACCGAACTGATCTCGGTGCGGGTCAGAGGCTTATAGAAGACGATCTCATCCAGCCGGTTGAGGAATTCGGGACGGAAGGAACTCTTGAGAAGCTGCTCCACCTGTGCCCGGGCCTCTGCGCTGATCTGTCCATCTGAGCCGATGCCTTCCAGAATATAAGAAGAGCCCAAATTGGAGGTAAGGATGATAATGGTATTCTTAAAGTCCACCGTCCGGCCCTGGCTGTCGGTGATCCGGCCATCGTCCAGCACCTGAAGGAGGACGTTGAACACATCCGGGTGGGCCTTCTCGATCTCATCGAAGAGCACCACGGAGTAGGGACGGCGGCGGACTGCCTCCGTCAGCTGGCCGCCCTCGTCATAGCCCACATATCCCGGAGGCGCTCCAATCAGGCGGCTGACAGAATACTTCTCCATGTATTCGGACATATCGATCCGGACCATGTTGCTTTCATCATCAAACAGAGCCTGTGCCAATGCCTTGGCCAATTCGGTTTTGCCTACGCCGGTGGGGCCCAGGAACAGGAAGGACCCAATGGGACGTCCGGGGTCCTGGATGCCCGCCCGGGAACGAAGAATGGCCTCGGTGACCTTTTTGACTGCCTCATCCTGGCCTACCACCCGCTGGTGGAGGATATCCTCCAGCCGCAGGAGCTTCTCCCGCTCTCCTTCCATCAGCCGGGCCACCGGGATGTGGGTCCACCGGCAGATGATCTTGGCGATCTCTTCCTCGGTAACCTTATCCCGAAGCAGGCGGTCTCCGCTGTGGCTTTGGTTTTCTTCCGCCTTCTGCTCCTCTTCGTCCAGCTGTTTCTGGAGCTGGGGCAGCCGGCCATATTTCAGCTCGGCGGCCTTGTTCAGGTCATAGGCCCGCTCCGCCTTTTCAATATCGGCGTTGACCTGCTCGATTTCCTCCCGCAGCTTCTGCACAGAAGAAATAGCGGTCTTTTCGTTCTCCCACTTGGCCTTCATCTCCTTGAATTCAGCCCGCAGGTCGGCCAGTTCCTTCTGGATCTCCGCCAGATGCTCCCGGGCCAGCTTGTCTGTCTCCTTTTTCAGGGCAGCCTCCTCGATCTCATGCTGCATGATCTTCCGGGAGATCTCATCCAGCTCGGTGGGCATACTGTCCATCTCGGTACGAACCATAGCGCAGGCCTCATCCACCAGATCGATGGCCTTATCGGGGAGGAACCGGTCGGTGATATAGCGGTTGGAAAGGGTGGCGGCGGCGATGAGGGCCTGATCCTGGATCTTGACGCCATGATATACCTCATACCGCTCCTTGAGGCCCCGGAGGATGGAAATGGTGTCCTCTACCGTAGGTTCACCCACCATGACCGGCTGGAAGCGCCGTTCCAGGGCGGCATCCTTTTCGATATACTGGCGGTACTCATTCAGGGTTGTGGCGCCGATGCAGTGGAGTTCTCCCCGGGCCAGCATGGGCTTGAGCAAATTGCCCGCGTCCATACTGCCTTCCGTCTTGCCGGCGCCCACGATGGTGTGCAGCTCGTCAATAAAGAGGATGATTTTCCCTTCGCTCTTTTTGATTTCTCCCAGAACTGCCTTGAGACGTTCCTCAAACTCACCCCGGAATTTGGCGCCGGCAATGAGGGCGCCCATGTCCAGGGAGAAAATTTTCCGGTCCCGCAGATTCTGCGGCACATCCCCCCGGACGATCCGTTGGGCCAGGCCCTCGGCGATGGCCGTCTTGCCCACGCCCGGCTCACCGATGAGGACCGGGTTGTTTTTGGTCTTACGGCTGAGGATCCGCACCACATTGCGGATCTCGCTGTCCCGTCCGATGACCGGGTCCAGCTTATGGTTACGGGCCTGCTCCACCAGATCCTGGCCGTATTTTGCCAGCACGTCATAGGTATCCTCGGGGCTGTCAGAGGTGACCCTGGTATTGCCCCGCACCTCTGCCAAAGCGGAAAGGAAGCGGTTTTTATCTATGCCGTGCTGCTGGAGCAGCCGGCGAAGGGCACCGGTAGCCCCTTCAATCACCGCCAGCATCACATGCTCCACCGACACAAAGTCATCCTTCATATGGTCCGCTTGCTTTTCGGCGTCGATCAGCATCTTATCCACTTCGGGAGAGACATAGATTTTGCCGCTTTCTCTGCCGGGGCCGGAGACGCCGGGGATTTTATCCATCTCCTGGATCAGCTGACGCTCCAGCGCGCCGGGATCGGCGCCCATGCGGGTCAAAAGCTGGGGGATCAGTCCTCCCTCCTGGGCGAGGAGCGCATAGCAGAGATGCTCCTGGGATATCTGCATATTGCCCCGCTGCAGGGCTGTATCCTGGGCCAACTGGATGGCTTCCAGGGATTTTTGGGTAAATTTCTGAACATTCATGCTGCTTTCCTCCTTTATGGAAAACCAAAATCGGATCAAATTGTAAACGCAATTTTGTTTGCGAGTTTATTGTAGCACCCGTTTTAGCACTCGTCAATATAGAGTGCTAATTATTCACGAATCGTTCATAATTCTTTTGCACGCACGCTGCAATTCCCTTTTATTCTCTTGCGCCCATCCCATGGGTCTGCTATACTGGTTAAAATTTATTGCCGGGAACAAGCACCTTCCTTGTACTCTGTATGCCGCAAAGCCCTTTCAAAAATGATTGCCCGCAAGGCTTTCCGGCAGCTATTTTGAGCCAAACTTCCCGCCGCTGAGCAGGGCTGCATACTTTGTTCCTTTCAATGTTTGTGGCTTTGCCGGCATTCAGGATTATTGGGGGAACGGCCATGTTCCTCAAGGCAGGAGGTATCCGCCATGTCTTTTTCTGATGGGGTACTCAGATTGGAGCAGCCCCGGGAAGAATGGGCCGATTCTGTCATGGATTTTCGTCAAAGCTTCGCCGATGCCGGAGAAGACTTTATCAACGGCAGCCAGCAGCTGCACCGGTTTGAAAATTTTTCCTCCTGGCTGGGGGCAGTCCGGCTCTGTGCCGCCGGACCCAACGGGCCCTTGGGTGTTCCATCCACTCTGTTCCTTGCCTTCCGGGAAGAAGACGGCGTTTTGGTGGGATGCATCGACGTCCGTCATACCCTTAACGACGGGCTGCGCCGGTTGGGCGGACATATCGGTTACAGCATCGCCCCACCTTTTCGCCGCCGTGGGTACGCCCGCCGTATGCTTCTTCTGGCATTGGAATTTGCCCGGCAGCTGGGCATAAAAGAGGTTCAAATCGACTGCGACACCGCGAATATGCCTTCTGCAAAAACCATTCTTGGAGCTGGGGGACTTCCGGTAAAAGAGGATATCCTTACCATGCGGGACGGCAGCTCACTGGCCGTCACCTATTTCCGTATTCCCATATAAGGAAGCCGTTCCGACCCAACCGGTGCCCCCGGGATACCGTCCACCCTCTCCTGACAGCCCTGAAGCTTGTAGCTTGACAGGATTCCGTTTTCCCCCCCTTCCGACAGTCCGGAAGCTTGTACCTTGACGGTTGGATATTCCCGGCTTGCTGGAGGATGCCTTTTCTCCCCAAGGGCAGGCAGACAGCTGGTTTTGAAATACAACTCTTTCCCCCAAAAGTCCCTATCTTGTACTTTTACCTATCGGCATTTCCCATTCCGGGTACATCTTTTAAATCTGGCGCCTGCAGCACATCAGAAATTCTGGGGCCACGAGCTATTGGGGCTTCCATTTAGGCAGGTGCAACTGCCGGTTGCTAAAATTTCAATTTCCCTTGGTCGACAGTCCTTCCCATTTTTGCTATACTGGCAAACAGAGGAAAGGAGATCGTCATGATGACTTTAGGAGAAAAAATTGCCAAGCTGCGGAGTTTGCGCCATTTATCCCAGGGAGATCTGGCGGAACAGGTGGGCGTTTCCCGGCAGTCGGTTTCCAAATGGGAGACCGGCAGCAGCACCCCGGACCTGGATAAGCTCATCGCCCTCAGCGAGGTTTTCGGTATCACGCTGGACGCCTTGGTCAAGGATCCATTTCCCTGGGAAGCCGATCCTTTGCCCGCCAAAGGAACCGCTTCAAATCCCACGCAAAATTCTCAGGGCGCCCCTTATTTTCCGTCTCCAGAGGATCAAAGCAATAAAAACGGTTTCTCTGCTGAGGCCATATCGGAAGAAGCTTCGCAGTCGGAGATATCCGCCCTGCAGGGGGAGCAGAGTAAAAAGCTTTCCCCACCGGAGCCTTCCGCCGGCATTTATGAGAAATCACAGCCAGGATCCGACACCGGCAGTACGTCCCATCCCTTTGCCGGGGCGACTCAATATTCCAAAGCTCCTGGACACGCCCCCTTATCATGCGGCCATTCGGCTGCTTCGGAGAAAGCTGAACATTTTTCTTCCAGGCTCCCAACGCGCTGCATCATAGGCTATATCCTGTTGGGCACAGGGCTGCTCAGCGCCGTTCTTGGATTAACCTTTAACCTGCTCCTCCTTTTTCTGGCCGCCTATCTGATTCTTTGCGCCATTGTCTGCTTCACCATCCGGTGGCATCCGGGGCTGATCATTGCCTGGGGGACCTATCTGCCGGTAGCTTTCTGGCTGCCACGTATCTCCGCTTTCAGCCTGCAGCTGGTTTTTCATCCCATAGCCTATATGCAGGAGATGCGTATTTCACTCATCGTTTCTTACTGCTTTTGGGCTGTACTGCTTGTACTGGTCTTTGTTACCATCCGGGCCACTAAGGCACGAAAGCATCCTTTCCTGTTTTGTGGCTGGGTAATTTTTTCTCAGGTTTATGGGTTTGCTCCCATTGCAATCGTGAACTCCGAAAAAGCCCTTCCCTATTATGTGGCATTATCCTGGGCAGTGATTTTTCTCTTTGCATGTCTGCTGTTTTTTACGGTCCGGGCAGTGCTGAAATTCCGGAGGGATTCTGTCTTAAACAAAAACGCCGGAATGTAACACGGCAGAAACGGGCTGGATTACCGTTGTTTTTGGAAAGTTTCCGAAAGGTATCGGATATTGAAAGGAAACCCTGAACATTACAGAATTGTTCCTATCTTCTTTTCCAGCAAAAAACATCCCGCGATTTTGGGAATCGCGGGATGTTTTGTAATCCAATGATCGCAAGGCCCTGAACCTGGCTATTTTGCAAACGGCGGCTAAGGCTCGTCGTCATAGCGGACACGCCAACCGCATCGGGGGCAATACCCCTTTGACGGGCCTGAATACCGCAGATGCTGCAGCACCGACCAGCTGCCGCAGCAAGGGCAGTGGCATTTCCACCATCCCAGAACGCTTCCTGCCAGTATCAGGCCGATTCCGCCCAGGAGTGCCCATTCCAAAAGGCAGGAGGACGCCAGCAACGCCACGGCCACCCCTGACCACACTATAATTTTGTGGATCCGCACCCATTGTCTGGGAATGCATTTTCTTTCCCGGTCAGTCTCCACGCCGGCATTTCCTCCTTACCCTATTTTGCCGCGATCCTTAAAGTCGTCGTAGAGGATTTCATTTTCACAGCCGGGGCAAAACCGTGCCTTGCCGCTTCCCCACCGGACATACCGGGCCAGCGGCACACCGCAATAGGGGCACCGGCACTTGAACCAGGCCACCGCCGCTCCCACAGCGGCAATGCCTACGCCGCCGTACATGATGCCCTGATGGGGCATGAGCGCGCCTACTACAAAAACGGCAATTCCCACCGCCAGCAATGTCAAATAAATCCGTACCCATTTCCGGGAGAGCCGCATGGTTTTCATGATTTCCTATTTCCTTTCCCGCTCCGCACCTGTACAACCAGGCGGAGCATCCTTTGTTTTATTTATTTGAGCGGAAAGACGATCCTCCGCCATGTCCTGGATTATAAAGGTTATCCCTTTCAAAAGGCCCACTGTATCCAGCCGCAAAACTCTTCCGGCAATGGCATCACACATTTGAAAGGTATGGGCAAACAATATCCTAAAAGAATCTCAGCCTTACCGGATGGAACCTCCTGCTATTTTCACACGCCATAGCCCAGTCCGCAGGACCACCCGGCCCATAAATTGCACTCTGAGAAATCCTGTGTCCTGCCGAGGAAAGCAGGAAGCAAATCTGTCGAAATTCGCCGGCAGATCCTGAGGATATCCAAAAGTATTTCGGGAGCCTGATTTTGGGGATTATGGCTGCAACGGCCGGGAATCCTCTTCTACATGTTCCAGACATCGTGGTTGGTGGAGGATACCCCCATGGCTCCGGCCTGGAGCGCCAGCATAATGTCTTCCTTATCGCTGATGAGGCCGCCTGCAATAATAGGCATACGACAGTAACCGGCAATTTTCCGAATAATCTTTGGCATGGTAGCAGGCAGGATTTCTACCATATCGGCTTTTCCCGTCTCCATGTATTTCCGGCAGTTTTCCATAGCAATGGAGTCAATGAGGAAAAACCGCTGTACCGTCAGCATCCCCTGTTCCTTGGCAAATTTGACGATGGGGGGCTTGGTGCTGATGATCCCATCCGCCCGGGTGTTCCCCCGGATGTAGGTCACAGATACTTCTTTATTGGCCAGGCCGTCCACCAGATCCACATGCACCATAGCTATTTTGCCGGCATCCTTGATCCGGGCAACCAGTCCGCCAATATTGCAGATATTCCCATACAGCAGGAATACCATCCGGCAGTCAGTGGACAGGGCTTTTTCCAGTCCGCAGTCATTCTTGACCGCGGCGATGATCGGCGACTCCGCCAGGATCGAAGCAATCGCCTCCATTCCCGTCTCTCCTTTGTCGTCAAATGTAGAATACAGTTTCATGATAGCAACAAACCACTTCAAAGTCAATGCGGGACTTTCCGCCTGGGATCTCTGCCCAGATGCTGGAGCACAGAACAAAGACCGCCGCTTTCTTATAATCAAAAACAAGGCTTCCGATTGTACAGAACCCCCGCAGCCGCCAGCCGGAAAAGAAGGAAGCAGCCTCCGGCAAACATTTTGCGATAATTTTGTCTTTCAGTTGACAGCAAGCTGATTCCCGCAGTAGAATGATTCAGGACGGCGGATTGCCGCACCACTCATTGCAGGAGGTATGGACAGCATTGAAAATCAAAAATACGATTCTGGATTTTTCCATGATCACATTGGGTATTGCCATTGTCTCCAGCGCTGTTTATTTTTTCCTCATTCCCAGCAGCATCCCTGTAGGCAGTATCACCAGCCTGGCCATGGTTCTGGCTACTTTTATCCCTTTAAAGATCTCTTTCATCACCCTGATCCTTAATGTGGGGCTTCTGATTTTGGGCTTTCTCTTCATCGGCCGGGAATTTGGCGCCAAAACCGTCTACACTTCCATCATGATGCCGGTGATCCTGGGCCTGCTGGAGATCCTCTTCCCGGGATACACTTCGGTAATGGGCGACCCTTTTGTGGATATGATCTGCTATATTTTTGTGGTCTGCGCCGGGCAGGCGCTGCTTTTCAACCGCAACGCTTCCTCAGGAGGGCTGGATATTGTAGCCAAGTTCCTAAACAAATACCTGCGGATGGAACTGGGAAAAGCCATGGCTCTGGGAGGATTTTGCGTCGCCCTTTCGGCCGTATTTGTCTATGACGTCAAAACTGTGATTCTCAGCCTTCTGGGTACCTATCTGAGCGGTCTGGTTCTGGATCATTTCATCTTCGGCTCCAATATCAAAAAACGGGTCTGCATTATTTCCCGAAAGGAAGAGGAAATCAAGACCTTTATCCTCAACACTCTCCACAGCGGTGCCACCATCTATGAAGCGATGGGCGCCTATGACGGCCAGACCCGCCGGGAAATCATTACCATTCTCTACAATCATGAGTACCGGCAGCTGATGGATTTCCTGGCCAGAACGGACAGCGACGCCTTTGTCACGGTTTATACGGTAAGCGAGGTCTACTACCGTCCCAAAATCCTGCCCCCTCCCGCAGACCGCAGCTGATACTTTTCCGGATGCGGTGTGGCAGTTTTCTGCCGTTTGCGGGCCTGGCCCTGTGCTACTGCCGCTGAGTTCCATCTTTTGTTTCTGCCACTCTTTTGTAAACACCGCATTCAATTCCTGTTTAAAACTTTGGATATGCCCTAAATTTATCTGCTGCCGATCCGCCCGATAAATGTCGGGCGGATTTTTTGCCGCTTAAATTCTGGTTCCAAAGGTGCTTCCGGAAGGAAAAACCTTGGACATACAGCTGTGAGTTCTCTGAAAAACAACATGCACCCGATATGCTCTGGCAAGTGCTGACCACCTCCCCTGCTTCCGATTTGGACCCGGCTGCTTAAGCAAAAATGTTTTCCGCAAAGCCAACAAAATAACCGATGCCTTTTGGAACGGTCTCGCCGCAAAAAGCATCGGTTTTTGTTTTCAGGAAACTTCCCCTCAATTTGTCGGTATACGGTTCTTTTTCAACAGCCGGAGAAAGTCAGTCCTTCCCCTTATGCCATACCCATTGGCGGGATGGCAGCATCACTTCCTGGACCAGCCAGAAAATCCCCGCCGCCAGGACAAAATCCCCCACGCTGCCAAAGGTCATACCGGGAATAAAATCCACCCGAATTACGTCTCCCAACCAGAGCAGCCTTGTGGTATCGCTGGCTACTGCATATTCCACCAATGTTCCCACGGTCATTTTCTCCAGTACCGGAGCCATTGCGGGGATCTCCAGAATCTGGGCGCTTACCGGCATTTGCCAGTTGTTCAGCGAAATCACCAGAAAATTAAGCGCAGTTCCCACTGCCAGCAGAGAGGTGGAACGGAAATGACGATTGAAGAACAGAAACGCACCCAGCAGCAGATATCCGGAAAGCACCACCAGCCAAAGCCACTTCTGGGGGGGCCATGGCAGAAGACGGACCAGCGGTCCGATTGCCGCCTCCAGCCCAAAAGCGGCTATCGGCAGCCAGAGGCAGCGCAAAGGGGCTTGGGCAACATGCGTAAGTTTTCCTCCCCGAAGCAGGGCCACAATTATGGCGGCCAGTACCACATACGCCAGAAGCAACGATCAGCCCTCCCCCTTTGTGCCTGTCAAAATCCGGATGAAGGCATCTACCACCTGGGGATGGAACTGCTTCCCCTGTTCCTGACGCAAAATTTCCATGGCAACTTCCTGTGCCATGCCTTTACGGTAAGGCCGGTCGCTGGTCATTGCGTCATAAGCATCCGCAGCTTCCAGGATATAGGCGCCCAAAGACACTTTATCCGGGCCCAGGCTGTCCGGGTATCCCTTCCCATCGTACCGTTCATGGTGATGGCGGATCATTTCCTTGATTTCACCAGGCAGCTCCACCTGGGCCAGAATACTTATAGCTTTGATGGGGTGTTGACGAATAGCTTCCCATTCTTCCGGCGTAAGCCCCGACGGCTTGTTGAGGATCTCGTCCTTGACGCCTATTTTCCCCACATCGTGCAGCAGGGCTGCCACCCGCACCTCGTTTACTTTGGAGGGGCTCATCCCCATTTCAGCGGCAATTTTTTCCGCATAGGCGCTTACCCGCTTGGAATGGCCTTCGGTATATTTATCTTTGGCTTCGATTACTGCTACCATTGTTTGAAGCATTCGGTAAAATTCCTGTTTACTGTTAAGGTATAGTTTAAAGGTATAACGGGACAACAGCAGCGGCGTCAGGAAAAGAAATGCCACATAGGCGCCGTTGTTCATTTGCAGGATGGTGGCCAGCAGCAGTCCCAAGGGAGCTACCAAAATCATATTGGGCATGACCAGCCGCAGCGTCTGTCCCAGTATAGGCCAAAATTCGCTCTCACCGCCCCAAGTAAGAAGGCGGATCAGCAGAACGGCATTGGTCAGGATACACAACAGGGTAAAAATAAGCGCAGGGGCCAGGATATAGGGATATTCATAGGCTCCCGGCCTGCCGCCCAGGAAGAGGAATATCTGTCCGGGCAGATAAATGGACAACGCCAGATTGCTGACATTAAAAAGCGTCTTCACCGGTGATATATTAAAAATATGCCGGACAGGATCCCCTTTGTTCCGACCCATCTCCACAACAAAGGGCGTACTGAGGACAATGAGAGCTACCGCACTTTCCGGGCCCGACATCAGTACAGCCGCCATGGCTGCAACAAAAGAAATGTCCAGAGCACGATCATCCGAAAGGTAAATGGGCAGTGCACGGCAAAGAACGCAAAGCAGGAACATGATGACCATATACTGCCATTGGCCGGGATGGGGATGGTAAAAAAGATCAAAAACAACATGGGCTGTACACCACACAGACACTGCAGTGCCTGCCGTGATCACAGCCGCAATATACGCTTTGGCTTGTTTACTCATCCGCATTCCTGCCTTCACACCCGGCGTCTTCCTGCCGCAACCGGGCAGCTGATCGTCCTGCTGTTGTCCAATATAAAGAAAGGGAAGCCGGGCCGTATCCGGGTGCTATAATACAATCGCCAGATTACTTCCAGGTAAGAAAAGCGCCGCTGGAAAGAACAAAGGTAACAATGGCGGTAATAGCCATAGCGATCTTAGCCTTCATGGATAGAGCCCTCCTGTATGTAAGGCTCTGCTATCCGCTAATAAGCAGGCAAGCATCCGCTTCGCTGAAAAAACGGCCCGGCTCCTTTCTGACATGAGGTATACCTTCCCCTTGCGCGGAAGGCGCGGCTCAGGATCTGAGCCGGGGAAGCCGGCGGTTGACGGCATCCAGGGTAGCTTTGACAATGGCAAGGTTCAAATCCGACTGATCGCACACCGCTCCCAAAAGCATTTCACCGTTTCCGGTAAGCGCCACCGCTACCAAAACAGCCTGCCGGTCTGCCACCGATGTTTGACGGACGTCCACCACCGTAAACAGTTCCTCTCCACCCATAAAAGCATGGATGGCCTTCAGTGTGGCGGCCGCGATCATCTGGTTACGGCTGAAAGGGAGGTTGCTTCCCTGGCTTTCTCCGGTATATTCCCGGCCTTCCGCCCGCAAAACCACCAGTGCGGAACAATGTCCGTCCGCCATGGCTGTGGTCACTCCCGAACAAATCAGGCGGGGGCAGGCAACGCCTCCCGGCAGGTCCATCTCCACCTGGGCTATGCTGATCACCCGGTGATCCACAGCGCATCCAAAGCCTGCTATCAATGCCGATTGGATATCCCGGGAAAGCTGCTTGGGGGTTCGGGCTTTACTGGAAAGCACATGCAGTTCCTGTACCGTGCCATCTTCGCCCAGAACCATTTTTGTTCCCAAAATACCGGGGAGCTTGCACAGCAGATTCTGACATTCTTCCAGCGCCGCCGGCGCTATTCGATTCCCGGTAATATCCATCCCCTACTCCCCCTGTTGACCGACACCGTTGCATATTTTATATCCATGCATGACTTCTCAATATATTTCAATATTTTTTGTCATTTTCTCAATTATATCTGATAAACCGTCAAACTGCAAGCAAGAGATCAGCATGCATCCTAATTTTATTTGGAAAGTTTAACCAATTTGTCAACTGTTTTTTGCATCGTTACTCCAAGGATTGCCCTAAAACATCGTAGTTGGATCACAAGACAAGCCGGCATTCCCACCAGACCGGGGACCTGTGAGCCCTGCAAGGATATCCTGTCAGCAAGCCTTTCAAAAGCTGTTTAAATTCTGGCCTTTGGCATCACTGGTCCCACGGCCCCCAAGCGGGTATTTGCATACCGGGGCTCTCTCTCCGGTACGGCAAAATTTTTATTTCTTACTTCTCCCGGTACCTGAGTCCAAAATCTTTACCCGCTCCGGCGGAACCCAAAGGCTGTTTATGTTGGGGCCATAACAAAAAGAGGCTGTTGCCAAACAGCCTCGCCGGAAAAGCATGCACAAAAAATCGGTCCTCCAAAGAAGCAGAACAGCTTCCCTTAAGGGCCGATTTCCATTGTTTGTCTCGAATTCCTTCTGCAGATTGTTATTTCATTTTCATTTTGCAGCAGCCCTTTTTATAAGCCAACCAATCAAAGCCTGCACTTTCCGATCTTCTCGCCTGTTACCAGACTCAGCAGAGAGATTTCTTTATTTTCATAGATCATGCAGCTGTTCTCGTTCCCGCCCTTGGGAATAGATACCGATCCAGGATTAAGATAGAGAAAATCCCCTGTATCCTCCATGGCCTGAATATGAGTATGTCCGTGCAGAAGGATGTCTCCCTTTTGCAGCAGGGGAGGGTTGTGACGGCCGTGGAGATGCCCGTGGGTAGCATAAATGGTTCGGCCTTCCACAAACAGCACCATCATTTCGGACATCACCGGAAATTCCAAGACCATTTGATCCACTTCTGCCTCACAATTGCCCCGCACGCAAAGGATCCTGTCTTTTACGGCGTTCAATTCCCGAATGACCTCCTTGGGGGCATAGTCCCGGGGCAAATCATTGCGGGGGCCATGATAGAGCAAATCCCCCAGCAGAATCAAGCGTTCCGGATTTTCCCGGTAAAAAACATCCAGCATCCTGCGGCACCAATAAGCGGAGCCATGGATATCAGACGCGATTATCAGTTTCATACAAACAGCACCTCCGGGCCTATTGTACTTGTCTCGTTCCCATCTGTCAAGGCGCGGGCACGGTCACTGCCAGCTCCGTAAAAACTTAATTTTCCCAAAAACGGAGATAAAATCATCTTGTCCGCCTTTGCGATGGGTTAAAGCGTTTTGATCATACAAACATCTGGTTTGTCGACCGGCATGGGACAGATAAACGATATGCCCGGACAACTTTCCCCAGCTTATTGGGCATTGTGAACGGAAAGCCGCAAAATTTGAAAGCATTTGCTCCCCTATCCCAGGCCAACGAAAAAATTTGTCACATGTTTCCTGCCACAAAAAGCAAATGCGGCATCCAGCGATATGGTTTCTTCAAAGCTTTCCATTTTTATTTTGTCCCAGATCTGAAGATTCACTCCGTTTGTCTTGCATCCGCTTGAAAAATTTAAGTCAGGACCTCCGGCTAAGCCGAGGCTTAAGCAAAGCCCCGGAAGGGCATCGTACCGACAAATTTCTCAAAAGGCACCGACCACTTGCATCACTTGCCCCACAGCCTGTAAGCGGAGCACTTAGCGCACTAAATCAGTTCTTCCGCTATAAGGAGATGGTTATGATTCTCTTATCGCTTTACTCGCAGCTTGAAGCTAAAACTTTTTACTCTTCCCAGCAGTGCCGGGGACTCATTTTGCTAAAGCGTATAACAAAAACGAAGCAGGAAGCCCCCAAAACTTTGAGTGCTTCCTGCTTTCTGTGCATATTTTTCAGATAGATTATTCCAGATCGAACCGCTTTTCGTTGCAGTAAACGCGGCAGTTGTTCCAGAAGGTATCGCAGGGCTTCAAATATTTTTCCGCGCCCGCACGGCGAATGGTGGTGATGGCTTCTTCCTCCGCGTCGGCCATGATCTGCTTCTCGTCCACCGAGCGGACCTTGCGGTCCTCCATCAGCAGGCGGCCGTTGACCACCACATTGTCCACATCCTGGCCGGCAGCGTAGAGCAGCAGCTTATGCACCGGCATAAAGTTGGGGGTCAGGTGAGGCTGATCCATGTTCAGGGTGATGACATCCGCCTTCTTACCCACTTCCAGAGAGCCCAGTTCATCATCCCAGCCAATGGCCTTGGCGGCGTCGATGGTAATCATCTCCAGCACCTTGCCAAGAGGCAGGTAGAACCGGTCGCGCAGAGCCACCTGATGGGCCAGATGGATCTTGCGGGCCGCCTCGATCAGGTCAAAGGACATACCGGGAGAGGTACCATCGGTGGCGATGGCCACATTGACTCCCATACCGATGAGTTCGGGTACGGGGCAGCGGTTGGCCAGCTGGAAGGCTCCGGGGGAGCTGCTCACATTGGTCTTGGTCTTGGCCAGGATCATCATTTCGTCGATGGTCAGCCCCAGGCAATGGTGCAGATGGACGTCGGGGCCCAGCAAGGCGTTTTCATCTGTGGCAGCCAGGCGGATCATGCCGGCAAAGGCTTCGGTGTGGATACGGGTATGATGCTTGGCAGCGATTTCCCGGATACGGCGGCTTCTGTAACGGTCGGTATCGGTAAGGACAGGCGCCTCATCCGGCGGGGTAATGCCGGAGCCGTTGACCGAGCCCACCAGCACAAAGGGAGCGGCAAAAGCCCGGATCCGGTCATCGGCAGTGTGGTTCACCGCACCGATGGCTGCGTCAGCCCCTTCCAGCAGAGCATCCAGTGTGTACATCTGCTCCCGCCGCTCGCTGCCGGTAAAACGGGTAAACTTCCGGGGATAGGGAGGATTGGAGGGTCCCACAGCCACAATTTCCCGGATTCCCACCTCGGAATATCCCTTGGCATGGTTGATGGCAAAAATAGGATCGTCGCTGCGCTGGGCGTTGCTCATAACGCAGACGCCGCAGGTGACGCCGAATTTCAGCCGTTCCAGAGCGGCCAGCCGGCCTTCCTTGTGCCAGAACTCATCGGTGGTGTTCTGGTGATAGAGATTGGTGAGGATGGGCATCCAATTGGTGGGGGTATCGTAAGCCAATCCCTTGAGCATGCAGTGCCCCGCATGGGAATGGACGTCAACAAAGCCGGGCAGGATCAGCTTTTTCCGGCAGTCGATCACCTTTTCGGCATGGGGATAGGTCCGCATCAGCTCATCGGTGGGGCCTACAGCGGCAATCCGGTCTCCCTCAATGGCCACAGCGCCGTCCTCCAGGATCCTGCGCTGCGGGTCCATGGTGACCACTGTGCCGTGAATCATCAAAATATCAGCCATCGGTCATTCCTCCTTGGATGATTTTATAAAGTCTCCCGGGCGTGCTTCAGGCGCTCCAGGCCTTCGTTAAGCAGGGAACGGGGGCAAGCCACATTCATCCGCATGAAGCAGGCGCCCTCTTCGCCAAACCACCAGCCCGGATCCAGAATCGCTTTGGCCTTTTCCAGCACAAAGCGGTCCGTCTCCTCGGTGCTCAGTCCCAGGCCGCGGAAGTCGAGCCAGGTAAGATAGGTTCCTTCCGGCTTGCGCATCCGCACCCCGGGCAGGTTTTCCCGGATATAGTCATACGCGTAATCAATGTTCCCCTGGAGATAAACCAGCAGTTCCTCCAGATAGGGCTCACCGTACAGATAGGCTGCCTCCGATCCCACTGCGCCAAAGGCTCCGGGAGGGGTAGCCAGACCGGTGCAGGCCAGCTGATGGACAAATTTTTCCCGCACA
Organism: uncultured Oscillospiraceae bacterium; assembly: GCA_949285935.1. Lineage (GTDB taxonomy): Bacteria > Bacillota > Clostridia > Oscillospirales > Ruminococcaceae > Angelakisella. Next base: position 52,129 of record CASEAH010000073.1, read on the forward strand.
TCCGCATCAGGGATCACCACCGCGGCGGTGTTCAGGCAGGCCAGATTAAAAGTCTTGCCGGCAGCATAGGCGCAGATGGTCTTGACGCCTGTCCCTTCCGCCACCGCTCCAACAGGGTGATGGACGCATCCAAAGACCAGATCCGCATGGATCTCGTCGGAAAAGATGGTCACATCATACCGTCCGCAAATCTCCACGATCCGCTTCAGCTCTTCCTCAGTCCAGACACGCCCTACCGGGTTGTGGGGGCTGCAAAGCATCAGCATGGTGGTGCGGGGGTCCCGGGCCGCCTCTTCCAGTTTCTCAAAGTCAATGGTATAGTACCCGTCTTTTTCCTGCAGGGGAACGATTTTATTGACCCGCTCGTTATTCTGAATGGAGCTGGTAATGGGATAATAAACCGGGGAAAAGGTGATGATCCCATCGCCCGGTTTGGTCACGGCCCGTACCGCAAAGCTCATGGCCGGCACCACACCGGGGCTGGTGACCACAACGGATTCATCCACCTGCCAGTGGTAACGCTTTGCGATCCACTGAACAATGGCACGGATAAACTTTTTTTCACCCAGGCGGGAGTTGTAGCCATAAATGCCATGCTCCGCCCGCTTGGTCAGGGCCTCAATGACTTCCGGAGGGGAAAGAAAATCCATATCAGCAATCCACATGGGGATGGCGCCTGTGGTGTCCAGCCCGGGGAATTCTCCCGGATAGCCCTCCCATTTGGTGCTGTTGAAATCGGTACGGTCGATTCTTTGATCAAAGTTGTATTTCATCTTTATTACCTCGCGGGTGAAAGGTCCCGGCATACCTGCGGCATCTGTCCGTCATGCAGGGAACCATTCTATTTTATATTGCGCTTTTCTTTATAGTAATAGCAGATACTGCCTGCGTCAAGGATAATCAAAACAAAAAGAGCGGAGCGCAGTGGAACCGGCGCTCCGCTATTCTCGGCCTCATCCGGCCGGAAGAAACAACAGCCGGAAGTTTGTCTGAATTATTTTACAAAGGGAGTCCGGTTGACATGGGTAAAGACTTCAATGCCGGTTTCTGTAACGGCAATCATATCCTCAAAGCCATAGGACCCGTTTTCAGAACTGTAGTAAGGCACCTCACAGCACATAACCATACCAGGCTCAAAGACCTCCGTGCAGGTAGGAGTGATCTTCGGATTCTCGGGAATAACGGTACCGATGCTGAGAGAATGTCCAAAGTGGCCGCGGGTAAAGTTGGGGATAGCTCCCTTATGGCAGACATCCATGGCGGCATTGAACGCATCACACATTCTGACGCCGGGTTTTACCACTTCCAGCAGCTTGTCATGGGCAGCCAGCAGAGTGTCAAACAGTTCCTGCTTCCGGGGAGAGATGGTGGAGCCTACCGCATAGGTACGGGCAATATCGGAGTCATATCCGTAAATGGACAGACCGCCATCCAGACGGACAATATCGCCCTCTTCCAGAGGCACTTCCCGGGGCAGCATGGAAACGGAAAAGTCCTTGCCCGGAGTATGTACCTGATTGACCAGGGTCACCTCATGGCCTCCGGTAACCTCATAGGCTGCCTGGTACCACATCTTCATGATGTCGGCCTCGGTCATGCCCACCTCGGTACCCCGCATGGTGATGTTCATCATTTCCTGAGCCACCTGTGCGGAATAGCGCAGGACGTCGATCTCCCAGGGCAGCTTGATCCGCCGGACAGCGGTAAAGAAGCTGGCCAGATTCACCAGGTTATCCTCTCCGAAGTTCTCCACAAAGAAAGGATAAACCGTGCAGGGGATTTCATTCTTTTCCACACCCACTTTGGGATGTTCCTTGCCGGATTTTGCCAATCCAAAGGCAATCCGGAAGGTTTTATAGGGATCAGGGGCCGGGGGATTGGCGGCCAGGGCGGGATCATAATAGTCCTCAATGTACATTCCCACCGGGAAAGCGATTACATCTACATCGCCCTTGGTCTGCTGTTCAGCGGAACGCTGCTCAAACTCGTTGCAGACCAGAGAGACCCGCCCGGAAGCAGGTACCATCGCCACACAGGCGCCGCAGGCTCTGCCCACATAGTTCCAGGGCACAAAGCCGGTGGCGTACATGATGTTTTCCGGCGTGGTAAGGATCAGGGCGTCCAGCCCGTCCTTGGCCATCTGGGCCTGCAGCTTGGCCTGGAATTGTTTCTGATCCCTGGTTGGGAAAAAGAGTTTTCTTTCCATGATGTACCTCCTGAAAAATTACCCATGCCGTTCCGCGGCGGCCTGATCCGCCAGACACGCCTTTACGCTGGAAGCGTCTTTAAAGTCATGGGGAAACACATGCATCGATCTTCGATTTTCCAGCACATCCTGGATCTGTTTCAGACGTTCTTTAAAACGGGCCATCTCCACCCTGCCCTGGGTCACCTCCGAAATATGCACCACCGGCAAAACCAGGCGGCCGCCATATCGGTAAGCCTTGTCCATGGCCTCCCGGGGGGTATCCGAGATCCCCATACGCCGCAAAGCCTGCGTACCCACCGGCACCAGAATCGCGTAAGGGGGAAGCTTGGCAAGAGCATATTCCAGATTGTCAAAGCAGTGGTAGATCTCCCGTGCGGTGGGAGGGCTTTGTGGGGCATGCACACAGCAGCAGGCATTGAAAAGCAGGATCCCATGTTCGTTCAGCCCCATCTCCTCCAAAAGGTTTCGGCAGAGCTGATCGTCCAGGTCGGCAAACGGCCGTCCCGCCCGGTATTCCGAATCGCCGGGGCAGAGCCCCAGAAATACGATGCCTGTGCTTTTGCAGGACGGGGCCATAGGCTCAAACATGACGCCCTTGCCGCTTCCTGTGCACAGCTCACAGTGTTCCCGCATATTGTGGGCAATAAAATCCCGGATGGCCTGAAAATCATCCGGCGCGGCCCTTCTTTTGCTTGCCGGAATCTGCGCAGACAGAGTCCGGCTTCCCAGAGTCGACCGCAGGGGAAGCACCTCCTTGTACACTCCACAGAACTTCTGAAACGGATCAACGCGTATTGCATTATAAAGCGAAATTTCCCGTCATAAATCTGTGCAGAATAAATTGTTTTTGGTCTTAACTATTTTTATGATATAGATACTCTTAATCAAAGTCAACATTTTTTGTAAAAAACAGGATGATTCAAGCTATTTTCGTTGTTTTGTATATGAAAAGCTATAAAAAATCGTGCATTTAGCCGCTTAATAATTTAGTGGCTTACCAATAAATATAAAGTTTAGCCATTTAATCATTCTTCATATATGCTTTCATCTATACTTCTATTTATGTGGCCCTCTTTGTCTCAATAAAAACCAGTGGGCGGTTTAAACATATAAACCGGAGTTCATATGGGTCTTGCTGCATTCCTATATGCTTCGAACCACTGATGCAAAGATCCGCGAACAGGCTGTCTGTTCTTATAAATATGGTTTGGCGGAAAAGTTTATCATTTTTGCGATCAAATTTATAGCTTTTCCAGCCAAATAAAAGGCCCCAAAGCCTGCAGGCTCCGGGGCAGCAATTATTCTTCAAACAGCTTGGTGTAAGCAGCAAGTACCTTGTAAAAACAATCGATTTCTTCATAAGTACAGCTTCGCAGCAGATCCTCCAGGGTATGGCTGATATCCACCAGATCATAGGCTTTATGGGCTGCGCTGAGACGGGCGCCCTCCTCCGTTACATACAGCTCGCTGATTTTGCGGTTGGAGGCATTGGTCACCCGATAAATAAACCCCCTGCGTTCCAGCTTGGATACCGTTTGAGAGACGGCGCTTTTGGTACGATTCCAGTATTCAGCCAACTGGGTCACCGTAACACCGGGATGATCGGCAATCTCCGTCAAGGTATGAACTTCCATCATGGTCACAACATTCCCTGTGCCGTAGTCCCGGGAAGAGTTGAGATAATTGCTGTACAGCAGCACAAATTTGTAAAGCGTATCCGCCTTGGCGGCCAGATTCTGGGTCAGCTGCTCAAGGGGCATATGGTTGGCGTTATTTTTGTTTTCCATAAAGGCTCCTTTTGTAATCTTAAAAATAATCCTACTGGTTTTCGGGCCATTTGTCAACCAAAAAGCCGCATTTTTACTGCCTGAAACCCAGACTGGCAGCATCATCCATAAAAATTTTTTTAAAAATTCCTGTTGACAAGGCACTTTAAACATGGTATGGTTAAGGCGCATTATAAAGTGAATTTCCTGTCATAACAGTTTTCCGCTTTTGGTTTTACGCACCAGGTAAGTATGAGGAGGATTTTGTTATGGCAGGACAAGTTGCGTCTAAAGCCGATTCCAAACTGAATTTTAAAGAAGTTTACTCCCAGTCTATGGGCAACATCATCGGCGCTGGCATCATTACTTCCACCGGTATCTGCATGGGCTTTACCGGTTCCGGCGTCTGGCTGGCTTATGTGCTGGCGGGTGTTGCTTTTCTGCTCACTGTAGGCCCCATGCTGGTGGCAGGCTCCATCGTCCCCAAGACCAGCGGCGGCTACTATTATTCTTATCTGATCAGCCCCCAGATGGGCGGCCTTTACAGCTATCTTTTCCTGTTCTCTTCCCTTTCTATCGGTTTCATGGGCGTTTCCTTCGGTTCCTATATGACGTCCATCGTTTCCTTCGGCAGCGCCCGCTTCTGGTCTCTGCTGGTACTGACGGTCTTCTTCCTGGCTAACCTGCTGGATCAGAAGTCTGTCGTTAAAGTCCAGACCTTCATGAACGTACTGCTCGTTGTGGGCTGGGTTTCCTTTATCGCTTTGGGCGTTCCCAGGGTTGATTGGTCTGTCTTCACTGTGGATCAGATGCTTCCCAACGGCTTCGACGGCATGTTTGACTCCGTTGCTACTCTGGTCTTTGCCATGGGCGGCGCCATCTGGCTGGTGGACAGCGGCGAGCGTATCGAAAACCCCGAAAAGAATGTTATCTGGGGCAACTTCTCCGTGGTAGGCACTGCTGCCGCTCTCTTTGCTATGGTTTCCGTGATCGCTGCCGGCGTTCTGCCTCTCCCCGAAGTTGTCAACCAGCCCCTGACCCTGGTTGCCCGCGCCATTTATCCCGGTGAGACTTACCTGGTCTTCGTCATCGGCGGTGCTCTGGGTGCTCTGGCTACCACCATCAACGGCCGTTTCCTGGGTGCTGCCAACGCTCTGCTCCGCAGCGGCAAGGAAGGCTGGTTCCCCAAGGCTATGGGCAAACAGAACCGCAACCTGGTTCCCTACGTGTTCATGCTCATTGTTTATCTGCTCTGCATCCTGCCCATCGTCTTCAATGTTGATACCGTCATGCTGAACAAAATGTCTGCCGCGGCCAACAACGTGACCCGCGTGCTGCCCAACATCGGCTTGCTGTATGTCATCAAGAAGTTCCCCGATGAGTGGAAAAAATCCCGTTACTACATGAGCAAACCCGTCCTCACCGTATTCATGATCGTCTGCATGGGCACTCTGGCTGCTGTGCTGTACATGAATATGAGAAGCTTCACTCCCACCATGTGGATCGCCTCTATCGCCCTGATCGTAGGCTTCTATGTGCTGGCCTGCTTCCGCGCCAAGTATGCTGAAAGCATCATCGCTCAGCGCAACGCTGAAGGCAAATCTGCACAGGACTAAGCTGAAATTTTAAATCAAAAGGCTCCCCGCATAGCGGGGAGCCTTTTGGGGTGGCTCAAAAGAAGCCTTATGGAGATGATCCAGACAGGAACGCTTCCTTTGCTATAATGAAAGTACGGCCTGGTAACTGCAAGAATAACAAAGGGATATCATCCAATGAATGACATAAATAATTTATTGCATACGCATTGGTGCCAAGGATACTATATGGATACGGCAGGCAAAATGCAAAAAACAGGAGAAGTATCCCCCTCACCAGCTCTATATGAAGACAAAGCTGGCGAACCGTTGACGATGGGAAACTTCTAAACCCCTTAACGGGCAGCAAGCAACAGAACCTTCACGGCAGACAGGCCGTACTCACACAATATGATGTGCAGGTTATTAACAAAGGGCTATACCTGTCTATGAAAAAACCCCCGGCCCAGCCGGGGGTTTTTTTATTTATCTGCACAGCCTGAATAAGGCTGCGGATTGTCGCCGGGCTTCAGTCCTGTATCAAAGCTGCCGCACAAATTTTCTCTTTCTTTGGATATTCTTTTGCACATTTCGGGCTTCTGCAGCTCTCCAAAACCCGTCTCAAACAGGCCACCGGCAGATGCCTGCCTTGCAGTGGGCATTTACTGCGATGTTAAACCTTTTGGAAGACAATTCCCCCATTTTATGAAGGAACCTTCTCAGTGGCTGTGCTGCTGTCCTGCGAATTTGTTCCAAAATTCAGGCTCTGAAGCTGCTGCTGCAAATATTCCCAGCCAAATCTGGCGTCATGCTGCAGAATGCCATGGCTGGCTGCCATTTCAGGGGTGTAATCTGCCAGCGGCCAAATCTCCAGCTGAGAAAAACCGGAGCCGTAGTGGGTCACGGTGGGGATCAGCTCCACCTTTTCAATTACCGGGGCATTTCCGCCGCCGCAGGTCATCTCTATCCGGAGAAGCCCCGCCAGCATATTCTGGGCCCCGATCTGAGCGGAAATAAAATTCCCCAGAGAATAAGCCACATAGCTGCGTCCCCGGGAGGTCTCCACAAATTCTCCTCCCTGAAGCACATGGGAATGGTGTCCCAAAATAATATCCGCGCCTGCTTCCGCCAGTTCCTGGGCCAACTCCCGTTGATTTTCAGTAGGAACTGAAGCGCCCTCCGCTCCCCAGTGAAGGCTCAGGATCACCAAGTCTGCCTGCTGTGAGGCCTCCGCCAGCTGCCGGCGGATCTCTTCCATATCCGAAAGCAGCAGAACTCCCGCCTCGCTGCCGGAAGGCATGGTAAGGCCGTTGGTAAGTTCCGTGGCAGCCACCAGCGCCACCGTTATGTCTCCCCGGGTCACCAGATTCAGACGTTCTTTTTGGACCGCATCGGCATAGCTGCCAGCCGCCGCCACTTCGGGATGTTTCTCCCAGAATCTTGCGGAAGCCTGCAGCCCCGCTTCACCTTTATCAAAACAATGGTTGTTGGCAGTGGAAAAAAGATTGAAGCCCAGACGGATCATTTCTTCACCCACCTCTACCGGGGAGCAAAACAGCGGATAGCTGGATGGTTCCATCTCCTCGCCGGCAAGCAGGGTCTCCTGGTTTATAAAGGCAAAATCTGCCTCCTCCAGCAAGGGGGCAATCCGGGCGTAGGCGGGAGCAAAATCATATCCGGCTCCTCCCGTACGCCGGTTGGCCTGATGATAGATAACATCATGAATCAGGTTGTCCCCTGCCGCCATCAGCACGATCTTTTGGGTCTGAGGCTGAAGATTCGTTTCCTCTTCCTGTGACGGTGCGCTCTGGGAGGAATTTTGAGTCGTTTCCTCCGCCGTGGAGCTTTGGTCGGAAGGGCTGCCGCATCCCACAGCCGCTGTAAGCGCCATAGCCAATAGCAGGGTCAGTATTTTCCTGGCTGCATATTTCAATTTTCTCAAAGGTCATCCTCCTCCTGTTCGGCAGTACCGTCTTTCCACTTTTCGCATGAAAGTTTTCTTTTCAGGTCACAGTGAGAATGCCGGCTTCCGCCTGTTTCTGGAACGGACTTTTATTATAGAAGATTCCGCCTGTTTTGACAAGCTTCTCCCTTTCTTGACAATCCTTGCCAACTGTGTTAATAATGGTAGCGGTCCCAAGGTATCAAAAGGGAGAAAGGAACGAACTGTATGTACGCCAAAAAATACAAAGAAAAATTTTTCTGCTGTCTTCTGGCCTGCCTTCTCATGACGTCCTGCCAGACTCATTCACCTGTTTCCTCGCCTTCTCCCACTCCTCTTTCGGCTTCTTCCTCTTCCAGTCCTTCACAGGATCCTGTATCCGTCGCCCCCGTACAGACCCCTGACCCCGTCCTCCGTGCCCAGGCATCTCAAGCACTGGAGGCCCGGATAGAGGAAATCTGCCTCAACCGTCAGGTCACAGGAATGAGCCTGGCGGTATTTGACAGTCAGGGGGTCTTCTTCCGGCAAAGCTGGGGGTATGCCGTGGCCGAAACGGGCCAGCCCGTCCAGGAGGATACCATCTTTCGTGTGGCCTCTGTCTCCAAAAGTATTACCGCCATGCTGGCTCTGGAACTGGTGGACCAGGGAAAACTCAAATTAGATGAGCCGGTATCTTCTTATATCGGTATTCCTGTGGTCAATCCCGCTTTTCCCGACAAGCCGGTAACACTGCGCCATCTGCTGACCCACACCTCCGGCCTCCAGGACAGCGCCGTCTACTGGGATGCTGTGAGCCGGTCTACCCTTGCCCCCTTGGAAACTGTGCTGGCCAACAGCTTTTTTGGTGCTCCCGGATCGGCATACTGCTACAGCAATCTGGGGATGGGGCTGGTCAGCGGGGTGATCGAGGGCGCCACCGGGCAGCGGTTCCTGGATTACACCCGGGAACATGTCTTTGCTCCCATGGGCGTGGATGCCGCCTATTCTTACAGCGAGATCGTTCACAAGGAGCGGGTGGCGGACATTTATTCCGGCGCTGAGCGGACGGTCCATATGCCTCAGTGGCAGGGGATGACCGGTAAATATACTGTGCTTCCTGTGGGACAGCTATACGCCTTGGGGCACGGCGACCTGTTCATTTCCGCCGGAGATCTGGCCCGCCTGGTCCAGGTGATGGCCGGATGCCCTCAGCCCGAAGAACCTGTGAGCCTGTCCGATGCCTCCCGAAAGGCCATGCAGACCGTGCAATACTCCATGGAGCCTGAGCCCGATGCTTTTCCCAATGAGGTAATGCGGGGATTGGGAACGCAAATCACCGACCGGCTCCTGGAGGACAGGCGGATGGTAGGGCATCAGGGAAATGCCTATGGCTCCATTTGTGGGATCTTCTTTGATCCGGTGGAAAAAACCGGGTTTGTCTTTCTGACCAACGGCGCCTCTATGGCTGCCGACACCTCCGGACTCTATCTGGTAAACATGGATGTTGCCCGTGCGGTATATGAAGCCTTCTTCCAATATGTACCCCAGGATCATGGGGAAGCATCAGGGTCCCCCGGCGTTTGAACTGCGCCGGAGGACCCTCCTTGTTTTTTGCGGACCTTATCCCGGAAGATTCCGCGGATATGCCCATCCTATTCCGTTTTCTTTTCCTGCTGCTTTCCGGCAGGTTCCCCATCTTATGTTCTTCCGCCCTGTTGTAGACGGAGGCACTGTTTGGGCTGCCGCTCTCCAGGCGATTTTTCCCTTTATCACCCAAACCGCAGACCACAGAAATGTTACGGGTCCAGCCGTATCATTCTGTTTCCGTCTTTATCGGGTGGCCAGCGACGTCATCTTCCAGCCATTCTCCGTCCGGAGAAAATACATCCGATAGCTGGAAGGATAGACATATTCCCTGGCGCCCCGGAAAATCACATAATCAAAAGAAAGATCGGCCCGAAAGGCGTCTGCGCTTACAGCCCGCAGTTCCCCCCGGCTGATATTCCGGTATTCGTTGCCCGTATGCTCAATGTACCAGCCGTTATAGAATTCCTGCATAGAGTCATAAAAAGGCGTCCCCGGCAGCAAATACCGGTTCAGCTCCGTACGGCTGACATCCGCCGTAATAAAGGCCGCGTAAGCCTTGGCCGCCGCTTCCGCCGCCTTCCAGTAACCGTCCGCATCCGCGGGGTCGGGCTCCGCTTCCACCCGGAACACCATCTCCGTCTCTTCTTCCGGGCCGGTCACGGTATACCGCAGACCCTGGTCCTCCCCTTCCGCTGTCACCTGCGGGGGCAACAAAAGCCCCTCAATGGTATAGGAAAGCACCTGAGGAGCGGCGACCTCCGCCGGCAGCCCCTCATATCCCGCAGCCGGGGCCGCTGTGGCTGTACTCCTGTCCGCTTCCCGCCCATTGATCAGGACCCGGACTCCTTCCGGAGCCTGGACCGTAACCGGGGCAAGGGGTTCCACCCGGGTACGTACCTGCCACCGGTATCGGAATCCCTCCGGCGCTTCCCGCAGTTCCAGCCGGGAGATTTCCCGTCCCTGGGACATCAAAAGATAGGAGAGGTCACCTTCGCCGGCTGTGCGTACCAGGGTAAAGTCCTCCAGAGGTTCTCCGTACAGGTTTTGAAGAAAAGCAATGTATTCCTCCCTGCCGGTAAAGGCAGTGGGTTCAAATCCGGAGGACTCGTAAAGTTCGTCCCATTGCCCCAGTTCCGCCTGTTTCAGATACCGGCGGACGGAGGACTCCGGGGTATTGGCCTCGTAGCTTTCCAGCGTGTTCCAGAGCCATGCCAGCACTCCGGCAATCACCGCCAGCCCTACTCCGGCAAACATCATCAGCCCCAGCAGGAACCGTCTTCGACTGTCATTTTCCGCAAGCAACATTTTCCCGTTTTCTTTCCTTTCCGGATCTATTTTACCACAAAAGCCGTTGGCAAGGGCCTGGATCCATACAGAGACGCGCAGACGTTCTGCACCTCTCCCTGGTACACCAGCATACTGGAAGAACCTCCGTCCAGATTTCCGGCATTGACCGCGCCAAATTCCAGCATCACATCGATACAGTCCTTGTAGGTAGCGCCGATGCTGTGGGCCTGACGGCCGTCGATTACCAGCATCAGGACCGCGCCGTCCGCCCGCTGGCCCAGCACGGTCCTGGGATTCAGACCGCCTCCCGACCCTGCTACTTCCCGGGCTTTCCCGTTGACAATGAAGGTGGGGCCGAAGGACAACGCATCCCGGAGCCCTCTCTCCAGGCATTCCCGCCCGGTAAGGGTCCCCACCACCAGTTGATCGTTGCTGTCAAAGCCCACCACTGACTCAGGAGTATCCATACCACCGTGGAGCAGCTGTCCGTCCTTGATGACAATCCCCAGGGGCATGCCGCCCTTTCCTACGCCGCCTTCATCCAGAAAACCGCCGCCGTTAATAGCGGCAACGGCATTTTCCTGCTTGGCAAAATCCTCCACCCGCACGCCGGAGGCCTCTTCGGAAAAAACGGGGGCTACCGCCACCGACACCCGGGACGGGTCGTGAACGATGAGCATCTTCCCCTTAAAGGTAGGGCCTGTGACATCCACCAGTTCAATGGTGTCCTTGGGGAGGCCATCCTGGTTTTCCTCAAAATCAGCGGATTGGGTAACCTCCTGGGAATCCACCACAGCATTTTTCTCCTGGATGGCCTGGATCTCTTCCTCAGAAAAATAGATCCGGGCTAAAAACTTTGCGGCGCTGGTTTCCATCACCGTGGTGACAAAAAGATCCCGGGCCGTGGGGGACGGCCCCGTACAGATAATGGTAATGGCGCCCATCACCAGAACCAGCAGAAGGACCAGGGTGGTTCCTGCCACCGCCAGCGCCCGCAGGAACAGGTTCCTTCCGCCTTTATGGCGCACCCGCGCCCGAATGGGCTTATTTTCATTTTCCATGGATATGCACCTCCTGGCGCTGGAAAGGTTCCCGGGGGAAGACCCATTGCCGCTGGATTTGGAAGCTGATGAGGAACAGCACCGTATCGGTGCAGATCTTGGCCAGCAGCTCCGGCAGGGGCAGCACGGCCGAAAGAAGATAAACGCCCCCGTAGCTGGCCGCTGCCTGGGCGGCACACAGCAGGTAATACCGGGGCATGGAGCGGCTGTGGCGCTGGGTGCTGTGGAAGACCAGGCTGCGGTTGGCGGCATAGTTGCAGAGGGAGGAAATCACCCGGGCGCCCAGAGTGGCCGCCAGCAGCCGGGGGGCGTCGGTCAGGCTGCGGAGCAGCCATCCCAGAAGCGCAAATGCCGCCAGATCTATCACCGTACAGCCAAGGCTGGCAGACAGGAAGCGGAAGATCTGCCCGTAAATGGCAGCAGAATCCCGCAAAGGGTGAAAGTGAGAGGATGCGTTTTCTTCCAGGTAGACGGTACGGATGGGAATCTCCCGGATGGCCACACCGCATCGCCCTGCCGCCAGCAGCATATTGGTTTCATACTCATACCGGTCTCCGGGCAGATCCAGGATCTGCTCCATAAAGGCAGCTCCCACCGCCCGCAGTCCGGTCTGGGTATCAGAAACCCGGACGCCGCACAAAACCCGGAAGCACCAGGCGGTGATCCGGTTGCCAAAGGAACTGCGCAGGGGCACATCTGCCCCATCAAAGCGGCGGCAGCCCAATATCAGCTCCCCGGGAGTCTCTTCCAGAGCCCGGGCACACCGGAGAGCGTCCTCCGGCGTATGCTGACCGTCCCCGTCCACCGTTACCGCCCCAACATCCCCATCCGGATGGTCCAGAAAATACCGGAAGGCGGTTTTCAGGGCCCGGCCCTTGCCTCCGTTGACCTCATGACGAAGAAGGACGCATCCCGGTTCACGGGCTGCCTCCTCAAAGCGGCTTTGGAATTCCTCTCCGCTGCCGTCATCCACCAGGATCACCCGGGGGAAACCCGCTTCCAGCAGTCCCCGGACGACCTGAGGAAGGCGATGGTCCGGCCGGAAGGAAGGCACAATGGCAGTCACTTTCATTTACCTGTTCTCCTCTTTCCTTTTATAACAAAATACACAATGGTTCCCGCCAGGATCAGTCCTCCCGCAGCGGGCCAGATCCAAAAGAATGAAAAAGTATTCTCATCAGGCTGCTGGACAGTTTCTCCCGTCATTTCTTCAGGGGCCTCCCCCGTCTGCTGGCCGGATGACGGCTCCGGAGCGGCAGGCGGCTCGGGGGGGACATAGTCGGAGTAGTCCTCTGCGGTCAGGTTCTCAAAAAAGTCTCCTCCCGCCACATCCGGGCCTACTGTGGTACGGTACAGGCCAAAGCGCCGGCAGTCGTACGGTCCAAAATCTTCCACCGCAAAAAAGGTCTGCTGGGAAACATGTTTCTCAAATCCCAGTTTGGCCATTTCCAGGGCGGTTTTCCCATCAAAGTGCTCCAGGGGAACGTTCCAATCCATAACACAGGGATTTTCCGGATACAGATGGAGATAGGTCTTGGGAACATCCCATACCCCATAGGCTTGGGCGCTTTCCGGATACTGCGCCGCGTCCGCGCTGATCTCCACTGCCCTGCACAGTGTATCGGCGTTGTACATATGCACCCCGTGGCCATACTCTCCGTTGAGGTCATGGCCCACCACCACTTCCGGCTTAAAGCGGCGCAGCAGCTCAACCTGATACGCCAGCACTTCCTCCTCGGCATACAGGACCCTGGCCTCTTCCAGGCTTCCCGCGTACTGGTCCGCAAAGTCCGATATCACCGGGTAGGAGCGAATCCCCACGGTCCAAAGACCGTTCAAAAGCTCATGAGGCCGGTAGGGTTCTCCCCAGTGATGGGTCAGGTAGGCCACCTGAACCTTTCTGCCCTGTTCCCCGGCGTAAAAAGGCATCGTCCCGCCGAAAAACAGATGCTCGTCATCGGCATGGGTAGGCAGCACCAACAAATCGGCATCCTCCAGCGGAGGTTCCCACTGCTGCACCCAATCCGGGGGCGTCCCGGCGCCAAGGGCATACACATCACAGCAGATCGCCCCCTGGGGCAGCGTCAGTTCTGCACGGGCGGCAGGGGCTTCCAGGGGGATATATTCATGGATAAAGCCATACTTTCCTCCGGAAATGGACTGCCCCTCCGCCTGACCGCTCCATTCTCCCGGCGGCGTATCCCAAATCAGGTAAAGCCCGTAAAAAGCTTCCTCTGCCTCCACTGTCAGGGTCCCTCCGGGCCATTGAAGCTTGGTGGTACGGTTGGCGTCTCCCAAAGCCCACTGCGGCATACCCTGGTCATCCAGAAGCGTACAGTCAAGGGCTTCAGCTTCCGCTATCTGAGGCGCCGGCTCGGCTTTGGCATAGGTAGCGCCCAAAAAGAACAGGGCCGCCAGCAAAGCCGCCGCCCGAATTTTCTTTTTCTTTTGTTTTTCCATCCTGATTTCTCTCCCCGGAAGCCCTCTGCCTCCCGTATTTGCCCGCGGCTGCTCTTCCCAGGCGGGAAGAAATCCGCAGAAGCCGCAGGGTTTCAGGGTTTATTCTATCATATTCATTTCTATATTACCAGAGGGGGCTCGGCAAATGTATAAAAAAGGAAAGGCGGGGTGCGGCCCGGAAAAATTCCATGGGACCGCCCCCGCGAGAAAGTATTTTTGAATCTTCAGTCGAAAGAGGGGTTGAAGGCATAGAAATTTTTGGAGTCCAGGTCATCCAGTACCAGCCGCAGGCCTTCGCCAAACCGCTGATAGTGGACGATTTCCCTCGCCCGCAAAAAGCGGATGGGATCCTGTACATCGGGATCATCCACCAGACGGAGGATATTGTCATAGGTGGTACGGGCTTTCTGTTCAGCAGCCATATCTTCATGAAGATCGGTGATGGGGTCACCCTTGGCCTGGAGGGCGGCGGAAGAAAAAGGCGTCCCGGATGCTGCCTGGGGCCAAATTCCCACAGTATGGTCCACAAAATAAGGAGCAAAGCCCTCTTTCTCGATCTGCTCCGGGGTCAGATCCCGGGTAAGCTGTCGGACAATGGCACAGATCATCTCCATGTGTCCCAGTTCTTCGGTTCCGATATCGGTCAGGAGACCGGCTACCCGGCCGTTGCACATGGTGTACCGTTGGGACAGGTAGCGCAGCGCCGCACCAGCCTCTCCATCAGGTCCACCAAATACTTTTAGATATTATTTCAGGCATTCCGGCTGCGGGTGCCTGTTGACTCCCGTGTCGAAAATTGACGTATACGGCCGAAAACATAGGCGCTCGAAGGAATTTCCGATATGATGACACTGGAGGTAATGACATCATGTACCAACATCTGATTTCTGCGGTTCTGGATCGCATTGGCGGGAATGTCTGCTATATGGGATACGGGTACTGCCTGACAGGTCTTGAATATATGCTGGTTTCAAGAAAAGGACATTTTCGGATCACCAGCGACATCTACCCCATGATCGCCGAGGCTCATAATACTTCCGTTTCCAATGTGGAGCGCAATATCCGCACCATGGTAGACGCCTGCTGGTATGATGGCGACCGGGAGCTGATCCAGCGAATCTGCCATCGCAAGCATAAGCCCTCCAATGGAGCTTTTCTGGCAGGACTGTACTCACACCTGGCCAGGCAGCTCCACCTTATGGATAAGCCTGCCTGCCGGGCCGCGGCTGCGGCGGAAAAATCCGGAAAAGGCAGTGGTGATTTTTGACGTTTTTTGTCTATTTTCCGATGTAAAACGCCTTTAATTGTCTATTTTATTATTATGAATTGGTAAGATGTTATATTAAAGTTGATGGCAGAAATCAATGCTTTGGGGGAGGTGAAAAGGATCATGAATGACGCCGTTCAGTTGCTGCTGCAGCTGGGTATCACTTCAAAATACAATGGCTATTGGTTCATCCTCACCGCCCTGGAGGTTATGGAAGGGAGCAAGGGGGAGCGGCTGCGGATCACCAAGGACATTTATCCTGAGGTGGCCCGCCGGCATTCCACGTCCGTCTCCAATGTGGACCGCGGCATCCGCACTGCCATCAGCGTTTGTTGGGAGGATGGCTGCTTTTCCCGTATGGATAAACTCTTCCCTTCCGACCGGCGCCCCAGCAATTACGATTTTCTCTCCACCGTCTCGACCTATCTCCAATTACGAAAGATCCGCAGGGATCGCAATCAGGAAGTTTTGAAGATCGGATAAATTTTATGGAGGTACATATTTTATGAGCTGGCTTGAATGGTTTTTTGTGGCATCAGGGGCGATGATTCCTTTTGGTATTGGCGTTCTGGGCGGCGCACAGATTTACGGGAGCCTTGAATATATAAAAGTCCGCCCAGCTTCCGCTACCGCCATTACAATTGTTCTCTGGTCCGCTATTCTGGTTGGCAGTGTTTGGGCAATCCTGAATTGGTTTGCACAGTACAAAGTCTTTTTTCTGTTGGCTATGGGAATTGGCTTTTGCTTATCTTTGCGCCATCAGGAGGTATAGGAACTGGAGGATTGAGTTGTAATGATTATAGGCTTAATTTGCACCGTCCTGGGGGTTGCAGGAGTTGTCGGCATATTTCTTGATATTGTATGGCTGGTCGTTCTGGGTGGTATTGCTGATATTCTTGAAAATGTCCTTGGGGTCGCATCAGGGGCACAGAATAATCTGACCTTCATTGGATTGGCTGTTGTAATCGGAACGGTTTGGGCCACATCGACGGGGAACCCGGTTTGGTTTGGTATATTAGCCGGTGCTTGCTGGGAAAGCACGATTTCTGCCATTGTTGTGGCCATCTTTTTAGCCCTTGCAAAGAGCAAAGCAAAAGTCTGACCATTATAAGAAGAAAGCCCGCTCTCCCGGAAGGGAGGCGGGCTTTTCTCGGCATATGTTCACCTTTTGGGGAACCTTAGCGCCAGCAGATACGATCTCTCCGATGCGGTCAGGCCGACCCGCTTCAGAGCATTTTCATATTCTTTTTTGGAAACACTTCCATTTCCATCAGCATCATCAATGGCCGCAACCAGATTGTATTTTTCCAGCGGGATCCCGTGATCCATCGCTTCCAGGGCCTTTTGATAACTCTGCGCTACACTGTATTTGTCACCAAGCACATCCTTTTTGGCCGCTGCCGCCGCTTGCCCGTAAATGTCCTGAAGGGCTTTGGCCTTCTCTTCATCTGAAAGGTTTTGATATAAAGGAGATCGGATCAGGGCCTCTGCGGCGCTGTACTGAAGTTCTCCAAGTTTTTGAGAGTATGCGTTGTATTCCTCTGCGGTGAATTTCCTCTTTCCGTCTACTCCTTCATATGTCTTTTCCGCTACTCTGGGGAAGGCCACATTTTTCAGGTCGCCATCAATCGTCTCAGACAGGCGGAACGCCTCATCATACACAGGGTCCTCCCTCAGCGTAGTCAGCTTGCCGGGAGAGATCAGGTTTTCAAAAAACCTGGACGCCATCCCGCGCCCCTGGTTTTGTTCAACTGGCCGGCCGGAGGTATCAGTCTTTATGGGCAGGAGCTGCCTCAGCCCGGGGATGCTGCTGGCCACATAGTTCATCTGATCTTTCACGGGGTTGGGGTCATAGGTCTGCCGCTGGTATTGGTCGGTGGCGTTGGCCACCTGCCGCACGATGGAGGGGACCGCCTGACTCGTACCTCCCAGCATTGTGTCGGCTACGCTGCTGGCAAGGTTTTGTCCACCCAGCATCCGGGTAAGGCCTTGCAGGGCAGATGTCTCCATAGCGGTTCTGAAGGCCGCTCCAACCCCTGAAAGCAGGGGGTTGTCCTCATCCTCCCACGCCCTGGCAAAGGCCGCTCCTGCGGACAAGGAGGGGCCAAGGACAGGAATCCAGTCGTAGGAATAATAAGAATCCCCGATTTTGATCGCGTTGGGCTGCATCCCTACTGCGTACTGCGCCGCCCGTTTGTCCTTGTCATCGTCCAGATCGCCCGTGATAAATCCCGCCTTGAACAAAGCGCCCGCTGCAAAGAACAAAGCAGAGCCCACCAGGTTCCGGGCTGTTTCGTCAACAAACCGTCTCTGGTCAAAGGTCCCCTGGTGCAGTTCTTTTGCAGTTTTTACCGCGTTTTTCACTGCTCCGAATGGCGTGTACTCAATGTTTCGGACAAAGAGGTTGCCCGTCGTATTGGTGAAGGGCATCGAAAACTGGCCCGCAATGCCGACCCCCGTCATCGCTTCCCCAACCTTGTCCACACCGGTTTTGAGAGCACGGAACGCCTCCGGCATGATTCCCTTGTTCTGGAAGGTGGCTTCCAGCGCGTCCATTTTGGCAAGTACCGGGGCCAGTGCGTCAAAGTTTGACTCATCGAACACCTGCCCGTCCACCTTGCCTCCCAGCATCGCCATTTCTTTGATCTGCCTCAGCTCCACCATCCGCTGGTTATAAGCCGCCTGGAAAAAAGGACGGTCGCCCAGAGACAGCATCGCCCCTACCAGCCTGTCCGCCTCATTTGCAAGATGCCCGATGAAGGTACCGTCAGAGAACGCTTTGGCGTTCATTCTGGCCCCCACTTCCACATCCGGGATATAGTTGCCGGATTGGGTGCTTACGCCTTCCCGGTAATCGGTCCAGGCCTCCCTGGCGCCGGTTTTCAAACCGTTCAGGTAGGCCGCCAGTTTCTCCGCGTTTGGCGCCGTCCTTGTGCGCGTTCCGGTGGCAAGGGAAACCAGGGCGTCCAAACCCGCTGCCGGATATTGTTTGATGGTTTCCGGGATCGCAAACATCAGGTTGCCCCCGGCGTTGCGGGTAATAAGGGTTCGGAGGCTTCCCAGCATGGAGTCCATAAGAAAGGTGATAAATTGATCTTTGAACGTCTTTGGAATTTTATTTCCTACGATCTTATCTGCCTTGGCGCACCACATGGCGCGCTCATAGCTCCCCTCAGGATACTCCATGGCCTTTTTATGGAAGTTATAGATATCCATCATTTCAGCCGTGGAAAGTTCCATGGATTTTGCCAGCTGCTTTGCCTGGTTGGGGCGCTCTTTTATAAGATCCCGCCGAACCCTGTCGACCACTTGCTGTGCCTTTACCGCCGCTCCCTCGGCCGTCCGGGTATACTTAGCCAGTGCCTGTATGGCCTGCCCGGCATCTGTCATGCGCTCCTGAGTGGTTTTTACCCATTTGACAAATCGCTCTGCCTCGGGACTGTTGGGGCCTGCCCCGGCTGCTTCTGCTCCAAAACGCTCAGCAATTCCCATAGCCGTGTCAACGTCCGTTCCGTCAAAATAAGCCTTTTCCGGGAGGTCCCTCACCTCCCCATCAAAGTCTGTATCCAGCCTCTGCCGTGCCTCCGCCATACTCTGGCGCTCACTCACAACATCGTATTGGAAGAAATCAGAGGAGAGCATCGCCCGCTCCGCCTCGGTAAACATGGGTGTATTTTCCACCGTATTTGACCGGAACTGTGAGGTCCTTGTCCGCCTGGGGAAAGCCGATTCCGCCGCGCCTACCGTATTGGGGCCGAAAG